>JBEQBX010000004.1:21547-65266 GCA_041639595.1 Porphyrobacter sp.
CCTGTTTTACCCGAACCGCCGCGCGCGCCAGCAAGCGCAAGGGCGTGACGATGGTGCGGGCGAGGAACAACGACAGCAGCGCGGAAGCCGCCAACACCAGCAGCATCGCGACAAACAGGGTGGTGCGCGCGGCGCGGACGCTCTCGGTGATGTCGACCGCGTTGCGGACCGTCAGCAAGGTTGCCCCTTGCAAGCCCACCGGCGCAGCGGCGGTGATGACCGGGGTGCCGTCGCGCCAGTCATACAAGCGGACCTGCGACAGCCCCAATTCGCGGGCCCGCGCCAGTTCCGGCCAGGCATCGGCATCCTGCGCTTCGGGTTCCACATAGTCCTGCACCGCTTCGGCGCTGACGATGGTGTCGATGGTGCGGTCCAGCCAGCGCGAAAAGCGTTGCTCCCAATCATCATCATTGATGTCGTTGAAGCGGAAAGCCGGATCGGCGAGGGCGAAACTGTCAGCGGTCAATTCGCCCTTGGTGTCGAACAGGCGCAGGCGCATGCGCTGTTCCTTGCCGATCTGCACCAGCAGCGCCTCCTGCCGCTGGCGGCCGGCACCGGCCAGCGCCTCGGCGGTGATCTGGGCTTCGATCCGGGCGAGCTTGAAGCGTTCGTTGATGAGCTGGGTGCGGTAGGAATCGAGGTAGAACAGCCCGCTGCCCATCACCAGCAAGGGCAGGATGTTGACCGCAAGAATGCGGCCCGTCAGCGCGAAACGGCCGGTCGCGCTCAGCAGGTCCTTGTTGCCCGCACCGCGCGCTGTGTCAGGCATCGGTAAAGCTGTAGCCCGCGCCGTACAGCGTATCGATCGCATCGAAGGCGGGATCGACCAGCTTGAACTTGCGCCGCATCCGTTTGATGTGGCTGTCCACCGTCCGGTCATCGACGAACACATCGTCAGGATAGGCGGCATCCATCAACTGGTTGCGGCTTTTGATCACGCCGGGGCGGATGGCCAGCGCCTCAAGGATCAGGAATTCGGTGACGGTCAGGCTGACCGGCTGTTCATCCCACGTCACCTGATGACGGGCGGGATCCATGAACAATCGTCCGCGCCGCAGATTGGCGGCGGCAGGTTCGGGCGCGTTGGCAGAATTGGTCCCCGCCACCAGCGGCTCGGCCCGGCGCAGGATGGCGCGGATACGGGCGATCAGCAGACGCAGCGAAAACGGTTTGGCGATGTAATCATCCGCGCCCAGTTGCAGGCCGGCTTCCTCGTCGCTTTCGTCATCCTTGCTGGTCAGGAAGATCACCGGCAGCGGCGAATTCTCGCGCAGGCGCCGCAGCAATTCCATGCCGTCCATCTTGGGCATCTTGATGTCGAACACGGCCAGATCAGGCGGATTGTCGAGCAGCGCCTTCAGCGCGGTTTCGCCATCGGAATACAGCCGCGTGGCAAAACCTTCGGCCTGCAGCGCGATCGATACGGTCGTCAGGATGTTGCGATCATCATCGACCAGCGCGATCTGAAGCTTGCGGGCGTCAGCGCCTGCGCTTTCGGGCGCAGGCGGCGCCGGGGCGGTTGCAGGTTCGGTGGTGCTGTCGGACATGGGCTATCCTCTCTGCCGGCGCCATCGCATGGCCAGTGGGGTAGCGCCATCGCGCAGGCTTCGCAATGGCTGCTGCTCAGGCTGCAAAGCATTGCTTGGGCGCATGTCACATTTGCTATGGCCCGCCGGTTTGACGGCATTTCAAACGCCAATTAAGGCGCGCTGCACATGGGATAAGACAGTTGGACGCGGCGTTCGTCCGCCCGGTGTTGCATACGTATGCGTAAATGCTACGGGATGGGACAAACGGGCGAGCGGATTCGCTGGCGGCAGCCGGTCGGTCCCATCGCACATCACCCCCCGCCTTCGCTCAGGAGACGTAAGTTGACCCCGCTCGCCACCCCGCTTGCCGCCCAGAACTTCACCACCCGTGCCACGATCCACCCCAATCTCGGCACGGCCGCGCTGGTGGAGCACGCTCTTGCCAAGGGCGAGGGCAAGCTGACCAAGCATGGCGCGCTGCTGGTCGATACCGGCCGCTTCACCGGCCGCAGCGTCAAGGACAAGTATATCGTCCGCGATGCCGAGACGCAGAGCACGATCAACTGGGGCACAGTCAACCAGCCGATGAGCCCGGAGCATTTCGCCAATCTGAAGGCGGATTTCCTCAAGGAACTGGAAGGCCAGGACGAACTTTACGTCGCTGACCTGTTCGGCGGATCGCAGCCGGAATACCGCGTCAACGTGCGCGTCATCAACCAGATGGCCTGGCACAACCTGTTCATCCGCACCCTGCTGGTGCGCCCCACGGCTGACGAACTGGCCGACTTCGCGCCCGAATACACCATCATCAACCTGCCCAGCTTCAAGGCGAATCCCGAACGCCACGGCTGCCGCAGCGACACGGTGATCGCGGTGAGCTTCACCGAAAAGCTGATCCTGATCGGCAACACCGAATATTCGGGCGAGATGAAGAAGGGCGTGTTCGGCCTCTTGAACTACCTCCTGCCCGCGCAGGGCGTGATGCCGATGCATTGCTCCGCCAATGTCGGCAAGGATGGCAAGAGCGCGATCTTCTTCGGCCTGTCGGGCACCGGCAAGACCACGCTGTCGGCCGATGCCAGCCGCACGCTGATCGGCGATGATGAACACGGCTGGTCGGACACCGCGGTCTTCAACTTCGAAGGTGGCTGCTATGCCAAGATGATCAACCTGTCCGCCGAGGGCGAGCCGGAAATCTACGCGACGACCAAGATGTTCGGCACGATCCTCGAAAACGTGGCGATGGACGAAGCGACCCGTGAACTGGACTTCACCGATAGCAGCAAGACCGAAAATACCCGCGGCGCCTATCCCATCGAATCGATCCCGAACACCAGCGAGAAGAACCTCGGCCCGGCACCGTCCAACGTCATCATGCTGACCGCCGACGCGTTTGGCGTTCTGCCTCCGATCGCGCGGCTGACTGCCGATCAGGCGATGTATTACTTCCTGTCGGGTTACACCGCCAAGGTCGCCGGCACCGAAATCGGCGTGACTGAACCGGAAGCCACTTTCTCGACCTGCTTCGGCGCTGCCTTCATGCCGCGTCACCCCAGCGTCTATGGCAACCTCCTCAAGGAGCGGATCGCCAAGGGCGGGGCGCAATGCTGGCTGGTCAACACCGGCTGGACCGGCGGCAAGTATGGCACCGGTTCGCGCATGCCGATCAAGGCGACCCGCGCGCTGCTCAACGCCGTGCTCGATGGCAAGATGGACGAAGTCGAGTTCCGCAAGGATCCCAACTTCGGCTTCGATGTGCCGGTTCACGTGCCGGTGCTGGCAGAAGCCGGGATCGACCAGACGATCCTCGATCCGCGCAGCACCTGGGCGGACAAGGGAGAATACGACGCCACCGCCAAGAAGCTGGTGCAGCTGTTCATCGACAACTTCGCGCAGTTCGAAGCCCATGTCGATGAAGGCGTGCGTCAGGCCGCACCGGCGCCCGTCGCCGCCTGACGCCATCACTGTTTGGAGAGGAAAGCCCCGCCCGGCGCAAGACCGGAGCGGGGCTTTTTATTTGCAAGTGAATGCATTAGCTGAGGTTAGCTAACGAATCGTAACAAGGGGACGCAAACATGAGCATTCTGGACGGAATTCTGAAGAACATCGGCGGCGCGCCGGACGATCTGGTGAACCTCGCCAAGCAGGTCGGCCTTGATCCGGCGATGGTCGAAACCGCCATCGGCGCGCTGGGCAAGACCCATCAGATGGACGGCGACACCGTGACGCTGGCAGCCGAAAAGACCGGCCTTTCGCCTGACGTGCTCAACCAGATCGTCGGCGCCATCGGCGGCGAAGGTTCGCTGTCGAACTTCGCGTCGATGCTGGACCGGGATGGCGATGGCAATCCGGTCAACGACATCATGGGCATGGCCAAGGGATTGTTCGGCAAAAGCTGAACCGCGTCCCGCGCAAGGATCAACCCCCGGCGGCAGTGACGTCGGGGGTGTCCACCGGTTCGGGCAGGTTGCGCAGGTTCACTTCCTCGCCATCGGCCTTGGTGGCGATCAGCGTCAGCAGCAGCTTGGCCCGCGATGCCGCGCCGCCGCCATGCGGATTGGCTGCCACCGGTTCAAGGAAATCGCGCGCAATCGCGTGCTTGCCTTCACTGATCAGCATCATCCCCGCGTTCAATTGCAGACCCTGATCGAACGGCGCCAGCCGCGATGCCCGTTCCAGTGCCGCGCGCGCATTTTCGTTCGGCTTGGCGCCGCGTTCGGCATAGCTGCGGAAATAATAGATCAGCGGCAGCGGGTGATCATTCTCGATGGCGTTCAGCGCCTCGAACGGCTTCATCGCCGCGGCATAGGCCGCCCGTTTATCGTCAGCCTTGCTGGCCTGCCGGAACAGGGCATAGCCTTTCTGGACATAGGCATTGGTGCGCGCCGGATCGCGGGCGATGGCCGCATCGGCAGCGGCAATCGCCTCGGCATCATTGCCCGCGTCATATTCGGCTTCGGCCAGCGCGGCCAGAACGCCGGGATCATCGGGGTAACGCGCCGCAATGCCCCGCGCTTCGGTCAACAGCCCCGCCGCCTCATTTGCACCCACGCCGCGCTGCGATTTGATCTGGACTGCCATCATCGCGCCTTCGCCGGCGGGCAGTTTGCGTAAAGCAATGGCGCTGCCGGTGCTCAGTTTGTCGGGCGTCAGGGAAAAGGTCATCATCCTTCGCGAGCGCATATAGGTGACCAGTTCGCGTTCCAGCACGTCAAGATCGCCAAACGCCGCCTCTCCCGCAGCCAGCGGCGCCATGCCGTTGTAAAGGTTGACCTGATATTGGCTCAACTGCACGGACCGTTCCTTCGAAAAGGTCAGGTAGTGATACAGTAGCCAGCTTTTGCCGTAGAAGGCGTCATAGCCCTTGCTGCGCTGTTTTTCATAAAGCGCAGGGTCGATCAGTTCGCGCACATGCACCGGATCGGCAAACACCAGCTCGCCCCCGCGATGCTGCGCCGCGCGGCCGATCAGCAGGCTGCCGTCATCCTTGAAAGTGGCAGCGGCAAAGAATTCCGCCGATCCCTCACTCAACCAGCGCGGCTTGGCAAAGGGGGATGACGAGATGAAGAAGTGGTGGGCATATTCGTGCAGCAGCACGATGGTGGAGAAGTGGGGATAGCCTTGGGTATTGCGGATATCCTGCACGAAGGCACGGCTGCCGCCGGCGCGCGGAATGTAGAAGCCGCCGATCGTCCGACTGCCGCCCGTCAGCGCGCGCATGTCGCGCTGTCCGCCGACGACAAAGATGGTCACGCGGTTGGACGGGCTGGGGGTTTCGACATCGCGCCCGACCAGGAATTCCATGGCGCTGTGATAGCGTTCAAGGTTTTCGGCGAACTTGCGGATGTCCGCTTCCTTGTCGTCGGCATAGATCACGAAATGATCGCTGGACGCCTCATACCATTCCGCCCGCGCAGGAGTGCCCGCCAGCAAGGCCAGCGCTGCGGCAAGAATGCGGAATGTCCGGGCTATCATGGCGTGCGTCCCCTTGGCCGGGCCTGCGACGCCCGGACGAGCAGTGCCAGCATATGCATTTTGCCAAGCAGCGCCATAGGCTTGCGACGAATTTTTGCGGCAGGCCGGCAGGTTCAGGAGCGGGGCTGCGCCTACCCCTTGGCCTCCGCGATATAGCGGCCAACCGTGTTTGCCATCACTGAAAGCGGCGCATTGCCGCCCAGCACGACAGCCGTGTTGAACGCCTTGAAATCGTAGGCCGCGCCCAGTTCGGCCTCGGCGCGGGCGCGCTGGCGGACGATTTCGCTGTGGCCGATCTTGTACCCGCAGGCCTGCCCCGGCCAGCTGCAGTAACGATCGACTTCGGAGGCGACTTCCTCGACCTTGGAACCGTTCTCCTCGACGAAGAACTGGCGGCCCTGTTCGCGTGTCCAGCGTTTGGAATGCAGCCCCGTGTCCACCACCAACCGGCAGGCGCGGAAGGCGAGCGATTGCAGGTATCCCAGCCGCCCAACCTTGAATTCGTCATAAGCTCCCAATTCATCCGCGATCTGTTCGCCATACAGCGCCCAGCCTTCGGAAAAGGCGTTGAAGGCGAGGATCGACCGGATCAGCGGCAGGCGATTGGAATATTCGCCCTCCCACACGTGGCCGGGGATGCTTTCGTGGAAGGTGAGGTCCGCAAGGTCATACTTGCGGTGCAGATCGGTGGTTCTGAGGTTGATCCAGAAGCGGCCCGGAATGCTGCCGTCCTTGCTGCCCGCTCCGCCATAGGCGCCCGGAGCGCCGGGTTCCTCGGTCAGCGGCAGGCGGCGCACTTCCATGCGCGGGTCAACCAGCTGGTTGAAAGCCCGCGGCATTTGTGACCGGATCCATTTCAGACGGTCATCGATGAACGAAAAGATTTCTGCACGGCCCGGATCGCCTTGCGCAAACTGGTACCGCGGATCTTCCGCCAGCCCGCGCATCCGTTCGCCGACACTGCCCTTGGTGTAGCCGATTTCCTTGAGGATCGGGTCCATCCGGCCGTGGAGCTGTTTCAGCTCATCCAGCCCCTGACGGTGGATTTCATCCGGCGTCATCCCCGTGGTGGTCGAGGCGCGGATGGCCCAGGCGTAATACTCCTCGCCCCGCGGCTGCGCCCACATGCCGGCGGCATCCTTGGCAAGACCGCGCTGCACCTTCAGTTCGGCAAGCTGGCGTTCCAGCGCGGGGACAATCCCGCTGGCGGTGATGCGTTCGGCCTGCGCGGCGGCACGGTCGGCCCCTGCAATCTTGGCTTCGGCGAGCGGCCCGGCATAGCTCTCCTTCGCGCTGCCGAGGGCGGATTCCATCTGCTTGATCGCCTTGTCGATGAGGAAGGCGGGCGGAACAACGCCGATCCCGCGCGCGTCGCGGATGCGGGCGAGTTCGCCATCGAGGATCGCGGGCACTTCGCCCAGGCGGTCAAGATAGGGGCCATCGTCGCCCACCGCGGTCAAGGGCTGGGTGGACGAAAAGAAGCGCGGCAGATCAATATAGCCGCCGACATTCTGGATCACGACATAGGGCGCATTGCGCCAGCTGCCGACTGCGACATCGCCATAAGGCAGGGCCATGCCTTCGAGCGCGCTGGAGAAGGCGGTTTCGACCACTTCGAAACCGATCTGCTGGTCGCTGGTCAGGCCAGCCTTGGGGTATGCGCGCACTTCGGCGACAAGATCTTTCAAGGTGGCTGCATATTCACGGCGCCCTGCTTCGCCCGGCGTGCCGAAGGTGGACCGCCACGCGGCATATTCGCCCGTGTCCACGCCCAGCCCGGTGGCGCGGCCCGGTTCGTGCGCAAGCATCCGGTAGGCCACACGTTCCAGCGCGGCATCGGGATCAAGCCCGCTGATCGATGCGCTGGCGCTGGCAGGGGCCGCCGTCCTGGCGGCGCAGGCAGGCAGCAGAGCGATTGCGGAAACGCTGCCCAGCCCGGCAAGGGTCTGGCGGCGGGTGAAGCGGGCGGTTGTCTCTCTCATGGCGCAAAGGTGTGGCGAGCCGTCTGCGCCAAGTCAATTGCGCCAAAGCCTGTGCCCGCGCTATGGCACGGGCATGACTGATATCGTGCTTTCCATCGTGATGCTTGCCGCGCTGGCGCTGGTGGCGGGGGCGTTTGCCCTGTGGCGGCGCACCGGCGAGGCGAAGAACCCCGCGCTGATGGTGCTGCTCGCCGTGATCGCGGTGATCAATGTGCTGATCTGGACCGTGCCCACCACCAACGGCAATGCGCCGATTGAGCAGATCAAGACCGCCGGGGAAGCAGGCTAGCTTCCCCGCAGGCTCCCAACGCCAACGAGGCCGCAGGCCGCCAAAAAACTATTTAATCGGGCAATCCGGCGAGAGGCGGAAGTCGAGATAATTGTCCACCGACCGCATCAGGTCATCCATCTCGTTTTCGAAGAAGTGGTTGGCGCGGGGGATTTCTTCGTGGTGGATGGTGATGTGCTTCTGGGTGCGCAGCTTGTCGACCAGCTTCTGCACCGCATTGGGCTGCACCACGGTATCGGCTGCTCCCTGCACAAAGATGCCGCTGGCTGGGCACGGCGCAAGGAAGCTGAAATCGTACATATTGGCAGGCGGCGCGACCGAGATGAAGCCGCGCACTTCGGGGCGGCGCATCAGCAATTGCATGCCGATCAGCGCGCCGAAGCTGTAGCCTGCAATCCACGTGCTCTGCGCTTCGGGGTGGATCGATTGCACCCAGTCGAGCGCGGATGCCGCGTCGGACAATTCGCCAATGCCGGAATCGAAGCTGCCTTGCGAACGGCCCACGCCGCGGAAGTTGAAGCGCAAGGTGGCAAAGCCGCGATCCGCAAACGTCTTGTACATCCGCTGCACGATCCGGTCGTTCATCGTGCCGCCGCCTTCAGGGTGCGGGTGCAGGATCATCGCCACCGGAGCGCGCGGGCGCGGCGGGGGGGAGAAACGGCCTTCGAGACGGCCTTCTGGGCCGGGAAAGATGACGGAGGGCATCGGCAAACCTTGTAAACGAGGAGCCGCACAACGCCGGGTGGCGCGCGCGGAAGCGGGCTCTATATAGGGCGCGATGGTTTTTTCGCAATTTTTTGTCGCGGCGGGCTTTCAAGAGGCCGCAAATGGCTGAGCGGGTCTATCTCGATCACGCCGCCACATCGCCTTTGCGGCCCGAGGCGAAGGCGGCCATGGACGAGGGCTTCCGCCTGTGGGCCAACCCGTCCAGCCCCCATGCGGAAGGCCGCAAGGCCCGCGCCGCGCTGGAGGATGCGCGTGAGCGGATCAAGCGGGCGCTGGGGTGGAGCGGGGAGGTCATCTTCACCAGCGGCGCAAGCGAGGCGCTGTGGATCGCGCTGAACCGCGCCAAGGCGACACGCCGGATCGTCAGCGCGGTCGAACATGACGCGGTGTTCCGCGCCGCGCCCGATGCGGCGATCTTCACCGGCGCAGAACCGCTTGGCCCGGACACGCTGCTCGCCGTACAGCATTGCAATTCGGAAACCGGCACAATCAATCCGGTCAGCAATATGGCCGCCGCCATGCACGAGGCTGGCGCGCTGCTGCTGTCCGATTGCGCGCAAAGCGCAGGCAAGCTGGCGCTGCCCGCTGCCGACATGGTGGTGATTTCGGCGCACAAATTTGGTGGGCCAATCGGCATCGGCGCGTTGTTGGTGCGCGATTTCAATTTGCTGGAGCCTTCCGGCGGGCATGAACGTGGCTACCGGCAGGGCACGGAAAACCTGCCCGGCGCATTGGGCATGGCGGCGGCGCTGGCGGCGGGCGGGGCGGAAAGCTGGGCCACGACCGATGCTGAACGGCTGGCGTTTCGCGATGCCTTGGCGGGCGCTGGCGAGTTGATTGCGCCGGGCGAGCAGGCCTCGCACATCATCGCAGTCGCGCACCCCGGCATCAGCGCGCAGGCGTTGCTGATCCGGCTCGACGCCATGGGCTTTGCGGTGTCTGCGGGCAGCGCGTGTTCTTCGGGGACATTGAAGAAAAGCCGGGTGCTGGATGCGTTCGGCGTGGCCGATGATGTCGCGGCGCGCACGATCCGGGTGAGCGTGGGGTGGAACACTACGCCTGAGGATCTGGAGCGGTTCAGCGCGGCTTGGGCTTCGCTATGCTGACTGTCGCCGCCCGCTTTTCAGCAAGGTCGGGGAAAAGCGACAACCCGGCCCGCCAACGGACGGACCGCAAGCGCGACTGCGCGCCCGCAGCTGCTCGCGCGCAGCGCGAAACGCAGCGAGGACTGCACGCCGGATGGCGTGCAGGAAACAAGAGGCGCGGGGTATCGGCCCCATGATCTACCTCGATTACCAGGCCACCACGCCGCTCGCGCCCGAAGCGCGCGAGGTGATGCTGCGCTGGCTGGGCGGGCCGGACAGCGACACTTTCGGCAACCCGCATAGCCCGCACCGGATGGGCCGCATGGCCGCGGCTGCCGTGGAAACGGCGCGGGAACGCGTCGGCGCTTTGCTGCCGGAAGGCGGCACGGTGATCTTCACCTCCGGCGCGACCGAAGCGATCAATACCGTCATTCAGAACGCATCTGGCGATGTCATCACCTTCGCCGCCGAACACGCCGCAGTGCTGGATTGCGCGCGCGCGGTGGAGGCGCAGGGCCGGCGTTTCACGATCCTGCCCGTCACCCCTGATGGCCGCGCCGATCTGGACGCGCTCCGCGCCGCGATCACGCCGCAAACGGGGCTGGTCGCGGTGATGGCGATCAATAATGAAATCGGGGTCAGGAACCCGCTCAACCCCGTGGTCGATATCGCCCGTCAGGCCGGTGCGCGGGTGCTGGTCGATGCGGTGCAGGCTTACGGCAAGGTGCCGGTCGAGGTGGCGGCGGATTACATCGCGATCTCCGCGCATAAGTGCCACGGGCCAAAGGGGATCGGCGCGCTGTGGACCGGGCCGGATGCGCCGCTGCCTGCGCCGCTGATGTTTGGCGGCGGGCAGGAGGCAGGCGTCCGGTCAGGCACGCTATCGCCCGCGTTGTGCGCAGGCTTTGGCGCAGCGGCGCAGGCGGCGCAGGATGGCTTGTCCGAACAGATGCTCCATGTCGAAGCCTTGTGGGGCATCGCGCGGGCCGCCTTTGCCGATTGGGCGTTGAACGGCAGCGCAGTGGACCGCTGGCACGGCAATCTCAACATCCGCAAGAACGGGCTGGATGTCGCCCGGTTGATGAGCGACTGCCGCACGATCATGTTTTCTGCCGGGTCTGCCTGCGCCAGCGGATCGGGGCGGCCCAGCCATGTGCTGCGCGCCATCGGGCTGACCGACAGGCAAGCAAAGTCCTCTATCCGCCTCGGCTTCGGACGCTATACGACCGCTGAAGACATCGAATCCGCCGCCGCGATCATCAACGCCGCCGCAAGGGAGCAGGGCTTGTGAGCATTACCGTCACCTTCCTCGATCCGCGCGGAAAGCCGGTCGCAGTCACCGCCGAACCGGGCGACAATCTGCTGCGCGCAGGCCAAGCGGCGGGGCTGCCGCTGGAAGGCACCTGCGAGGGGCAGATGGCCTGTTCGACCTGCCACGTGATCGTTGCCGCCGAATGGTTCGACCGCCTGCCGCCCGCTGCCGAGGAGGAGGAGGACATGCTCGATTTTGCAGCCGGGGCGCGGCGCACCTCGCGCCTGTCCTGCCAGATCGAACTGACCGCCGAGATGGACGGGCTGACCGTTGCGATTCCATCCGAAAGCAGCGACGCGCGCCGGATGTAGGCCAATTACGGCAGCATCCAGATCGCCGCGCCAAGACCGATGCTGGCAACAATGATTGCCGCTGCAATCAGCCGCATGGTCAGCCCGCGCATCGGTGCCGCCTTGTGACATTCCAGCCGCTGGGCAACCGCGGCCGCCTTGGCCTGAGCGGCGAACACGATGGCGATGGCAATCGCCACGAACACGCTCGCCAGTGCTTTGGGCACCCAGGCCGGCTCCAGCTTGCCGAACAGGGCGTTGAAGCCCAGCCCGATGCCGACCGCGGCGAACCCCGTGCGCATCCATCCGGCAAAGGTGCGTTCGTTGGCCATGATAGTGCGGTCTTCCGCCCAATCGGTGCGTTGTTCGGCCCAGTCTGTGCGGGTTCTGGCCAGTTCCCTGCGGCCTTCCGGTTCGGCCATCATACGCCTTGCGTCAGGCGGTCTCTTCCATGTTCAGCGCCGCCATCAATGCTTCGGTGAAGGCGGGGATATCGTCAGGTTTGCGGCTGGTGATGAGGTTGCCGTCGACCACCACCTCCTCATCCACCACGGCCGCGCCCGCATTGGCGAGATCGGTGCGGATCGAAGGCCAGGCTGTGACAGTACGCCCCTCGATCAGGTTCGCCTCGGCCAGCAGCCACGGAGCGTGGCAGATCGCGGCGACGGGCTTTTGCGCAGCATCGAATTCGCGGATCACCTCGATCACCTGGTGTTCCATACGCAGGATATCGGGATTGATCTGTCCGCCGGGCAGCAGCAGCGCATCGTAATTTTCGCACGAGACTTCCCCGATGGTCAGATCGACAGGTACGCTATCCCCCCAATCCTTGTTGTCCCAGCCGCGGATTTCGCCCGTTTTGAGGCTGGCGATGGTGACCTGCGCGCCAGCTTCCATCAACATTTCGCGTGGGCGCATCAGTTCGGATTGTTCGAAACCGTCGGTGGCGATGATGAGGACGCGTTGCATGGAGTTCTCCTGATGGCGGGTTGTCCAAGCCCTATCGGTCACGCGGCGCGGCAGTTCCGTGCGCCGGGACAGGGCGGCAGGGATGCACGGCGGGCTGCTTTCCCTGTGGAAATGCCTCTCCCTCAGGCGGCGCGGGGTTGCTAGACGGGAGCAATGTCCGATCCCACAATCACCGATGCACCCGATGACGGTTTCGATGCGATCGTCGATGCGCCCTTTGATGCGGCGCTGTCCGAACGCTATCTGGTCTATGCCCTGTCGACGATCACTGCGCGCAGCCTGCCTGATCTGCGCGACGGGCTGAAGCCGGTTCACCGCCGCCTGCTGTGGGCGATGCGGCAGCTGAAGCTGAACCCCAACGACGCCTTCAAGAAATCCGCCCGCGTGGTCGGTGACGTCATCGGCAAATACCACCCGCACGGCGACCAGTCGGTCTATGATGCGATGGTCCGGCTCGCCCAGGATTTCAGCCTGCGCTATCCGCTGGTTGAAGGGCAGGGCAACTTCGGCAACGTCGATGGCGATAACGCCGCGGCCTACCGCTACACCGAAGCCCGCCTGACCCGCACCGCGCTGGAACTGATGTCCGGACTGGACGAAGGCACGATCGATTTCATCCCGACCTATAACGGCGAGGAGATCGAGCCGGAGATATTCCCCGGCCTGTTCCCCAATCTGCTCGCCAACGGATCAAGCGGCATTGCGGTCGGCATGGCGACCAGCATTCCCAGCCACAATGTCGCGGAGATCATCGATGCGACCTTGGCGCTGATCGACAATCCCTCGGTTGCCCACGAAGACCTGATGGAGCTTTTCCACGGCCCCGATTTCGCGACCGGCGGCCATGTCATCGACAGCAAGGCGGCGATCACCGAAGCCTATCGCACCGGGCGCGGCGCGTTCCGGCTGCGGGGGCGGTTCCACGCGCCCGAGGCGAAGGAGGCCGACGATATCGCCGCCGGGATCGAACGGCTGGGCAGCGGCCAGTGGCAGCTCGTCATTTCGGAAATCCCCTATCAGGTGGCCAAGGGCAAGCTGATCGAACAGATCGCGCAGGCGATTGCCGACCGCAAATTGCCGATCCTGGAAGACGTGCGCGATGAAAGCGACACCGCGATCCGCATCGTGCTGGTTCCCAAAAGCCGCAATGTCGATCCCGATCTGCTGAAGGAAAGCCTGTTCAAGCTGACCGATCTGGAAACGCGGTTCAGCCTGAACTTGAACGTGCTCGACACTCAGCCCGGCTTCGGCCGCGCGCCGATGGTGATGGGGTTGAAGGAACTGCTGGAAAGCTGGACCTTCGCCCAGATCGACATTCTCCAGCGCCGCGCCAAGCACCGGCTGGACCAGATCGCCAACCGGCTGGAACTGGTGCGCGGTTACATCATCGCCTACCTCAACCTTGACCGCGTGATCGAAATCATCCGCACCGAGGATGAACCCAAGCCGGTGATGATCGCGGAATTCGAACTGACCGACCGGCAGGCCGAAGCGATCCTCAACATGCGGCTGCGGTCCTTGCGCAAGCTGGAGGAAATGCAGCTTCGCAAGGAACAGGACGAATTGCTGGGTGAGGAAGCCGAGCTGAACGCCCTGTTGGAAAGCCCGGCCAAACAGCGCACCCGCCTGAAGCGCGATCTGCGCAACCTGCGCAAGAACTACGCCGAGGACACCGTGCTGGGCCGCCGCCGCACGCTGATTGCCGAAGCCGCGCCGACCGCCGTGTTCAGCATGGACGCGATGATCGAGAAAGCGCCGGTGACCGTGATCCTCAGCCAGAAGGGCTGGATCCGCGCGGCCAGCGGCCATGTGCCGTTGGATCAGGAATTCAAATATAAAGAAGGCGATGCGCTGGCATTCATCGCTCACGCGCAGACCACCGACAAGCTGCTGCTCGCCGCATCGGACGGGCGGTTCTACACGCTGGGCTGTGACAAGCTGCCGGGCGCGCGGGGTTTTGGCGAGCCGCTGCGCACCATGATCGATCTGGAAAGCGACGCGTCGATTTCATCGATGATGGTGCACCGTCCGGGCGGCAAGCTGCTGCTCGGCTCCAGCCACGGCAAGGGCTTCGTTGCGGAAATGAACGAGTTGCTCGCCGAAACGCGCAAGGGCCGGCAGGTCGTGAACCTGAAGGACGGCGCACGGCTGATCGTGATCCGCCCGATTGCCGATACCCATGATCACGTTGCCGTGGTGGGCGACAACCGCAAGCTGGTGGTGTTCAATCTGGAAGAACTGCCCATCATGACCCGCGGGCAGGGCGTCCAGTTGCAGCGTTACCGTGATGGCGGCATGTCTGATGCCACCACCTTCGTTCTGGCTGACGGGCTAAGCTGGCAGATGGGCGGATCGGGCGACCGCACCCGGACCGAAACGGAAATCCGGCTGTGGAAGGTGGCACGCGGGGCTGCCGGGCGGATGCCGCCGCAGGGCTTCCCGAAGGCAAACCGTTTCGACTGACGCATTTGCCGCCGGACTATGCGCGCGGGAAAGGGCTGCGCTCGCGTGCCGTTCACGCAGCCCTCAGGGACATTACCTGCTGCCGCCAGTCTTGCTGCTGCCTTGGCTGCCGGCCACCGCGGCGGCGATCTGGTCCTTGCTGTAGAGCACCGTCAGCTGGCCTTGCGGGTTCACCGCAAAATGTTCTTTCTTGAGCGGGAACGTGGCGCCTTGATCGGCAATGAAGGCGATGCTGTCAGCGGCGAGGTCCACTGCGCCAAGCTTTCCGACCGCGCGGCCACCGACCGATACGACCGCCGCACCCGTTACCAGTTTGGCATCCCGCGCGGCATTGGCCTGAGCCATGCGCTCGTCCATCATCGTGTCGACTTCGGCTTTGGTGGCGTTGACGCTTTTGCCCTTGTCGCCATCGAACACCATGCCGACGGGAACCGGGGCCTTGTGCGTGCCGGTGTCGATCACGACGACCTGATCGTTGACTTCGGTAACGGTGCCGACAGCAATGCCATCATTGCCGTAGATCGTTGCGCCGACTTCCTGAGCGATGGCGCCCACGGGCATGAGGCCAAGCGCACCGACCAGCGCCAGCTTGAGGGTCTTCATCATTAAACTCCCTGGTCACATGACCGGGCGTACCGAAGGAGCGGCACGTCCGGTTGGGGATCTGCGGGCGCGAGCAGCTCAGAAGGGAGACCGCGGCGAGTGGACCGGAACCCGGCCCGAGGGGGTGACCCGCAGGCACACTGTTAACCTGTGTGCGGAAGCTGCGACAATTGCCGCAGCCCCGCCTCTATCGCGGTTTTCGCCCTGTTTACGCCGGAACGTGCCGGTCAGGGGGTGGGTCGATCCAGCTCTTCGGCGAGCAGCGCGTCGATGCGGGCGGAACCCGGAAAACCTTCGGCCACCCAGCGCGCTTCGACAGATTGCAGAATGCGCGCGACCGATGGCCCCGCGGTAACCCCGCGCGCGACGATCGCGCCGCCTTTCAAGGGGAAGACCGGCACCGTCCAGCCGTCCAATGCGCGGGCATCGCCGCCGGTCAGCAGCAGGCGATCCATCGCGAGCGGGGGGGAGAGGCGATAGGCCAGCACACGCGGGTCGGATGCAATGTCCGCGCTGCGTTCCGCCGCGCTGACCAGCCGGGTGCGCTGGGCTTTGGACAGGCGCAGGCGCGCGGCGACGGTTTCTGCCACATCGGGTGATGGCGGAAGCAGCGCAGCCAGCCGTCGCACCGGATCGGGGGCAATGGCGTGCTCGTGTTCGGCCGCGATCAGCCGGGACAGGGCGGCGATTTGCGGGGGGCAGGCTTCGGGCAGGATCACGCCCAACACGCCGCGTTCCCGCATCCGGGCGATGGTGGCATGGGGATCGGGCAGGGCGAGCAGGGCGAGCAGTTCGGCAGCGATACGTTCCCGGCTGAGGCCTTTAAGGGTGTCGGCCAGATCGGCGCAGGCGTCTTCGGCTGCCGGATCAAGGTGGCCGCCGAAGCGGGTCTGGAAGCGGTAGTAACGCAGGATGCGCAGGTGATCCTCGGCAATGCGCGCTGCCGCGTCTCCGATAAAGCGCACGCGGCCTGCGGCCAGATCCTCGAGCCCGCTGAAATAGTCCTGAATTTCCAGGGTTTCGGGATGGGCGTAAAGCGCGTTGATGGTGAAATCGCGGCGCGCGGCGTCCTCGTGCCAATCCTGCGCGAATGCGATGGTGGCGCGCCGTCCATCGGTGGCGACATCGCGGCGCAGGGTGGTGACCTCGACCGGGCCATCCTTGAGGATTGCGGTGATGGTGCCGTGTTCGATGCCGGTGGGAACAGTGCGGATGCCGGCGCGGCCGGCGCGGGCGATGACTTCGGCAGGCATCAGCAGCGTGGCGCAATCGACATCGTGAGCTGGCACGCCCAGCAGGCCATCGCGCACTGCTCCGCCGACCCAGCGGATATTCTCGGCCCCCAGCGCTGCGGTCAGCGCGGCAAGTCCGGGGCGGCAAGTCCATTCGGCGTCGCTCAGATCACGCAGCATCGCGCAAAGCCTCCAGCGTGATGCGGCGCGACAGGTTGGCGATGATCGCTGCGGTCACGCCCCAGATGCGGAAACCCTGCCAGTCGAGTTCGAGATAGCGGCGGTTGGCCCCGCGCCAGAACGCCTCGTTGGTGGTCCAGCTGGCCGGATCGAGCAGCAGGGCGAGCGGGGCTTCGAACCACGCTTCGACCTCTTCGGGGTTCGGGGTCAGCAGCAGGCCGGGCGGGACCACGCCGACCACGGGGGTGACGACAAAGCCGGTGCCGGTCTGGTAGATGTCGCTGGTGCCGATCACGCGCACGGCATCGCGGGGGAGGGCGAGTTCCTCCTCGGCTTCACGCAAGGCGGCGGTGATGGCGTCCTCGCCCGGGTCGATCTTGCCGCCGGGGAAGGCGACTTGCCCCGGATGATCGCGCATCGCGCGGGGGCGCTGGGTCAGGATCACTTGCGGATCACGCGCGTCATCGGTGATCGCGATCAGCACGGCGGCAGGCGTGGCACGGCCATCGCGGGCGAACTGCGCATCGCTGAGCAGATCGGGAATGTCGCGCGCGTGCCCTTCGGCAAAAGCGCGGGCGAGGGGATCGAAGATGCTCATGGCAGCAGGCGGAAGGTCGCGCCCTGGCTGGTGACCTGCCAGCCGTTTACCTCGGCCCCTTCGGCCAAGGCAATCTCGGCGAGCTGCGCCCAGGTGGAACGGTTGAGCCGCGCCTCGCACCCGCGCCGGGCATGGAGGTAGATCGCCGGTTCATCGGCTGTGCCTGCCGCGCGCAAGGGGTGCTCCGGCCCGGCGATCACCAGGTCATCGGTGTTCAATCGGAACGCCAGCGCCCCGTCGGCCCGCACGCAATCGGTGGCGATGAAAGCCGCATCCTCGACTGCGATTGCCAGTTTCTCGAACGGGGTGACGAGCCAATGCTGCCCGGCATCGTCGCGGGTCAGCAGGCTTGCAAAAGCGCGCACCATCGCCTCGCGCCGGATGGGGCCGCCTTCATGGAACCACGTCCCGTCGGCAGCGATCACCATGTGGCTTTCGCCCACCTGCGCGGGTGTCCAGCTTTCCACCGGGGGGAGCTTGCGCTGATCGACCAGCTCCGCGATCTGCGCAAGCGTCAGGCCGTCAAGGTGAGGGGGCGGTTCGTAAGGCATAGCGGCAACGGGATGGCAGATGCGACGGGCAAGGTGAAGGGGTTAGTTCCCCGAACCGCCGCGCCTCATCCTTCCCAAGGACCCAGCATCCCATCGACAGGCATCGCGGCAAGCCCGTGGCCGCGCGCCAGCAAGCGGTCCGTTTCATACGGCCCGGGACAACGCCAGCCGCCGGTCAGCGCGGCGGAAAATCCCCAGCGCCCGTAGTAGCCAGCGTCCCCGATCAGCACCTGCGGGAGGGCAGGCCCGCTGCCCGCAGCCAGCCGCGCGTCCTCGGCGATCATCGCGCTCATCAAGCCCACGCCGAACCCTTCGCCCTGCCGTTCGGGCACGACCGCCACCGGCCCGACCATCACCAGCGGCACCTGCCCCTGCTTGGTCTGAAGCCCGATCGGCCAGCACTGGATCGTCGCCACCAGCATCTCGTTCTCGTCGAGCGCGGCGAGGCTCAGGCCCGGCAGCCAGTCCATGCCTTCGCGGATCCGATAAGCGGTCCGCGCATGGCGTTCCGGCCCGAACGCCCGGTCGAGCACTTCCTCGATCATGGCCGGATCGACCGCTTCTAGCGGGATCAGGGTGACAGTCGCGCTCGCCATCAGCGCGCGGTCAGCTTCAGCAGCCGGGCGCCCTTGCCATCTTCGGCGATCCACAGCGCGCCGTCCGGCCCCTGTTCCATGGCGCGCAGGCGCTTTTCAAAGGTGTGGCGGGTCACTTCACGGGCGCTTTCACCTTCCAGCGCGACTTCGACCAGCGCCTGACTGCCAAGGCCGACCATCAGCACGCGCCCCTGCCACGGCGCAAACATCGCGCCGTTGTAGATCAGCATATCGCCGGGCGCGATCACCGGGGTCCAGCTTGCGGCAGGCTGGGCAAAGCCATCATCGGGCGCATGATCGGGGATCGGATCGCCATTGTAATGTTCGCCGTTGGAACGGATCGGCCAGCCATAATTGGCCCCCGCCTTGACGAGGTTCAGTTCATCCCCGCCCGCCGGGCCATGTTCCACTTCCCACAGGCGACCTTGCGCATCCCAATCCATGCCAAGGATGTTGCGGTGGCCCCACGACCAGATTTCCGCCGAAACCCCGCCCTTGTCGGCCAGCGGATTGCCCGCGGCAGCCGTGCCATCAAGGTTCAGGCGCACAATCGTGCCCAGCGTGTTCGAGGTGTCCTGCGCAGGCTGCATTTTCTGGCGTTCGCCGCTGGCGACGAACAGATATTTGCCGTCGGGCGAAAAACCGATGCGGTGGGAATAATGCCCGCGCCCTTCGACCTTGGGGGTCTGGCGCCAGATCACCTTCAATCCTTCGACCGCGCAGGAATCCACCGCGGTGCAGGCGAGCGTTCCCCTGCCGACCGCCGCGCCGCGCGTGTCACCTTCTCCGGCTTCGGCCCAGCTGAGGTAGATTGTGCGGCCATTCAGCGGCGCTCCGGCTTCAGCGGGAAGGAAGGCGACATCGCCCAATCCGCCTTGCCCGGCATAGGCGACCTGCGGGGCGCCTGAGACCGTGCCGACCTTGCCGGTGGCGGTATCCAGTACCTTCAGCGTGCCGGCTTTTTCGGTGACGAACAGCATCGGCGTGCCGGGGGCAAAGGCGATCGCCCAGGGTTCTTCGAAGCCTGCCACATCGCTGACGGCATAGGGCGCGCCATCGGCGGCAGCGGTCGCGGTGGCGGTTTGCGCGGTTTCCCCCGTTTCGGCGTTGGCGCAGCTTGCCAGCGTCAGTACGGGCAGGGAAAGAGCAGCGAGCAATCGGGCAGAACGGATCATGCTAGGGGTCACTCCGGGTTTCAGGCACGCAGATGAAGCGATCATTATCGGTGTCGACGAGGCTGGCCGCGGGCCGCTCGCCGGGCCGGTGGTCGCCGCGGCAGTTGTTCTGGGCGCGGCGATACCTGCGGGGCTCGACGATTCCAAGCGCCTTTCCGCCCAGCGCCGCGCGGTTTTGGACAAAGCGATCCGGGCAAGCTGCTGCTGGGCGGTGGCGGTGGTCGATCCGGACGAGATTGACCGGGTCAACATCTTCATGGCGACCATGCAGGCAATGACCCGTGCGGTTGCCAACCTGACCGCCGCGCTGGGGTGCGAAACGCGCGAAGTGCTGATCGATGGCAATCTGACCCCGCATGGCCGCTGCGCCGAATGGTGCTGGCCCGCGCGCGCCATTGTTGGCGGGGACGGGATCGAACCGGCCATTTCCGCCGCGTCGATCATCGCCAAGGAATGGCGCGACCGGATGATGTGCGAAGCTGCAGCCGCGCATCCCCATTACGGTTGGGAACGCAACAAAGGTTACGGCACGGCCGAACATATGGAAGCGTTGCGGGTGCACGGCGCAACCCCGCTGCACCGCCGCAGCTTTGCGCCGGTGGCGCAATTGCCGCTGATCTGAGCCTGCAGATCTTGGGCGCACATTATCGAAGGTGCGACAATCAACCGAAAATTCACCACTTTCCTCTACGTGTTACCACGAAGGGAATTTACGCCATGACCATTTACCGCCCGGTCTTTGGACGCAAGCAGACCGATGTCGCGCAGGCCAATGTCACGCAAGGCAGCTCGCCGCGGGTTGTGCCGCACGCGGTCGCCAATGATGCGCCTGCCAAGCGGATACTGCCCGAAGAAATGTGGGATGGTCCCGCAGGCGATGCCCTGCGCGATATGGGGATGCATCCTGACAGTCCGGCCAATCACCGCATGACGCAGGCCGATGCCGATGCCTGCCAGCGCGAGGAAATCGAATGGCAGCGCAGTTTTCTGGCCAAGGTCAATGCACAGATGCCTTCGGGCACATCGGTCATCGCCTATGCGATGCTGCCATGGGAACTGTGGAACGGGCCTTACGGCCATATGCTTGCGGTCAATTGCGGGATGTGGCCGCAGCAGGCGTGGAACACCATGCTGCTCGCCGCGGACCAGCGGTCCAGCGCGGTGCTTGATTTGCCGGAACATCCGGGCGGCTATCCCGGCGGCCTGGTTCCCCAGCTTGAAGCTCTGCTGGAAGAATTGCGCGAGGATATGGACGCCAGGATGGTGCAGGCCAAATCCGCGCCCGACCTGACCTTTGATGCCATCGATGCATGGGATCAGGCCCGCCTTGCCATGATCCCGAAGATCATCGCCATGTCGCATTATGTCGGCCAGATGTGCATCGGCGATGCTGCCTTTGCGCGCCACAAGCAGCTGTTTGCGGCAACGCTGGATTGGCCGGGCGCGCGCTGAACGGGGCGGTTTGGACGTGCTGGCCGATTGCGGCGAAGCCTTGAGTCCTTTGCGCCACACCCCGCATATCGAGTCCCGCCGGGGGCGGGGGACTCAACATCTTGTGCCGGTCCTGCTTCGTTCCGCCTTGCGGGCGCAGCATATCGGACAACCACCGAAAAATTAGAGGCTTGACGCGGACTCTTCAAAGACTCATGCCTGTGGATAAGTATCCCGACATGACAGGCGAGGGCCAAGTGGCAAGTGTAATAGACAAGGTGAAGACACGCGCGAAAAGCGTTGTAAAAACGCAAGAAGTTGCGCGGGCTGCCGATTTGCCCGTGGGCCGCATCCTTGCCGGTGACTGCATCGAAGCGATGCGTTCGCTGCCCAGCGCCAGCGTTGATCTGGTGTTCGCCGATCCGCCCTACAACCTGCAATTGGGCGGAGATCTGAACCGTCCCGATGGCAGCCATGTGGACGCGGTGACCGATCACTGGGACCAGTTCGACAGCATGGCGGTGTATGACAAATTCACCCGCGAATGGTTGACCGAAGCGCGCCGGGTGCTGAAGCCCGATGGCGCCTTGTGGGTGATCGGCAGCTATCACAACATCTTCCGTGTCGGCAGCATCCTGCAGGATCTGGGTTTCTGGATTTTGAACGATATCGTGTGGCGCAAGACCAACCCGATGCCCAATTTCCGCGGCACCCGCTTCACCAACGCGCATGAAACGCTGATCTGGGCGAGCATGGGGGAAAAGTCGCGGTATCACTTCAATTACCGCGCGATGAAGACCCTGAATGATGAACTCCAGATGCGCTCTGACTGGGTGCTGCCGATCTGTTCGGGCGGGGAACGGCTGAAGGAAGGTGGCAAGAAAGCGCACCCGACCCAGAAGCCCGAGGCGCTGCTTTACCGCGTGCTGCTGGCGACGACAGAGAAGGGCGACGTGGTGCTCGATCCGTTCTTCGGCACCGGCACCACCGGCGCGGTGGCCAAGCGGCTTGGGCGGCAGTGGATCGGCTGCGAGCGCGAGGATTTCTACCGCGGCGTCGCGGAAAAGCGGATCGCCAAGGAACTGCCGCTCGATGAAAGCGCGCTCACCACGATGCAGACCGCGCGCAGCCAGCCCAAGGTGGCATTCGGGGCGGTGGTGGAAGCCGGGCTGATCCCGCCGGGCAGCACGCTCTTCGATAAAAAGCGCCGCTGGATGGCGACGGTGCGGGCGGATGGCTCTCTGGAGTGTGGCGGCCCGAACGGAAAAATGTCCGGCTCGATCCATGGGCTGGGCAAGGATTTGCAGGACGCGCCGTCGTGCAACGGCTGGTCGTTCTGGCATTACGAGCAGGGCGGTGATGTGCAGCCGATCGATGCGGCGCGGCAGCTCTACCTGCTGGCGGCAGAGGACTGATCGCTTGACGGGGGACAGCGTCTATCTCCACCCGCTGACGCTGGTCGGCGGACCGCAGGCGGTGGGCGGCGATGCGGTGCGGCTGGGCGGCTCGATGGCCTATGCGCGGGAATTCGCGCTGGTGGTGCGAAACCGCAGTGAAGTTTGCAGCCGTTTTGTAGGGACGCCGGGGGATATCCCAGCTGAAATCGCACGGCTTCCTACAGAACTCGCCGAAGACGCAAGTCGCCAATGGGCGAACTTGGCGAAGATACACCCCCCGTTGGATTTGGGTTCCCGAACCATCAGGTTGGATCAGCCGCAGGTCATGGGCATCCTCAACGTGACCCCCGACAGCTTCTCCGACGGGGGGCAACACGACGGGTTGGAAGCAGGCCGCGCGCACGCCGCCGCAATGCTCGAAGCGGGCGCAGCGATCATCGACATCGGCGGGGAGAGCACACGACCGGGTGCTTCGGCCACCTTCGAGGACGAGGAGATCCGCCGGGTCGTGCCAGCGGTCGAATACTGCGCCAGCATGGGCGCCGCGATCAGCATCGACACCCGGCGTGCCGGCGTGCTCGCCGCTGGCCTTGCCGCAGGGGCGCACATGGCAAACGACGTGTCGGCGCTGCGCTACGATCCGCGTTCGATCGAAGTGGTGGCTGATGCCGATTGCCCCGTCATCCTGATGCATGCCCCCGGCGCAGGCGAGGATCTGCACAAGGGCGGCGCTTATGCCGACGTGGTGAGCGAGGTGTTCGATTTCCTGAAGGCCGCCCGGGATCGCGCAATTGCTGCAGGCATCGCAGAAACGCGCATCATTCTCGACCCAGGCATCGGCTTCGGCAAGTCGCTGGCCGAGAACCTCGCGCTGCTGAACGCCCTGCCGCTGTTCCACGCGCTCGGTAGTCCGTTGATGCTGGGGGGGAGCCGCAAGCGGATGATCGGCGCGCTGTCGGTCGAGGAAGACGCAAGTAACCGCCTTGCCGGATCGATTGCACTGGCAGTCAAAGGGATGGAGGCGGGTGTGCACCTGCTGCGTGTCCACGACGCCGCAGAGACGGTGCAGGCGCGCAATGTATGGCGCGGCCTGCGCGATGCGTCCCTGACCGATTACAGCGCGCTGCCGCCGCTCTGAAACCCGCTTTCCTAAGAGCCTCAGTTCTGTCACGGAGCTAGTTCACAACACGGTCAATTGCCCCGTCCAAGGAACTTGTCGATGCGACTTTCGCTGTTTGCCGCCACCCTGCTTGCTGCTGCTGCCCCGGTCATGGCGGACACGCCGGTGCCGGTCAGCGTCACGCCCGATCAGCTGCTTGAGCCCTATTATGCAGCCTTGCGGACGCAGGTCGAAATGCCGGTGGCAGGGCCCAACCCGGTGCTCGCCAGCAACACGACGCTCACCCGCATCGCCTTTGGCAGCTGCAATCACCAGAACGCCCCGCAGCATATGTGGGCGCAGATCGCCGCGCAGAACCCTCAGATGTTCCTGATGATCGGCGACAATGTTTACGGTGATACTGGCTGGGATGCCGATGCCGGATTGGAGAGCTTGCGCCATTCCTATGCCGTGCAAGCCTCGCACTCCGAATTCACGAATTTCCGCGCCCGCTTCCCGATGATGGCGACGTGGGATGATCATGATTTCGGCCTCAATGATGCAGGCGGTAACTTCCCGATGCGGCGCTGGGCTGAAACGCTGTTCGAAAGCTTTTGGGGGTCATCCGATGCCGTTCGCGCACGTCCGGGCGTTTACGAAAGCAGTATCACCGGCCCCGACGGCAAGCGCGTGCAGGTAATCCTGCTCGATACGCGATTTTTCCGGTCTGATCTGAAGCGCGCCGAATGGAGCAAGGATCGCCCCCCGCTCGGTGGATATCTGCCCGATGACAGCGCGGACAAAACCGTCCTTGGCACCGAGCAATGGGCGTGGCTGGAACAGGAACTGGCCAAGCCTGCCGATCTGAGGATCGTGGTTTCCTCGACCCAGGTCATCACCACCGCTCACCAGTTCGAAGGCTGGACAAACTTCCCGGCCGAACGCACGAAGCTGTTCGATGCGCTGGCGGCCCGAAAGGCGAGCGGGTTGGTGTTGCTGTCGGGTGACCGGCACGCAGCTGGCATCTACAAAGCCAGCCATAAGGGTGAAACGATGTGGGAGCTGACCAGCTCCTCGCTCAATCTTGCCTTTGGCAACGATAATGATCGCAGCACTGCGCGCGAGCCTGACGCCCAACGCGTGACCAAGTTCTTCTCCGAGGAGAATTACGGGCTGGTCGACATCGACTGGAACGCCAGGCGCCTAACAATGACGCTCAAGGGCAACACCAGTGCCACGCTGGCGGAGCAGGCCTTCAGCTGGTGAAGCGCGGGGCGGGGGCTTTGCAGCCCCCGTTCAAAGCGTAAATCCGCCGTCTGAAACCATGACGTGGCCGGTAATGTTGGCAGCGGCATCGCTTAGCAAATAGAGGATGCTGTCGGCGATCTCCTCTGACGAGGCGAAGCGGCCAAGCGGCGTTGTCTTGGCCATGGCCTTCAACGTGGCTTCACGGCCGATCGCAGCGACTGAGGCCTGGAATTCTGCGCCGCCTTCCCAGATCGCAGTGTCGACACCGCCGGGAGCTATCGCATTGACGCGGATGCCTTTGCGGGCGTTTTCGACCGCCGCGATACGGGCCATGTGGGCGACCGCAGCCTTGGAAACGCCATAGGGGCCGATGCCTGCTACAGGCTTCATCCCCGTGGTTGAGGCGACCACCACCACGCTGCCGCTCTTGCTCTCCATCGCTCGCAAGGAGGAGGCCAGCGTCATGAACGCACCGTCAAGATTGACCGCCATCACCCGCCGCCATTCGGCCAGCGAAATGGACGCGATGGGCCCGCCCGAACCGATGCCTGCGTTGACCACAGCATGGTCAAGACCGGTCAAGCGGGGTTCTAAATCCTGCCAAAGCGCCTCATCTGCAACGCTGCCGGTTATGCGGTGCACCTCGCCAGGAAGATCAAGCTCATCGAGGCCCGCACCATCGACATCGACGAGGAACAGCCGCGCAGCGCCGCGTTCTGCCAAGGCCCGCGCACAGGCAGCACCAATCCCTGATGCAGCCCCGGTGACGAGCGCAGTGCGCCCTGCAAAATCCTGAATGATCGCCATGCCGTTGGGCTAGGACGATCAGGCGGCGTTATCAATCCCGAGATCGGAAAGCTTGCGGTACAGTGTCGAGCGCCCGATTCCCAGACGCCGCGCCACTTCGGTCATGCGGCCCCGGTAATGGCCGATGGCGAGGCGGATCACATCAGCCTCGATATCCTCCAGCGGGCGCAGGTTGCCGTCGGGGGTGTAGAGCATGACGCCCACGCCTTCATGCGCGCTTGCGGCAGTGACGCTGCCCTGTTCGCCGAGCATCTCGGAAAGCTGCGGGAAGCTGTCGGCGCCAAGCGAATTGCTCTCGCAATAGACCGCGGCACGAAACAATACTGATTGCAGTTGGCGGACATTGCCGGGCCAATCATAGGCAGCGAGCAGCGCCAACGCACTGTCTGACACAGAGAGATGGTTCAGACCCGGCTGTTCACCGATGCGAGCGAGGAAGTGGCGGGTGAGCGCAGGAATATCTCCGGTCCGGTCCCGCAGAGGCGGCAACACAATCCGCGTAGCGCCGAGACGCGCGGCAAGCGCGGCGTCGAACTGCCCGGCTTCGACGATCCGTTCGAGCCCGATGTTACTCGTCACCAGCAGGCGCACGTCGACGCGGAAGCCGTAGCTGGCACCGACAGGGCGGATGATCCCGCTTTCGAGAGCTTCGGCCAGCCGTTGCTGGAGCGCAGGGGTAAGACGGTCGATCTCGTCAAGGATCAGCGTGCCGCCGTCGCAATGCTGGAAAGCGCCGATCTGGCGATCGAAGGCGCCAGGGAAGCTTCCGGGTTCATGGCCGAACAGCACCGAATCGATTGAACCGGGCGGGATTGATGCAAGGTTGATGATCCGCAAGGGTTCCTTGGCGCGCGGGCTGGCGCCGTGCATCGCGCGCATCAGCATTTCCTTGCCGGTGCCGGTTTCGCCTTCGATCAACACGTGCCCGTGCCCGCGCGCGGCCTTGGCAGCCTGCGCAAGTGCGGCACGGAATTCAGGTGCGGTGCCAATCATGGCATCGAAATCAAGGCTGGCAGACATTTTTTCGGTCAGCGGGGCAAGTTCATCCCGGGGCGATTCGCGGGTGGTGACTGACCGCAGCGCCTCCATCAAGCGGTCAGGAGAGACCGGCTTTACGAGGTAATCTGAAGCGCCCGCGCGCATCGCCTCAACCGCCAGCAGCGGCGATGCGCTGGTGGTGAGCATCAGGATCGGCAGGGCAGGGCGGCGCGATTTCAGTTCGGCGATAAGCTGGCAGGCGTCATCGCCCGGCACCCATTGGTCGAGCAGGATTGCGGAAAGCTGCATTCCTTCGCGCGTGCCGAGCATGGCGATCGCCGTCTCGGCATCGGAGGCAACGATCGTGCGCCAGCCATCGCGCGCGGCGATGGCGGTGATGAGGCGGCCTTGCGCGGGTTCATCATCGATCAGCATGACGATGCGTGCATCGTCATGCGCCTGGGGGAGGCAATCCATCTCTGCCATCGGTCCTGCCGCTCGCTTTTCCTGGTCGCCGGGCCCACGACCCGATCCGACATCACACCCCATGCATAAGACGGGGAGGTAAAAACGGGATTAAGACTGTGCCGGTGCGGGACAGGTCGGCAAATCGGCAAACGCGGATCCGCCGGACCATGACTCTCATTAAAGGTGACTTGAGATAGCGTCCCTGCTTCGATACGGGAGCGAGCAGGGGCTTTTTGCGGCCCGGTTTTTTTAGACAACCATCCGGCAACCAATCGCGCTGCGGCGCGTTACGGTGCCCAAGGGGAAATGGAAAACATGACTGTTCACGACATGGAAAAGGCCGAAGCCACCTACACGGGCTTCATGGGCACGCTCAAATGGGCTGTTCCGGTGATCGCAGTGATCACTTTCGCCGTTGTCGCCGCGATCGCCAGCTAAGCGCACGTGAAAATCGCCATCCTGAAAGAACGCGCCTCGGGTGAGACGCGCGTCGCCGCCACGCCGGAAACGGCGAAGAAATTTGCAAGCCTCGGTTGCACCGTCGCGGTTGAGGCGGGGGCTGGCGTGATCGCTTCAATCACCGATGAAGCCTATATCGAAGCTGGGGTCACTGTCGCTGATGCGGCGGCCACGGTGAAGGATGCGGACATCATTCTCGGCATCCAGGCGCCCGATCTGGCGTTGCTCAAGGGCGCGAAGCCGGGCGCTTGGGTGGCGGCACTGTTCGATCCTTTCACGGCACGTGACCGGGTCGATGCCTATGCTGCCGCCGGTTACGAAGCGTTGAGCATGGAGTTCATGCCGCGCATCACCCGCGCGCAAAGCATGGACGTCTTGTCCTCGCAGTCTAACCTTGCGGGTTACAAAGCGGTGCTGGCCGCAGCCGACGCCTATGGCCGCGCCTTCCCGATGATGATGACGGCGGCTGGCACAGTGCAGGCGGCGCGCGCTTTCATCATGGGCGTGGGCGTTGCCGGCCTTCAGGCGATTGCGACCGCGCGCCGTCTGGGTGCGCAGGTTTCTGCGACAGACGTGCGCTCCGCTACCAAGGAGCAGATCCAGTCGCTGGGTGCCAAGGCAATCTTCGTTGAGAATGTTGCCGGCATCGAAGGCGAAGGTTCGGGCGGCTATGCGACCGAAATGAGCGAGGAATACCAGAAGGCGCAGGCCGAATTGGTGTCCAGCCACATCGCCAAACAGGACATCGTGATCACCACCGCGCTGATCCCGGGTCGCGCTGCACCGCGCCTTATCACCGACGCTCAGATCGCGACGATGAAGCCGGGCAGCGTGATTTTCGATCTTGCGGTGGCGCAGGGCGGCAATGTGGAAGGCTCGGTGGCTGATCAGGTCGTGGTGCGCCACGGTGTAAAGATCATCGGCTATGCGAACACGCCAGCCGCACTTCCTGCTGACGCCTCGGCGCTGTTCTCGCGCAACCACTACAATTTCCTCAGCGCCTTCTGGGACAAGGAAACGGGGAAGCCCGTGCTCGACGAGGAAATTGGCAATGCGATCCGGCTAACGCAGGGCGGCAAGGTCGTCAACGAACGGCTTCAGGGAGCCTGATCCATGGACTTCATTTCAATTCTCAGCATCTTCGTGCTGGCCTGCTTCGTGGGTTATTACGTTGTCTGGTCGGTAACCCCGGCGCTGCACACCCCGCTGATGGCGGTGACGAATGCGATTTCGTCGGTGATCATCGTCGGCGCGCTGATCGCTTCGGCTGAGGCCAATAGCCCGATTGCCAAGTATCTCGGCCTGTTCGGGGTGGTGCTCGCCAGCATCAACATCTTCGGCGGGTTCGCCGTTACGCAGCGCATGCTCGCGATGTACAAGAAGAAGGGGAAGTAAGAGATGAGCTTCTCCATTCTTTCAGCCGCCGCATCCGGCGAAGGCGGCACGCCCGCCTGGGCGATGCTCGCTTACCTCGTTTCCGGCGTGTTCTTCATCCTCGCGCTGCGCGGATTGTCGAGCCCTGCCACCAGCCAGACGGGCAACCGCAACGGCATGATCGGGATGGCAGTCGCCGTCGCGACCACGCTGGTGACCCATGACATCGCGAACATCGTCGAAATCCTGATCGCTGTCGGCATCGGCGGCGCGATCGGCGTGATTATCGCCCGCCGCATCGCCATGACCGCAATGCCGGAACTGGTTGCGGGCTTCCACAGCCTCGTCGGCCTTGCCGCTGTCGTGGTGGGCTTTGGCGCATGGCTCGATCCGCTCTCCTTCGGGATTGTCGACAGCGCGGGACAGATCCTCGCGGTCAGCCGCGTCGAACTCGGCCTCGGAATCGCCATCGGGGCGATCACGTTCTCGGGCTCGGTGATTGCCTTCCTCAAGCTGTCGGGCCGCATGGGCGGTTCGCCGATCATGCTGCCTGGGCGGCATGTCATCAATCTCGGCACACTGGCCGCAATCCTTGGCCTGATTGCTGCTTACACCATCTCGCCGGAAGGCGGCGCGGGTGAGGGCTGGATGATCCTTGCGGTCGCGGTGCTGGCCTTCATCATCGGCTTCCTGCTGATCATCCCGATCGGCGGCGCAGATATGCCGGTGGTCGTGTCGATGCTGAACAGCTATTCCGGCTGGGCGGCAGCGGCGATGGGCTTCACGCTGGGCAACTCGGCAATGATCATCACCGGCGCGCTGGTGGGCTCCTCAGGCGCGATCCTCAGCTACATCATGTGCCGCGCGATGAACCGCAGCTTCATTTCCGTGATCGCCGGCGGGTTCGGTGCGGCTCCCGAAGCGGGCGGAGCCGGAGGCGCGCGCGAACAGCGGCCCTACAAGCAGGGCTCGGCAGAAGACGCCGCCTACATGCTTGAACAGGCAGAAAAGGTCATCATCATCCCCGGTTACGGGATGGCGGTCGCCCAGGCCCAGCACGCGCTGCGCGAAATGGGCGACAAGCTCAAGGAAAAGGGTGTGGAGGTGAAGTATGCCATCCACCCCGTCGCGGGCCGTATGCCGGGGCACATGAACGTGCTGCTCGCCGAAGCCAGCGTTCCTTATGATGAAGTCTTCGAACTGGAGGACATAAACTCCGAGTTCGCCCAGTGCGACGTTGCCTTCATCATCGGCGCCAACGACGTGGTGAACCCGGCCGCCAAGACCGACAAGTCATCGCCCATCTACGGGATGCCGGTGTTCGACGTCGACAAGGCCAAGCAGGTGTTCTTCATCAAGCGTTCGATGGGCGGGGTCGGCTATGCCGGCGTCGACAACGACGTGTTCTACATGAACCAGACCGTCATGCTGCTGGCTGATGCCAAGAAGATGGTCGAGGAAATCGTCAAGTCGCTGGACTGATCCTGCAATGCGCAAGCTGATTATGGGTCTGTTGCTCGTCCTCCTGCTGGCGGGCGGGGCGGTGTTTACCGGCCTCGCCAACCCGCTTGTGGAACTTCAGGTGAAGGGCGCGCTGGTGGAATCCGGCATCGGCGAGAAGCGCGCGGCCTGCATGGCGGAGCGGATGGTCGACCGTCTGACTATCGGCCAATTGTGGAAGCTGCGTCAGGGCATGGCCCCGCAGGCGGGCGAGCCCGAGGAAGGCTACGGCATCGGCGAACTCGTCAAACGCCTTCGCCGTGTCGAGGATGGAGAGGCTGTTGCCGTCCTCACCACTTCTGCAGGACTGTGCGCGATCGGCATCGGATAGGCCATAGCGCCTGACGCTTGCATTTCCTCCCCCGCTTGCGCCAGAGTGCGCGTCGGAGAGGGAGAATATCATGAACCGAATGGCACTTGCCGCTGTGCTGCTTTGCACCGCCGCATCGCTCGCCGCTGAGACGCACCGCGTGGCACCGGGATCGGGCGGGGCGGAACGTTTGCAGGAGGCGCTGATTTTGGCCGCGCCCGGCGATGTGATCGAATTGGGCGAGGGGCGCTTTGCGCTTACCGACGGCCTCAGTCTGGATGTCGACGGGGTGACCGTTCGCGGCGCCGGAATGGACAAGACCGTTCTCGATTTTACAAACCAAGCCGGCGCCGGCGAGGGCCTGCTCGTCACCAGCGACAATGTCACCTTGCGTGATTTCGCGGTCGAAAACCCCAAGGGTGACGGGATCAAGTCCAAGGGCGCAGACAACATCGTCTATCACGCGATCCGGGTCGAATGGACCGGCGGACCGAAGGCCACCAACGGCGCCTACGGCATCTATCCGGTCGAGAGCACCGGCGTACTCGTGCAGCGATCGATCGTCTCGGGCGCCTCCGACGCGGGCATATATGTCGGTCAGAGCCGCGACATCACGGTGCAGGGCAACATCGCCACGTTCAACGTCGCCGGGATCGAGATTGAAAACAGCCGGAATGCGCTGGTCACCGATAACATCGCAACCCGCAACACTGGCGGCCTGCTGGTGTTTGATCTGCCCGGCCTGCCGGTGATGAACGGCGGCAACGTGATCCTCCGCGGCAACAAGGTGCACGACAACGACACCCCCAACTTCGCGCCGCCGGGCAATATCGTCGCCAGCGTGCGGCGCGGCACGGGCGTGCTGGTGATGGCCAACGACGGCGTGCTGATCGAAGGCAACACCTTCGACAACAACCCGACTGCGCACGTCATGGTGATCGCCTATACGCAGCCTTATGAGGACGCGCGCTACAATCCTCATGCCCGCAATGTCATCGTCGCCCCGAATGACTTCGGTCGCGGAGGAGACGATCCGCAGCTGGACGGCAAGGAACTGCTGCTCGCAGCGTTTGGCGGCGCTTTGCCGCCGGTATTGTGGGACGGGATTGCGGAGCGGCCGGATAACGGGTTGAAGGTCGCGCCGGGGGTGGCAGGCTGGACGCTCAATCTGACCAAGGTCGGCCAAAGCCTCGCCGAAGCGCAGCCTGCTCCGCTTGCCCTGACCCCGGTCGAAAGCTGGGATTTCCCCGAAGTCGGTGCGCCCGCAGCACTGGAGGCGCGGCTGAAGTGAAGCGCGGGCTTGGCCTTCTTGCGCTTGCCTGCGCCAGTTTTGGCGTGGCACTGGCCCAAGCCGCCCCGGGCGATGCGGGTGCGGTCAGCGATGCGACAATCCGGGATGAGGGTTTTCCGAGAGCGCTTTCGGAATTCGGCTTCTTTGCTGATGGCGCCGGGCAAGTTCCGGCGGGACGGGTGACGCCCTACGCACTTAACACCCCGCTGTGGTCCGACGGGGCGGAAAAGCTGCGCTTCATCTACCTTCCTGCAAGCACGCAAATTGCGGCCGATGGAGCGGGGCTGCTGAAATTCCCCGTGGGCGCGGCGATCATCAAAACCTTTGCGTTCGGGGAAGGTGCCGACCGCCGCCTGATTGAAACCCGTGTGCTGCTGCACCGCAAGGATGGCTGGTTGGCGCTGCCTTATCGCTGGAACGCCGAGCAGACTGATGCCGCGCTGGCGCTTGCCGGCGGACGGTTGGATATTACCACGCCAGCGGGTGAAGCGATCTCCTATGCCATCCCGAACAAGAACCAGTGCAAGTCCTGCCACGGGAAGGACGGGCAGGTGATTCCGATCGGCCCCAAGGCGCGCAATCTCTCCGCCGACTGGCTGGGCGAAATGAGCCGCAAGGGCTGGCTGGCGGGCGATACGTCAGGGGGCAACCGCCTGCCCGACTGGCGCAACCATGCCACCGGCCCGGCAGAGCCGCTCGCCCGCGCGTACCTCGATGTGAACTGCGCCCATTGCCACCAGCCCGGCGGCGGCGCATCCAATTCAGGTCTCGACCTGCGCTGGGAGCAATCTGACGCCCATGCCATCGGCATTTTCAAGCGTCCGGTCGCTGCCGGGCGCGGAGCGGGTGGGCATGAATTCTCGGTGCTACCCGGGCAGCCTGACAAATCGATCCTGCTTTACCGGATGGACAGCGCTGAACCCGGCATTGCCATGCCCGAACTGGGCAAAAGCAGCGTGGATAGGGATGGCGTTGCCGTTGTGCGGCGCTGGATTGCGGAGATGAAACCACAATGAAATGGGTCTGGCGTGGATTTCTCGCGCTTGTCGGCGTCCTAGTGATTGCTTTCCTGATCTTCCGCACGCCCGATACCGACGCGGCCGAAATGCGCGCAAAGTACGGAGGGTCGCCCTCGCAATTTTTGGTGATCGGTGACGGGGTGACAGTCCACCTGCGAGACGAGGGGCCGAGAGACGCGCCCGCAATTGTGCTGCTGCATGGCTCCAACGCCGATCTGCACACCTGGGAGCCGTGGGTGGAGGCATTGAAGGGCCGGTACCGGGTGATCCGCTTCGATCAGGTCGGCCACGGCCTCACTGGCCCTGATCCCAAGCATGATTACAGCCGCGACAATTACGTCGCCGATATTCTGGAGGTCGCCGACGCGCTCGGCCTCGACCGTTTTGTCCTCGGCGGCAATTCGATGGGCGGCAAACACGCGCTGGCCTTCGCGGTGGCGCATCCCGAGCGCCTCACCGGGCTGGTGCTGGTCGATGGCAGCGGCGGGCCGATGCTGAAGCTGGACAAGAAGGAGAAAGACGACGGCAGCAGTTCCAGCGGCAATATCGGCTTTACGATCGCCCGAATGCCCGGGGTGAACCTGCTGGTTGAACAGGTCACGCCGCGCAGCCTGATCGCGCAGAGCCTTGAACAATCAGTTTCGGTCAAATCCGTGGCGAGCGAGGCGGCAGTGGATCGTTACTGGGAACTGCTGCGCTATCCCGGCAATCGCCGCGCGACGCTAAAACGTTTCGGTTACCCCTATGATCCGCTGTCCGAGGCAGAGATCGGGGCGGTCGCGACACCGACGCTGATCCTGTGGGGTGAGGAGGACCGGCTGATCCCCGTGGAAGCGGGGCGCTGGCTGGCAAAGACCATGCCGGAAAACCGTCTGGTGGTTTATCCGAAAATTGGCCACTTGCCACACGAAGAAGCGCCCGAAGCCACCCTAGGTGACCTTGTGCCGTGGCTTGCCGAGCACGCGTCGCAGCCAAAATCCCCGTAACACCCAACTGCGCGACAAGCCCTCTGGACGCAAGCAAGCCTTGCGCCCTACAGCCGTTGCCAACTCCACACTGATTACAAAGGGGCACCCGTTGCGCAAACTGGGCATTATCGGCGGCATGAGCTGGGTGTCGACCGCCAGCTATTATGAACAGATCAATCGCATCGTCCAACGCCGCGCCGCGCCGATGGCCAGCGCACCGCTGCTCATCGAAAGCCTGGACTTCTCCCAGCTTTATGCCTTGGTCGAAGATCGTGACTGGCAGCGGGCGGCAGGTGTGCTGACAGAAAGTGCCCGGCGATTGGAAGGGGCAGGCGCCGGGGCGCTGATCATCGGCGCCAATTCGATGCATCGCCTGTATGATGACGTTGCCGCGTCGGTGAACATCCCGATCCTGCACATCGCCGAATATGTTGGCCTTGCCATGAAGCGCGCCGGGATAAGCAGCGCCGCCTTGCTGGGCACCCGCAACGTCATGACCGAAAGTTTCTATCGCAAACGGCTGGTCGCGCACGGTATCGATCTGCTGCCGCCCAACCTTGATTATGTCGAGATGCTCGACAAGATCATCTATGACGAATTGATGGTCGGAAAGGTCACGCGCGAGGCGGAGCGCACCATGAAGACGATCATCACCAATAAGGCCCAGGAAGGGGCTGCCGCGATCGTGCTGGCCTGTACCGAGCTTGATCTGGTGGTCGATGTGGACGCCAATGTGCTGCCAATCTTCGATAGCACCCGCATTCATTGTGAGGCTGCGGCAAATTGGATCCTTGATGAGGAAGGTGTGAACTGACCGTCGTTTCGTCGGTCTTACCGGTCACCCCATCGCATCACGGTGTTGCGCGGGGTGCATCTGCGAGACGTTGACCTTATCTGGCCCGTGGATTTTGCAGCGATAAACCCTGCATCATCCGGGTCTTCGGGTCGCACCGACAGGCCCTTGGGGCCACTTTCCTCCCCCCCAATCACCGGAGAGTGGCCCCAAAATTTTATGGCGGCAATGCGCTGTTTTGCCGCGGTTCTTGCGGTGTTCTTGCCTCGTTCCCGTTGAGGTGCCCGGCTTGGTCGCCTAACCGCATCAGCTGTGATGACCCGCGCCCCCTATGCCGCCGATCCCGACGCTCAGCCGATGCGTGAATTCAGCCGGCATCCCGCCAATGAAAGCCGCAGTTCCGACAGAGGTGAACGCCGGGGACCGCGCAGCGCCTTCCAGCGGGATCGAGACCGGATCATCCATTCGATGAGCTTCCGGCGCTTGAAGTCGAAAACGCAGGTCTTCATCGCGCCAGACGGCGATCACTATCGCACCCGCCTGACCCACAGCCTTGAAGTTGCACAGATTGGCCGGGTGATCGCCCGCGCGCTGGCGCTTGACGAGGATCTGGCCGAGGCGCTGTGCCTCGCCCATGATCTGGGTCACCCTCCGTTCGGTCATGCTGGTGAAGCTGCGCTGTCCGACGCGATGGAGCGGCACGGCGGGTTCTGCCACAATGCCCAGGCGCTTCGCACGGTGATGCGGATCGAATGCCCCTATCCGGATCATGACGGGCTGAACCTGACATGGGACCTGCTTGAAGGGCTTGCCAAGCATAATGGTCCCGTCACCGCTCCGAACTGGGCGCTGGCCGAGTTGGACGCGGCGTTTCCGTTGGACCTTGGCACCTGGCCTTCTCTGGAGGCGCAGGTCGCGGCCGTCGCGGATGACATTGCCTACGACAATCACGACATCGATGACGGTTTGCGCGCCGGGTTTCTGAGTCTTGATGACCTTTTGACGCTCGATTTCCTCGCAGATCAGTGGCGGGCGGTCGAAAAACGCTTTCCCCACGCTCCGCGAGAGCGTCTGCTGCGCGAGATGATACGCGACCAGATCGGCATGATGGTGAACGACGTGATCGCGCACACGGCAGCTCAGGTACGTGGGCTCGGTTCGGTGCAGGACGTGCGTGCGGCGGGGCGGCAACTCGCTGGCTTTTCGCCTGCAATGGCCGTCCAGGAAAGGCGTCTGAAGACCTTCATGTATGAACGGCTGTATTATCACCCGGAACAGGTCGCCGCGGCAGAAAATGCTCGCAATGTGGTTGCTCGGCTTTTTGCAGCCTACGCGCAAGACGCCAGTTTGATGCCCGCTGACTGGCAGACGCGCCTTCCCGCAAGGGAGCCCCACCGCGCGCGGGTGATCGCCGATTTCATCGCAGGGATGAGTGACCGGTTCGCCATGCAGGCGGTCAGCGCGATCTATGGCGAGCAGCCCGCGGGGCTGATCAATGTATGAGCCGCGCGTGACCGGCCCGCTCAGGGTGGCGCTGGTGGGCGCAACCGGCCTTATCGGTCGCCAGGTTATCGAAGTCGCCAGCGCGGGTGATGAAGTGCGGATCGTCGGCATCGCCCGGCGTGAGGCACCATTGCCGTCCGGTGCGCGGATGGAGATGTTCGTTTCCGAACCCGGAAAGTGGGGCGAAGTGATGGACGCTGTGCGCCCGCGTGCGTTGATTTGCGCGCTTGGCACGACCTGGAAAAAAGCCGGACGCGATGAAGCGGCCTTTCGGGCTGTCGACCGCGATCTGGTGTTGGCCACTGCCGAAGCGGCCAAGAGAGCCGGGGTGCCGAACATGGTACTGGTCAGCGCCGCCGGGGCCGATACGCACGCGAAGAGCTTTTACATGCGGGTCAAGGGAGAGGCTGAGGAGGCTTTGTCACGCATCGGTTTTAAACGGCTCGACATCCTTCACCCGGGATTACTCCGCGGCGAGCGGGTTGAAGACCTGCGCTTCGCAGAACGCGCAGCGTTAATCGCGGCGCCGTTGATCGATCCGCTGCTGTCGGGCTCGTGGCAGCGGTTCCGATCGATCGATGCACGGCTGGTGGCAGAGGCAGCACTTGGCCTTGCGCTTCGCCGCGCAGGCGGGCGGTTTACACACGATAACGAGGCCATGCGCCGCGCAGCCCGCGAATGGCGCAAGCTGGCCGTGACGGGAGTGGCTCCATGATCTGGGATGCAGTGTTTGGTGCGGTCAACCTGCTGGCGCTGGGCGGGTGGGTCGCGCTGATCGCACTGCCGCGCTGGCCGGCGCTGCTGTCTGCGGTGCTCTATCTTGGCGTCGGACTACTGTGCCTGATCTATGCCACCGGCCTGATCGGCGTGGTGAGCGGCGCCATCCCCAATCCGGCCATAGGAAGTGGCGGCGGCGGGGCGGATTTCTCGACTATCGCCGGCGTGCGCGCGATCTTTGCCAGCGACGCGGGCGTGACCATCGGCTGGACGCATTACCTGGCCTTTGATCTGTTCGTGGGCCTGTGGATATCCCGCGATGGCGATGCGAAGAACATCTCGCGCTGGATACAGGCTCCGGTGTTGTTTGCGACCCTGATGGCAGGTCCGTTGGGTCTGTTGGTGTGGCTGGGTCTGCGTGAACCGATCGCGCGGCGGCAGGGGCGGTTTCGCTAGACCGGCGCGCGCGCATGCGCTTAAACTCTCCCGATACAGCTTTTGGGAGAGAGCACGGCCATGGCGCGCAACGCCTTTCACAATCACCAGACCTTCGATGCCATCATGCACTTCTGGGCGAAAGAACGCCCGGACGGCCCTGCCTTCGATCAGGAAGGACGGGTGACGACCTACGCCGAGGCTGATGTTCTCACCCGCCAGCTGATCGCGCTGTTGCAAGCGCGCGGCATCGCTGCCGGGGACCGGATTGCGTGGCTGGGCAAAAACCGCGATTTCTACTTCCTGCTTTATATCGCCGCCGCGCGCATGGGGGCGGTGATGGTGCCGATCGGCTGGCGGCTTGCCCCGCGGGAAATCGCCTATATTCTTGGTGACACGGAGGCCAAGCTGCTGTTCGCCGATGCCGATTTCGTCGGAACGGCACATCAAGTGGCAGGCGAAGTTCCCGCCAATCCCGAAGTGATTGAGTCCGAGGCTGCGCGGACTGCAGCAGGCGGATTTGAACCGGCTGATTACACACCGCCCGGCCCGCATGATCCGGTGCTGCAACTCTACACGTCGGGTACCACCGGCAATCCCAAGGGCGCGATGCTGTCGAACACCAATCTCCTCGGTCTGAGGAATGCGGGTAACGAGGCGGAGCTGGATTGGAACTTCTATGCGCCTGATGATTGCATGCTGGTCGCCATGCCCTGCGCGCATATCGGCGGCACGGGGCTGGTCAACATTGCCATCGCCAACGGTGTGCGCAGCCTGGTGCAAGCTGAATTCTCGCCCGTCGGCGTGCTGGAGGCGATCGAGGCGGGGGCGACGCACATGTTCATCGTGCCGGCCGCACTGCAAATGGTGGTCCAGCACCCGCGCGCGGCCACAACCGATTTCAGCAACCTGAAATACCTGATGTACGGCGCTGCGCCCATGCCGCTCGAACTTCTCAAGGAAGCGGTGCGCACCATGCCCACCACCCGGTTCCTGCAAGCCTATGGCATGACCGAAACCAGCGGCACGATTTCGATCCTCCCGCCCGAAGATCACAGCCTTAAAGGCAACCAGCGGATGCGTTCTGCCGGGAAGGCCTGTCCGGCAGTGGAAATCGAGGTGCGGGGCGCGGACAACGTCGAAGTGCCGCGCGGAGAAATCGGCGAGGTATGCATTCGCTCACCATCAAACACGGCGGGTTATTGGAAGCTGCCTGATGCGACCGCCAAGACCATTGATCCGGACGGTTGGCTCCACACCGGCGATGCAGGCGTGATGGATGCTGACGGCTATGTCTACATTCAGGATCGCATCAAGGACATGATCATCTCCGGCGGAGAGAACGTCTATCCGGCCGAGGTTGAGAGCGCGATTTATGGCCACCCCGCCATCGCAGAAGTAGCTGTCATCGGCGTGCCGAGCGCTCGCTGGGGCGAGGAGGTGAAGGCCTGCGTCGTTGCCAAGCCCGGCCACGAGGTCGACGAGGCGGATGTCATCGCCTGGGCGCGCGAGCGGATTGCCGCATTCAAGACGCCCAAAAGCGTTGATGTGATCCCGCTGATGCCCCGCAACGCCAGCGGCAAGATCCTGCGGCGGGAACTGCGCGCGCCCTATTGGGAAGGGCAGGAGCGGCAGGTTTCCTGACATGAAGCAGCACGCCCCCGCTGCCCTTCGTAACCGCGAGCCGATTGCCGAAGTGCTTGCCTGCGAACTGCCCGCCACAGGCACGGTGCTGGAAATCGCGTCAGGCACCGGCGAACACGCAGTATTCTTTGCCGAACAGTTTCCCGCGCTGCATTGGCAGGCGACCGACCCATCGCCCGAAGCACTTGCGTCAATTGCTGCGCATCGTGGGGATTATTGCGGCAGCAATCTTGCCGCACCCTTGCTGCTCGATGCTTCCACGCCCGAGCGTTGGCCGCTGTCCGAGGCAGCTGCAATCCTGTGCATCAACATGGTACACATCAGCCCTTGGAAAGCGACCGAGGGACTGTTCCGCGGTGCTGCCCGTATGTTGGGCAGCAGCAGTGGCCCGTTGATTCTTTACGGACCTTTTCTGGAAGACGGGGTGGAAACCGCATCCTCCAACCATGAATTCGACGCCAGCCTCAAATCGCGCAGTCCTCTTTGGGGATTGCGCGATTCCGGGGCGGTGGATCATCTTGCCAGTCAGTGCGGGTTGGCCCGCAGCGCTCGTTATGCGCTGCCGGCCAACAACATCATGCTGGTGTATCGCGCTTAGCGCTTGGGCGGCGCGTTACCCTACTATCAATCGATTGCGCGCTTGCCGGCTTGACCGACCGATTTGATGTCATCACCAATCCCGTCAACTGTGTTGCAGGCAGCGGTGGTCAGCGTCAGTGCGGCAAGGGCGGCGGCAGTCAGAACATTGCGGATCATTGAGGCAGGTCCTTTCGGTTTGTCATGGTCGATCAACGCACGAACCTGCATTAGTTTTCCTTTCAATGAGGTGAAGCGCCGCCCTCACCACGTATCATCAGATTTCTTCCTTCACCTCGCGCGATGCCGATTGCAGGTCTTCGCCTGCGCCTTCGACGGTGTTGCAGGCCGTGGCGGTAAGCGCGATAGTGCCGAGCGCAAGCGCGGCAATCAGGTTACGGGTGGTCATGGCAGGGTACTCCTTCGTAATGGTCCCTGCACACCGAACCTTATCGAAGCGGTGGAAGGTCCATCCTATTCGCCGGAATGCACCCGCGATCGGGCGAGTTGCCGTTCGCGCCATGCGATCAGCAGTCCGGCCGCTATGATCAGCGGCGCGCCGAGCCAGAGGCTGGCAGGGGCTGCACGGTCGAAAATGTAATAGCCGTAGAAGCTTGCCCAAAGCAGCGCGGTGTAGTCCATCAGCAGGATCACCGCCGCCGAACCGAACCGCAGCGAAGTGGTCAGCAACATCTGTGCCGCCGCGCCGATCAGGCCCATCCCAAGGATCAGCGCCCAGGTCAGCGGATCATGGCCAGCGATGACGAAGGGCAGGGCGATGGCCGCCACGGGCGTGGTGAGGGCCGCGAACCAGAAGACGATGCTCCACGGAGTTTCGGTGGTATTGAGATCCTGAAGCTGAAAACTGATGAGCGCGACCATGAATGGCGCGACCAGGCCGACGGCGACGCCAGCTAGTGTCACTCCTTCGTGGAGGCCGGAAAACGGCTGCATCACCACGATCACCCCCGCAAAGCCGATCGCCACGGCGGCCCAGCGATAGCGGCCGATCCGTTCGCGGAACAAGACGATGGCGATCAGCACGGCAAAGATGGGCGCAGTGAAGCCGAGCGTGGTCGCCTCGGCCAGCGGTAGCAGCAGCACGGCTCCGTAAGTGAAGATCATGCCAAACATTCCCGCCGCCGCGCGCCGGGCATGGGCGGGCAGGCGCTGGGTTCGCAGCATCGCGAGCCGCCCGGTCAGCGCCAATCCTGCGCCAAGCAGGATCATGGTGAGAAGCTGCCGCCAGAAGATCAGTTCGATCAGATGGGCGCCGCGTGTTCCCGCCAGCTTCACCAGCATGCCCATCGTCGCCAGCGCAAAGGCGGCCAACAATCGGATGCCGAGCGCGAGCAAGGGGCGGGGGCGGGCGATCGAGCCATCCATCACCCGCAGGCTTGGCCGAGGCAGCAGCCTTGTGCAAGCGCCGCGGGTCCTTACATGGCTCGGCGATGGACATTGTCGCCCAAATCGAACTGATGAGCGATGCCGCGCAATTGGCAATAACCGGCGGGCTCTTGTTGCTGCTTGCGGGATTTGCTGGCGTCATGGAGCGCCGCCGCGCCAGGGCCCGCGACCTTGCGCGATTGGAGGAAGTGGGCTGGGTGCCGTGGACCGGGTTGTTCATGCTGGCCGCGATGCTGGGCGGCGGTTGCTTGGCGATGAGCCTGCCCGCCGTGATCGGCGGGATGTAACCAGCAACAGCCCTGCCGACGAACCCGAAGGGCTCCGCAAGGCCGACCGGCCGCCTGTCTCGTCAGAGGCAGGCTTCCAGATACGCCTGATCAAACCCGAACTGCCGCGCCTTTTCCAGCGTGTAGGGACGCAGGCCAGACGAACGGAATTCTCCGAGGATCTTCCCGTCTTCGGTTTCGTCCAGATATTCGAACTTGAACAATTCCTGCGTCACGATCACGTCGCCTTCCATCCCGATCACCTCGGTGATGTTGGTGGTGCGGCGCGAACCGTCGCGCAGACGCTTCACCTGCACGATCAGGTCGACGGATTCGGCAATCTGGCGCGAAATGGCTTCCTTCGGGATCTTGATGTCGCCCATCAGGATCATGTTTTCCATACGGCCGAGGCATTCGCGCGGGCTGTTGGCGTGCAGCGTGCACATCGAACCATCGTGACCGGTGTTCATTGCGGCAAGCAGATCGAAACACTCCGCGCCGCGGATTTCCCCGAGGATGATGCGGTCAGGACGCATACGCAGGGCGTTCTTCACAAGGTCGCCGATGGTGATCGCGCCCTGGCCTTCAAGGTTCGGCGGACGCGTTTCCAGGGGCAGCCAGTGCGGCTGTTGCAAGCGGAGTTCGGCGGCGTCTTCGATGGTCAGCACGCGCTCGCCTGGGTCGATCATCTTCGACAGGGCGTTGAGCATCGTGGTTTTACCCGAACCCGTACCGCCCGAAATCACGACGTTCATCCGGCACGCGCCCGCGATTTTCAACGCGGTCGCCATCTTGTCCGACATCGAACCGAAGTCGCGCAGCATGTCGATGGTGATCGGCTTTTCGGAGAATTTACGAATCGAGATCGCAGTGCCGCGAAGCGAAAGCGGAGGAACGATCACGTTCACACGCGAACCGTCTTTCAGGCGGGCGTCAGCCAGCGGGGTGGTCTGGTCGACGCGGCGGCCGACCTGGTTCACGATGCGCTGGGCGATCTGGAACAGGTGCTGTTCGTCGCGGAACCGGATCGGGGCGAGCACCAGCTTGCCCTTCTTTTCGATGTAGGTCTGGTCAGGACCGTTGACCATGATATCGGAAATATCCGGATCGTTGAGCAGTTCTTCCAGCGGACCAAAGCCGAGCAGCTCGTCGATCAGCACCTTTTCCAGCGCGAACTGTTCGCGCCGGTTGAGCGTGACCTTCAGCTCTGCCAGCACTTCCATGATGATCGGGCGGAATTCCTCGGAGAGTTCCTCCTTGGACAGCGTGGCGGCCGCTTCCGGATCGACACGTTCGAGCAGGCGCGGAAGCACCTGTTCCTTGATCTTGTGGACGCTGGCTTCAAAGCCGCCGACTTCGGAATTTGATTCGTTGACGGCCGCCATCCGTTCATTGAGGCGGTCGATCGCCTCTGCGGTGGTAGTCGGACGCGAAGCTGACGGCGACGGTGCCGGTGCAGGACGCGGTGCAGGGGCCTCACCCGGAATTGGCGGGAATTGCTCGCCGCCGCGCGGGGCAGCGCCAGCGCCCTTCATTGGCCGTGCGACGCCGAAAGCGGGCCTAGCGCCCGGCTTCATTCCGCCTGCATTGCCCTTTTTGCCGAATGCGCTCATTCCCAGCCCCCAAGGGTGATAATCCATCAGCGCACCCCCCTGATTGAAGCGAAGGGTGCGTGTCGAGGGATGGTGAATAGGACGTAATGGTTGTTTTTTTCCTAAAACCGCTCAGCGCAGAGCAATCGCGGGGGCTTGCCGTTAGGGCGCGGCAGGCTAGAGCGGCACAAACGCCAGTTTGGGGATAACTACATATATGTGCGGCATTATCGGGATCGTTGGACAGGAAAGCGTCGCCGAACGGCTGGTCGACGGGCTGAAGCGCATGGAATATCGCGGCTATGACAGTTCCGGCATCTGCACACTTCACGATGGTGCGCTGGTGCGCCGGCGTGCAGAAGGGCGACTTGCCAATCTGGTGACGGTGCTTGCTGGCGATCCTGCGCCCGGCCATGTCGGCATCGCCCACACCCGCTGGGCAACCCACGGCGCGCCCACCGCTGCCAATGCCCATCCCCATGCAACTGGCGAAGTGGCGATCGTCCACAACGGGATTATCGAGAATTTCAAGGAGTTGCGCGCCGAACTCGCAGCCAAGGGCCGTGTATTTGAAAGCGAAACCGATAGCGAGGTTGTTGCGCATCTGATTTCCGACGCGGTCGAGGGCGGTGCAGACCCGGTCGAGGCCGTGCGCGCAGTGCTGCCGCGCCTGCGCGGAGCCTTTGCACTGGCGATTGCCTTTCGCCAGCACCCCGACCTGCTGATCGGTGCTCGGCTCGGCTCGCCGCTGGTACTGGGCTATGGGCCGGAAGGTGACGACGCGGAAATGTATCTGGGTTCCGACGCGCTGGCGCTCGCGCCGCTGACGCAGCGCATCGCCTATCTCGAAGAAGGCGATTGGGTCGTGCTTCGGCGTGACAG
>JBEQBX010000005.1:0-61576 GCA_041639595.1 Porphyrobacter sp.
GCTGAAAGACCCATCAAAACCAGCGCAAAACGGACAATCTGTCCGCACAAACGGTCATCCTGCAGGCATCATGCCGCACCGAGGCCAATCACCTCGCCAAAACCATAGTTGTTGCGGGTGCCCAGCTTACGATCCTTGATTTGCGCACGTTGCAGCAAATTGCGGGGTTCGACAGTGCCTATCTTGCACCGCGCACCCAGTCAGTTCGTGAACAGGCGCGGATGCGGGTTATTGCTGCCTGAAAGGATGCGGGCGATGACGGGCTGGCTTAATCCTGAAGCCGGCCCGTCAGCCGCGCCAGCGCGGCGACAATGCGCCCCTGGCCTGCGGGCTTGCTGATATAGGGACTGCCCGCCAGATCTTCAGGCAGGATCGCTGTGTCGTATCCTGTCAGGAAAACGAAGGGGATCTGACGGTTCTGCAATTCCCGCGCAAATTCGAACGACATGCCGTGGCCCAGATTGATGTCGACCAGAACGGCGTCAATCACGCCTTCCGCCAGCATTGCTTCAAGATCCGGGAATGTGCCAGAAACGCTGATTATGGCTGCGCCAGCCTGTTCCAGCACCAACTTGCAATCCTGCGCCTGATAATAATCATCTTCAAGAATGACGATGCGGCAGCCGGACAGCACCCCGCCGGTCATGTTCTGCGGCGTTGTCATCAGGACCGCGTGTCCAGAATACTGCCCGCGTCGGACAGGGGAAACTCCAGTTCGGCCAGCACCCCTGTATCATGCAGCGCGAAGCGGCCTTCGCCGTGAAGTTCGTATGGCACACGCTCTTCAATGAGTTTCCGGCCGAACCCGCGGCGCGTTTGTTTGGTTTTGCGTAGCGGGGCGGTTTCCTGCCAGCGCAGGCTGACCCAAGGTTTCCCATCCTTTTCCTCCGTCGCCCACACGATCCGGATGTATCCGGTATCGCCCAGTGCGCCGTATTTGATCGAATTGGTCGCAAGCTCGTGGATGGCCAGCGTGACGATTTCCGCTGCATGCGGAGACAGCCAGACTTCCGGCCCATCGACATGGCACTTGTCCTCCTGCACGGCATGAACCAGCAGCTCCTCGCGCACCAATTCGGCCAGATCGACGCTGCGCCCCGGGGACCGGGTCAGCGTGCTTTGCGTCCGGCCCATTGCCTGAAGCCGTCCGATCAGGTGGTCGACATAGTCATCGACATGGCGGTGGCTGGGGGCTGACAATCGCGCGACCGACCTGACCATGCCGATCAGATTGCGAACCCGGTGCTGCAGTTCGGCGACCAGCAGCTTTTGCCACTCTTCTTCGCGCCGGCGCTGCGTCGTGTCGACCATCGCGCCGAGCATCCGTACCGGCTGGCCTTTTTCATCATAGAGGAACCGCCCGCGCGCCGAAAGCCACACGATTTCGCCATCCGGCCGGCGCACGCGATATTCATTGATGTAATCCTCGCCGCTTTCCATCGCTTGGGAAATCTTGACCTGGGCGTTGCTGAGATCGTCGGGATGCACGCGTTCAGCCCAGATTTCGAAGCTCGGCACGATCTCGCCCGGCTCGTAGCCTTCCATGCGGTAATGTTCGTCTGACCAGATGAGTTCGCCGGTTTCAACATTCCAGTCCCACAAGCCGACCCTGCCGATCTCGCTCGCCACACGGAGCATCTGCGCGCCGTGAGCGAGTTGCTGTTCGGTATTGCGGCGTTCGGTTATGTCCGTCGCCATGCCGAACCATTCGGTGATCTCGCCGTCGTCGCCGAACACCGGGACCGCGCGGGAATGGAGCCAGATGATCGTACCTTCGGCGGTCCTCACCCGGTGTTCGATTTCCAGCGGCGCGCGCCGTTCGATGGCTTCGGCGACCGCACCCAGCACCTCGGCGCGGTCGCTTTCGGGGACGAAATCCTGAACCCAGTTGCGCCCGTCATCGACATTACCAAGCAGGCGCCGGCCTCCTACCTGCTGCACCAGCGTTCCATCAGGGTTCATGCGGAAAATGAGATCTGATGTGGCCTCGATCAGAGATTGCAGCCTGTTTTCGCTGTGCCGAAGCGCCAGTTCCATCGATTTGCGCGCGCCGATATCCTCGAACAGGACCCCGACCAGATAGGGAGCTTTGTCGCCGATCGGGAAAGCGAAAACATCGAACCAGCGGCTGAGCGCAGGCGATTCATCCTCGAACCGTTCGGCGACGCCGGTCATCGCGATGCGGCCATAGGTTTCGGGCCATTGATCCTCGATACCGGGTTCAAGGCTGCGCATCGATTTGCCGATAGGGTCTTTGAGCCCGGTATGCTCAACAAAGGCGTCATTGGCTTCCAGGAACACGTAGTCGGTCCCCCTGCCATCGTTATCGAACTTCACTTCGATAACGCAGAAGCCTTCGTCGATGGCTTCGAACAGGCGTTTATAGCGTTCGTCGGCCTCCCGCCGTTGCGCGCGCGCTGCATGCTCGGCGGACACATCGCGCAGTATCGCCATGACAGCGCCCCGATCTCCGAATTGCACAGGCGTCAGGGTGGTTTCGTAGATCAGACTGCTTTGAGACCCCGGGCGGGTGACGATCAGCGGCTTTCCTGTCGCCAGCACCTGCGCGAATTCGCCCAGCCATTGTTGCGCCATCTGTGGCCAACGACCCCGCAACGTCTGGCCGGCCACATCACGTAAATCCAGCAGCTCGCCGATCCGGTGGTTGGCGGCCACATAACGCCAGTCCGTCGCGTTCCCGTCAGGTCCGAATATCGGCTCAAGGATGCAGGCTGCATCGGGCAGCGCATCAAACGCAGCGCTGAACAGGCTATTGTCGTTATCCTGAGGGAATTCCGCCATCCACTCGTCTTTCATGCCAGCGGCATAAAGGGCGCCGGGTCTGACGCCTGACTATCATAGATTGCGCTGGCCGGAAGCCCTCAACCCGCTAACGCAAGATAAGGACAGCGCAACGCCCCCCGGACACAATCCTGATTTCGAGCCGCGCCGGGTGAGCCTATGGCCCATCATCTGGGCACGGGTTCACGGAGTTGACAAAATGCGCATGATGCTCGCCCTTTTCGCCATTGGCGCTGGTGCCTATGCCATGTCGCGCCGCTCTCAACGAGGAACGGGGCAGCGCCGCGCCGCCTTCGCCGAAGGTCAGCCGCACGCCGCTCCCAATCCGGTTCGCGATGCAGGACCGGAAGCAATGCGCGATTCGCCGCAGACGCCATGGACGAAAGTCGATCAAGCCAGCGACGAAAGCTTTCCGGCAAGCGATCCTCCGGCAACTTACTAATGGAACTGAAAATCAGGGTTGGCATGCCTGCATCATCAATTCGATGTACATAAAAGGACTGGAAGATTTGCTTCAAGGTTCTAATGCATATTAATGTGTGAATGCGTGACTTCGTATTCAGGTTGGCAAGATACCAGCCTGATATATGCGGGGATTCGCGATTATGCCTACCTTGACCGCTGCGGGGATCGAGCCGCTGTTCCGGCTCCTCGGTCGATACATGGCTCTGGACAATGATGATCGCAGGGCGCTCTCCTCGCTCGAAACCGGCCCGATATGTTCGCGCGAAGCGCGCATGGACATCGTTCGTGAGGGCGAAAATCCGACCAGCATCCGCCTGCTCATTTCGGGATGGGCTTGCCGCTACAAGGATCTGCCGGACGGGCGGCGGCAAATCGTCGGGTTTTTTCTGCCTGGCGACTTCTGCGATCTGAATATCTACATCCTGAGCGAGATGGACCATTCTATTGGCGCGCTGACAGCGGTGCAGTTCTACGAAATCCAGCCGCAGCAGTTTCAGGAAGTCATCGATCAGCGCCCTCACCTCGTTCGTGCCTTGTTGTGGCATGAAATGGTTTCTGCCGGCATTCAGCGTGAGTGGCTGTTGTCGATCGGTCAGCGTTCGCCGCTGGAGCGTCTTTCGCACCTGTTCGTCGAGCTTTATTACCGGCTCAAAGCCGTTGGCCTTGCGACAGGGCTGGGGTTCGACCTGCCCATCACGCAGAACCACCTCGCCGAAGCGAATGGCCTCAGCCTCGTACACCTCAATCGCACCTTGCAGGAAATGCGGCGTGAGGAGCTGATCGAATTGTCCGACCGGCAGTTGCGGATCGTTGACCTCGACCGGTTGAAGAAGGTCGCGATGTTCAACAACAACTACCTTCATTTCAACCGCTAAGGCTATAATGGAGGAAGCGTCTGCGCGGCAGCGCCCCAACCTTGGAGGTGGGGCGATGCAGCCCGTTTCAGCAAGCTTGCAGCGTCATCAATAGCAAACGGGTGCGCGTTTTCCATCCCGTCCAGCTCGTCCCATGTGATCGGAGCCGCCACCGGCGCCCCGCTGCGCGACCGTGCGGAATAGGGGGCTACCGCTGTGCTGCCGCGCTGGTTGCGCAGCCAGTCAATGAAGATCTTGCCCACGCGTTTTGCCTTGCTCATCGTCGCGGTGAACCGCTCCGGTTCGGCCAGCGAAAGGGCTTCGGCGAAACGGCGGGCAAAATCCTTGTGTTCGTCCCAGCTATGGCCGGGGGTGAGCGGCACCACCACGTGCACGCCCTTGCCGCCTGAAAGCAGGGCAAAGCTGACGAGTCCGATATCTTCTAGCTGCTTGCGGATGTCCCGCGCAGCTGATTTCACATCTCCGAAGTCCAACCCCTCGTCCGGGTCGAGGTCGAAGATCATCCGGTCCGGCGCTTCGACGGCTTCGGCCTGCGATGCCCAGATATGAAATTCGATTGTGCCCATCTGCACGCATTGCTGCATGCCTGCCGCGTCGGTGAGGTAGAGGTAATCTTCTGATCCGCCATCTTTCTCACGGATTGGCACATGGCGCACGGCGTCGCCCAATGCGCCGCTGTCGTGCTTCTGGAAAAAACATTTGCGCGCACGCCCCTGCGGGCAGCGCACCAGACTGACGGGGCGGTGGCTAATGAACGGGAGCATCACCGGAGCGATGGCGGCATAGTAATCGGCAAGATCGCCTTTGGTCTGGCCGCTGTCGGGAAATATCACCCGATCCCGGTTGGAGATCGCGACATCGCCGGGAGGCTGCGGGGCAGATTCCGGGCGCTCGGGCGTGACATCCTTTGCCGGCTTGTCAGAGCGCAGTCCAACGAAGCTGGCATGACGCACGCGGCCTTCTGCGGTGAATTCGGCAAAGGCGATCTCCGCCACCAGTTTCGGGGCCAGCCACGTCACCCCGCGCGCAGCGGTGCGGTCGACTTCGACGGGCGCCGTCTTGCGGACCAGCGGCTGCATCCTGGCGGCAAGCTGGCTCATGGTGTCGCTGTTGAACCCGGTGCCGACGTTGCCTTTGTAGATCAAGGTATCGCCTTCGTGCTGGGCCAGCAGCAGCGACGCAAAGGGGCGCCCGCGCGCGCTAGACGCCTTGAAGCCGGCGATCACGAATTCCTGTCGGCGCGTGCATTTGACTTTCACCCAGTTGCGGCTGCGGCGGTGGGCGTAAGGCGCATCGATGGCCTTGGCGATGATCCCTTCCTGACCCGCGCCGCACATCGCCTCGAACAATTGCTCGCCTGCGCCGATCACATGGTCGGCGACATGGATCGGGGGCGGCGCATCGGCCAGCAAGCCCGCCAGACGCTCCTTACGTTCGATATTGGCAAGGGGAGTGAGGTCTTCCCCGTCAAGTTCGATGATGTCGAAGGCGTGGAAAGCCAGTGCATCGCCTGCACCTTGCGCGCCGTGGCCGCGTTTCAACACGGATTGCAGCGCGGAGAAATCGGGATTTCCGGCCGCATCATGCGCGACAATCTCCCCGTCGATCAGCGCAGATGGCAGATCGATTGCGGCGATGGCATCCACAAGCGGGGCGAACTTGTCGGTCCAGTCCTGCCCCGAGCGCGTGAATACCCGCACTTCGGTTCCGCTGGCAGCAATCAGCGCGCGGTACCCGTCGAACTTGATCTCATGCATCCAGCCATTGCCGGTCGGCACATCGTCGACGAGCGTGGCCAGCTGCGGCTGGCGGAAGGCGGGCAAAGGGGCCGCTTTGCGGCGGCGTTTGGGCTGTTTTTCGGGTGCCGTTGCCGGAGCGGCTGTCGCCCCTGCGGTGATTTCAGCCATCGCGCGTCCGGTCGCGACACTGGTTAGCGCCTGTTCCACCAGCGTGTCGCCCGGCGCGGCGTGTTCGTCGCGCACCTTGCGTAGCAGCCAGTTTTCGCGCTTTTCGCCCGGTCGCGGCTTGAGCCGGATCAGCATCCATTCGCCCTTCATGCGCTCGCCCTGAAGCGTGAAGTGGAGGTGCCCTTCGTCCAGATCGGCGGCGCTCTTGCCCGGAACCGGTGCCCATGTGCCGCGATCCCACAGCATCACTGTGCCGCCGCCATATTCGCCCTGCGGGATGGTGCCTTCGAAGGTCGCATAGCCGAGCGGGTGATCCTCGGTCCGGACTGCGAGACGTTTGACATCAGGATCGAGGCTTGGGCCTTTCGTCACCGCCCAGCTTTTCAGCACGCCGTCCACCTCCAGCCGCAAATCCCAGTGCAGCCGCCGCGCGGCGTGTTTCTGGACAATGAAGCTGTTGCCGCCAGCCTTGCCCTGAGGCTTGCCCTCTGGCTCGGCGGTGCGCGCGAAATCGCGCTTGGCATTATAGTCTGCGAGCGGATCGGCGCGTTTGGCCATTGTTCGCTCCGGTCAGGCGCGCTTGCGGCTGGAGGCGGTGGGTTTCTTTGCCGGAGCCGTCTTCTTCGTGGAGGTCTCTTTGGCGGCAGGGGCCTTTCTGGCGGGGCTGGGAGGCGTGCCGCCAACCGATTTCTTGAGCGCTGCCATCAGGTCAACGACATTGCCGCCGCTGCGCGAAGGTTCGCCTGCATCTTCGATGATCGCCTTGCCCGTCTTGGACTTCGCCTTCTTGTCGATCAGCGCCTTCAGCGCCGCGACATAGCGGTTCTCGAACTCGCTGGCATCAAACGGCGCGGTACGCTTGTCGATCAGGGTGGTAGCCAGATCCAGCAATTCGGTATCGGGTTTGGTATCGTCGATATCGGCAAAGAACGCGCGGCCCTGGCGCACTTCGTCGGCATAGCGCAGGGTTTCCAGGAGCAGCCCCTTGCCGCAGGGTTTCAGCGCAACCAGCTTTTCGCTGCCGCGCACCGACAATTGCCCCAGCGCGACTTTCTTCGCCTTGCGCAGCGCCTCGCGCAGCACGACGAAAGCTTCCTCGGCCAGCTGATCCTTGGGCGCGACGTAATAGGGCTTTTCGAAATAAAGCGGATCGATCTCGTCGGCGGAGACAAACTGCACCAGTTCCAGTGTACGCTTGCTTTCGATCTTCACCGCTTCGATCTCGCGCTCTTCAAGCAGGACATATTGCCCCTTGGTGACTTCGTAGCCTTTGATGATTTCGTCACGGTCGACCGGTCCTATGCCTGGGACGACCTTTTCATAGGCGATGCGTTTGCCGCTGGGCTTGTGCACCTGATTGAAACGGATCGCCGCGCCGGATTTCGTGGCGGAGAAGATTTCGACAGGAATCGAAACCAGCGCGAGGCGGATCTGGCCGGACCAGTAAGCGCGTGCTGCCATGATGAAATCGTCTCTCCCGCTGGATTGCGACAGGGTGGATGGCCTGCACTTTGCGCTGTGCCGCGCGCTGCGAGTGATCGCTCTAACATAGGCGTGTGCCGCCGTGCTGCACGCGCGCGACAAGAGGGGCAGTGCCGCAACCGACTCGATAACGGTAAAAAGGAGAGCCTCATGTCGCGCGCCAGAACCCGCAAAACCGCCTCGTACGAACCGGCCAGTTCCGGCAGTTTGCTATCTGCCACCGCGAAAAGCGTGCTTGTGACCGCCGGGGTCGCTGCCATTGCCAATATCGGGCGCAAGATGGCCACGCAGGCGCCTACTGCGATGGCGAACGACTGGTGCGAAGGGCTGGTGCGCGAGCATGAGGCGACACTTGCCGCGCTGGACAAGCTGGCCGCTACCCCGGCCGAACATCCGCAGCGCCGCACGGTGCAGCTGACAAGCCTCAAGCAAATGATCTCCAAACACGCGATCGAGGAGGAGAATGTCATTTACCCGATGCTGCGGCGTGATGACGAAAGCGGCGCCGTACCCGACCTCCACAAGGACCATGGCGAGGTGAAGGCGATACTGTTCGAACTCACCCAGATGGACAAAGGCGATCCCGGTTTCGGTACCCTGCTCCAGCGCCTGCGCAATGCTTTGGAAGAGCACATGCGCGAAGAAGAGGAGGTGCTGTTCCCGGCCCTGCGCGCGCGATTAAGCGAGGCTGAGAACCGCAAGTTGACCCGCACCATGAACATGGCGGGCGTGATGGTCGCCTGACCCCATTCAATCCCCACGACAAGGAAGCATCCCATGGCAAAGACACCGGAAAAGCGTGACGCGTTGAAATTGCTCGCTGACGATCACCGCACGGTCGAACAGCTTTTCGAAAAGTACGAAAACGCACGTGGAGCGTCCGCGCAGCAGAAGATCGTCCGCCAGATCTGCGAGGAACTGATCATTCACACCATGATCGAAGAGCAGGTCTTTTACCCGGCGGTGCGCGACATGGTCGAAGACGACATGATGGATGAAGCGCAGGTCGAGCATGACAGCGCCAAGGCGCTGATCCTGTCGCTTTATCAGGCGGATCCCGGTGACGAATTCTACGAGGCGAAGGTCAGCGTCCTCAAAGAACAGGTCGAACATCACGTCTACGAGGAAGAGCGGCAGCGCGGCAGCATGTTTGCGCAAGTGCGCAAGACCGAAGTCGACCTGGAAGCCCTGGGCCAGGAAATGGCGGCTCTTAAACAACAACTCAAGGAACAGGCCAAGGCCGGCGGACTGCCGCAGCCGGAGCTTGTCGCACTGGCCCGCTGATGCCCGGTGGGTCAGGGCTGAGCGGGTCTGGGCTGGATCTGGCGGAACGGGCCGTGCCGGGCACCGCGCAGCTCCATGCCGCCGCGCGCCAACTGCTTGAAGGTCTAGACAACATCGGCATGACGGTGGCGACGGCAGAGAGCTGCACCGGCGGATATCTCGCTTCGTTGCTGACTGATATCGAAGGGTTGAGCCACAATTTCGAATGTGGCTTTGTCACCTATTCGAAGGCTGCCAAGCAGCAGGTGCTTGGCATTGATGGTTCGCTGATCGAACGCGATGGAGCCGTCAGTGAACCTGTTGCCCGGGCCATGGCAGAGGCGGGGCTGCGCCGGTCCCGCGCAGGGTTGGTGTTGGCAATCACCGGGTTTGCCGGAAGCTCCGATCCTGCGGAGGCCGAAGAGGCGGGAGTGACCTATGTGGCGGCCGCGATACCCCACCAATCCTGGGTGTACCGGATCGACTATGGTGATCGCCCGCGCCGCGACGTGCGCAATCTTGCATCCGCTGCCGCGCTGACGGTGGGGATGCGCGCGATCGCATGGCGCGCATCGCTTTGACAGGTTAGCCGCCGCCCCAAAATAAGGAGCGGCGGCCTGAACCTCATTCTGCTGCGACCGCCCCGGATCCTGCCATTGCTTCTGTGCGCCACCGCGCATCAAGCCTGCGCCACGTTGCAAGCGCCTGGCCGACAATCTGGTCCATGTTGTAATAGCGGTAGGTCGCAAGCCGCCCGACAAAAGTGACATTATCGCAGGCCCGCGCCAGCGCATCGTATCGCTTGTACATCGCCTGCGCATCATCGTTGGGAATGGGATAATAAGGATCGCCCTCGTCCGCGGGATATTCACGCGTCACGCTGGTGACCGGTGCGATCTGGCCGGTCAGGTGCTTGTATTCGGTAATCCGGGTGTAGGGCACGTCAAAATCAGGGTAGTTGACCACCGCCACCGGCTGCGCCTGTTCCACCGGCAGGGTTTCATGTTCGAACCTGAGCGAGCGATAGGGCAGCTTGCCCAGCCGGTGCCCGAAATATTCGTCGATCGGGCCGCTCCAAACCAGATGGTCCCACGTGATATCTTCCGGCAGATCGTCAAAGGATTGACCGGTGAGCACTGTGATGCGCGGTTCGTCCAGCATGGCCGAGAACATCGCCGTGTAACCGGCTGCGGGCATGCACTGATAGGTGTCGGTGAAATAGCGATCGTCGGTATTGGTGCGGGCGGGGACCCGCGCAGCAACGCTCTTGTCCAATTCGCTCGGATCAATGCCCCATTGCTTGCGTGTGTAACCTTCGAAGAACTTCTCGTAGAGGTCTTCGCCTACCTGCGCGATGACGGTGTCTCTCGAACTGCGGATGTCGGGCACATCCACAGCGACCGATTTGAGATAGGCGGCAGCCTCAGCCTCGTCAGCCAGGTCAAGACCGTACAGCTTGTTCAATGTGGTACGGTTGATCGGCATCGGCACAAGTTGGTCGTCCACCTGCGCCAGCACGCGGTGTTCATAGGAACGCCAGCGGGTGAAGCGCGACAGGTAATCGAGAATGTCGCGGCTGTTGGTGTGGAAGATATGCGGCCCGTATTTGTGAACCAGAATGCCGCCTTCGTCCTTGTGGTCATAGGCATTGCCGGCGATGTGTTCACGCTTGTCGATCACCAGCACCGAACGGCCCGATCCGGCAGCGATGCGTTCAGCCATGACCGAGCCTGCAAAGCCTGCGCCCACCACCAGCACATCAAAATGGCGGCGCGGTCTGGGCGGCGCGGCGCTGACGATCCTGTCCACCTGACGCGTGACCAGACCGGTTTCCAGCTTGCGCGTGATGCTGGCCGCGATCCCGTCCCAGCTTTTGTCGGCAAGACAATCACGCGCCTCGGCACGCCAGCGGGCGCGGGCGGCATCTGGCGCGGCTAGCAGATCTGCGCAGGCGGCGACAAGTTCTGCCGCCGTATCGGCGATGCGAATGCTGCCGAGCGCGCCATAGCCGCTAACGACATCACGGATCGGGGTGGAGACCACCGGCAACCCGCTCGCCATGTATTCGGGCGTTTTGGTCGGGCTGATGAACTGGGTCGAGGCGTTGCGCGCAAATGGCATAAGCGCCACGTCCCAACCAGCGGCATAGGCAGGCAGATCGGCATATTCCTTTGATCCGAGCCAGTGAATATTGGCGGCACGCGGGAGATCGGCGTCGCTGATCTTTACCACCGGGCCGACCATCACAAACGCCCATTCGGGCCGCAGTAGCGCAGCTTCGGCCAGCAGGGTGAGATCCATGCGTTCGTCGATCACCCCGTAAAATCCAAGGCGCGGACGTGGAAGAACGGCCTGATCGGCAGGATCGGGCAGGCCATCAGCACCGCGCGCAAAATGCGCCACATCAACGCCTGATGGCACGCAATGGATGTTGTGATGCCGCGCGGCCCGCGCTTCGTAAAGGCTGGCTCCGCCGCATAGCACGATGTCCGCGCGGGCCATCAACGCTGCCTCGCGGCGGACGATATCTTCCGGGGCAAAGGCGAAATTGGCAAGTTCGTCCATGCAGTCATATACGACCAGATCGGCGCGCAACCCGGCACTGAAGCCAAGCATCATAGGCGTGTAATACCACAGGATGCGCGGCGCGCCTTGCGGCGTGCTTTCCCGATCAAGCAGGCGGCGCAGCGCGGTGTCGCGGGCGGCAGCATCAAGTCCTGTCGGCAGAACCGGCACCACTCGTTCAAGTCCTGCTGCCAACCGCTCACGCGCCAGCCGGGGGCTGGTGCAATCAGCCTCTTCGCGCGGTTCTTCCCAATAGATGATGTCAAACGAGTCAGCCAGGCGCGTCATGATGTGCTGCGGCCGCTGGAATACGAGATTCCAGCGCAAATGCGAAAAGCAGACGATCTGCGGACGCGGCGAAGGGAAAGCCGAGGGGCTGGTCATAGTCAGGCGAGACATGGTGGACGCTTTCAGGATCGGGGGGTGGCCACCACCTGGAAAAGGACGGAGGCATCGCCGCCGGGCGACAAGGCTGTCTAATGCAATCAGTCAGCGCCTAGTCTTACATATGTGAATATCGGCCATTTTTCCGAAGAAACCGCAGGTTGGAAAACCATGTTATGAGCACTTTTGCGATAAACTCATAGTCTTTGTGTCTATGTCGCAAATCATAAAGACTATGATGCGGAGTGTTTTGTCATGTCTTCCTTTAACATCATTCCCATTTTACCGTTCTGGATACTCGGAGTGCCGCTGGCCGTGGCAATAATTAGCCTGATTCGCCTTCCCAAGCAAAGCGAACTCGCGCGATCTGATGGTGATCGCAACAACCCGCGCTAACAGATTGTCCGAGATCGCCCCCGCGCGGTCGCAAAAATGAAGGTTTTCCCATGTTCAGCCACAACAAGCGCCTGCAATACACCGTCCGCGTGTCCGAACCGAACCCGGCGCTCGCGTCCCTGCTGCTCGAACAGTTCGGCGGGCCGGACGGGGAGTTGGCCGCGGCGATGCGATATTTCACTCAAGGGCTGGCCGAAGATGATCCGGGGCGCAAGGACATGCTGCTCGACATCGCGACCGAGGAATTGAGCCACCTGGAAGTAATCGGCTCGATTGTTGCCATGCTGAACAAGGGCGCGAAAGGCGATCTTGCCGAAGCTGCCTTGGAGGAGGCGGAACTGTACCGCTCGCTAACTTCGGGCGGCAACAGCCATACCCAGTCTATCCTTTATGGCGGCGGGCCGTCGCTGACCAATTCATCCGGCGTGCCATGGACGGCAGCCTATATCGATTCGCGCGGCGATCCGACTTGCGATCTCCGGTCGAATATCGCTGCCGAAAGCCGTGCGAAGATCATTTACGAACGCCTGATCGCGATCACGGATGATCCTGGCATCAAGGACGCGTTGGGTTTCCTGATGACCCGTGAAATCGCGCACCAGAAAAGCTTTGAGAAGGCGCTTTACAGCATCGCCGACAACTTCCCGCCGGGACGCCTGGCCGGGATGCCGCCTTACGACACGCTTTATGTCAACGCCTCAACAGGGCCCGGCGATACCGAAGGGCCGTGGAACAGCGGCCCCGAATGGGAGCGGCTCGAGCAATCGACCACCAGTGACCCGGTAGACGGCGGCGAAGGCACGGCGCAGGTTCAGTTGCCTGCTGAACAGCTTGAAACATTGAAAGTTTTGGCGCAGCGCACGGCATCGGATGCGGACAGCGATCCGCTGACCGGGGCCGAACTCGGCAGCACGTCCGACTGATCGCGGTATACGTGTCGCAAGCGGCTCTCCTCGGAATTGCGTCGAGCCTGCTGGCCGGGGCAATGACCGGTGCGGGCGGGTTGCTGATGGTGGCCGCCGGCCCCGCTGATGACCGGCGGCAGAACCTGCTGGTGGGGTTTGCCGCCGGGGTGATGATTGCTGCCGCTTTCTTTTCGCTGATCATTCCGGCGTTTGATCAGATGCGGACAGGAGGTGTCTCGGTCGGGCTGGCTGCTGCCGGTGTGGCCACGGCCGTGTGGCTGGGTGCGGCGGTGATGGGACGGCTCGGGCTATGGGCCGAGAGCGTCACAGACCGAGGGCTGGGATGGACGAAGTGGGGCAATGGGGCCGATGCGGCAGTCCAGCGGCGGATCGCTTTGTTCGTTCTGGCAATCACGCTCCACAACCTGCCCGAAGGGGCCGCGGTCGGCCTCAGCTTCATGTCGAGCGATCCCGCACTGGGATGGGCGACGATGCTGGGCATCGGCATCCAGAACATCCCCGAAGGCATGGCGGTGGCCGCCCTGCTGGCGAGCCTTGGCTGGAGCCGCATGGCCTGCGCGGGGGCGGCGCTGGCCACGGGCCTCGTCGAACCCATCGGCGGCGCGGTAGCAGTTGCTGTCGCCGAAGCCTCTGCCGCCGTTCTCCCCTGGGCGCTTGGTTTTTCAGCGGGCGCGATGCTGTTCGTGGTCGCGGCCGAGATCATCCCACACACCCGCCAGCGTATCGAGCATGGTTCGGCCACCCCGGCATTGATGGTCGGGTTGGCGGTGATGATGGCGCTCGATGTCTCCCTGTCGTGACCAGCGATTTCCTTTCATCAAACACACAGGAGTTTTCCATGTCCAAGATCGTTCCCAAGCTTGAAGAAGGCGCACTGCCCGGTCTGGAAGCAAATCTCGATCCCAAGCCTGAATGGCTGCCGAGATACCCCGGTTCCGGGAGGCTGAATGGCAAGGTGGCAATCGTCACAGGCGGAGATTCGGGGATTGGCCGCGCCGTCGCGGTACTGTTCGCGCGGGAAGGCGCGGACGTGGTAATTTCATACCTTGAAGAGGAAGAGGACGCGCTCGCCACGGCCGAAATGGTCGAAGATGAAGGCGCGCACGCGGTCACCATCGCCGGCGATATCGGTGGCCGCGATCACTGCCGCGAAATCATCGACCTTGCGGTGCGCAAGTTCGGCAAGATCGATATTCTGGTCAACAATGCGGGCGAACAGCACCCGGACAAGGACGTGACCGAAATTTCGAAGAAACAGCTGAAGCGCACCTTCCAGACCAATGTCTACGGAATGTTCTACATGGTGCAGGCGGCGATGCCCTACCTCGGCAAGGGCGCGGCGATCATCAACTGCACGTCGGTGACGATGTACGAAGGGGCCGAGGAACTGCTCGATTATTCCGCTACCAAGGGCGCCATCACGGCTTTCACCCGCTCGCTGTCGCAGAATCTGGCGGAAAAGGGCATCCGCGTGAACGGCGTTGCACCCGGGCCGATCTGGACGCCGCTCAACCCCTTCGGCGGGGCGAGCGAGGAGAAGCTGGAGACGTTCGGCGAATCCACTCCGATGGGCCGCCCTGGTCAGCCAAATGAAGTCGCGCCCTGTTTTCTATTCCTCGCCTGCGAGGATTCCAGCTACATGACGGGGCAGGTGCTGCACCCGAACGGCGGGATCATTGTCGGCAGCTGACGCGGTGGAATGGCAGCGATTGAGCCGCCTCATGCCCGGTGAAGAGGGGGTGGCTGCGCTGCTCCTGACGCTGGGTGTGGCAGCGGGACTGGTGCTGGCGGCGTGGACAGCGCACCTTGTGTTGGCGGCGCTCGCCCGCCGCATTGCGCGGCGCACCGAAACTGCGGACGACGAACTGCTGCTGGATCACCTGCTGCGCCCGCTGCGTTGGATCATGGTCGCGCTGGCGCTGCTGTTGCTGGGCAAATTTTCCGCGGCAAGCGAACCGGTTGCCGCGGGGATCACGGCGGCAACCCGCATGGCGCTGCCACTGTTGTGGGGCTGGTTGCTGATCGCGCTGATCCGCTTTGCCCAACGTTACGTCGAAGCGCGTTCGGACATCGCCGCCGAAGACAATCTTGCCGCCCGTCGCCGCCGCACCCGCGCTGATCTTCTCGCCCGCATCGCCAGCATCGTGGTCATGCTGGTCAGCGCCGGGTTGATGTTGCTGGCCATCCCCGAAGTGCGCGAAATCGGGCTGGCGGTGATGGCGTCCGCAGGCATCGCCGGCCTCGCTGTCGGCGTTGCCGCGCAGCCGCTGCTCAAGAATCTGGTGGGTGGTTTCCAGCTCGCCTTCACCGAGCCGGTGCGGATTGATGATGTGGTCGTCTATCGCGGTGAATGGGGCCGGATCGAACGCATCGGCCTGACCTATGTGGTGCTGCGCATCTGGGACGAGCGGCGTTTGGTGATCCCGGTCTCCAAGCTGGTCGAGGAGCCGATCGAGAACTGGACGCGCCAGACCAGTCAACTGCTCGGCACGGTGTTCATCCATGTCGATCATGCCGCCGATATTGAAGCGCTGCGCGGCGTCGCGCTGGCTGCGGTGCGCGGGCACAGGTTGTGGGACGGGCGCACGGCGGCTCTGCAAGTTACGGACATGACCGCACAAACAACCGAACTGCGGGTGCTGATGAGTGCGCGTAGCGGCAGCGATATGTTCGATCTGCGCTGCGACGTCCGGGAAGCCATGGTGCACTCACTGCGACGGGATTTGCCCGAATCAATCAACCGCACCCGCGTCAGTTTAGAGGAGGGCGAGATAACATGACCATCGATTGGACCACCGTGGTAGGCACCATCGGCGCTTGCGCATCGGTGGCGAGTTTCACGCCGCAAGCATGGAAGATTATTCGCGAACGTTCCGCCAAGGGTCTGTCGCTGGCGATGTTTGCCCTCACCACTCTGGCGTTCACGGCATGGACCACTTTCGGCGTTTTGAAGGGGGAATGGACGTTGATCATTCCCAACGCGATCTGTCTGATATTTGCAGTATTCATCCTCGGCATGATCGCGCTGCCGCAGCGCAAGACGGAGGAAGTCGCCGAAGCGCTGGATCCCAACTCCTGAAGGGGTGACGGCCCCGCCACGGGGGCGGAGCGGGGCCGTCGCGGCGTGGCTTAGTAAGTCACGCCGTAGTACGAATAGACCTGACGGTCGTAATCCGCGTTATACTGCGGCTCATCTCTGTCGCCGTACCGCGGCGCATCTTCGAGCGTGTCCTTGTCAAGATCGACCATGTAACCGCCGTGATCGGTGTTATACGTGAGCATAGACCACGGGATGGGATAGTAATCCGCTCCGACGCCAAGAAATCCGCCGAACTGCATGACAGCATATTCAGCCTTACCCGAACGCTTATCGACCATGAAGTTGCTGATCGTTCCCAAGCGTTCGCCATCCATGTCATAGACAGCCGTTCCCTCGACCTTGCTTGAAGCGATCAGTTCACGCGTCTCGTCTGTGTTGATTGCGTCTGCCATCAGATTGTCCTCCTGTGGTAGTTAAGCGCCGATGCTGAGGCTGGGCGGGGCCGGCGGCACTCACATAGGTCAGCCTGAGTAGCAGTGGGCGATGAAGTGGCCGCGAACCGCCCCTGTGATACGACGGAGGAAGTCTGTGTTTCAGGCGCATTCGGTGGCGGCGTAGATGCGGTCGATCAGTGCGGCGACGTCAAGATGGCAAAGGGCGCTGGCATCAAAGGCGCGGTTTTCCGCCAACTGCCGTGCCCACGCCGCCGCCGCACGGCTGCCCCATTCATCGGGCGGCGTGACCAGGGTCTCGCAGGCGGTTCCGCGATACTGGAGCAGTTCGAAATGATAGAAGCTGCCGCCGACATTGCGCAGGCATGCGCCGCCTTTGGTGCCGTACAGGCTGACCTCGATCCGTGCGTCCTGCCCCGCGTTCAAACCCCATGAACAGGCCAACTGCACCGCCGCGCCCGTGGCAAGGTCGAACCGGGCGAGCGCGTAATCCTCGACGGTTTCGTCGCTACTGCGCAGCGGCTGTCCTTTGGCAAACATCCGGGCGCTGACCTGCTCGACGGCGGGGAAGCCGGTTAGCCATAGCGCCAGATCGACCAGGTGCACGCCCAGGTCCATCACGCAGCCGCCGCCGGACAGTGCGCGGTCATAGAACCACTGCTTGTCCGGCCCATAGGCGTTGTGAAACACGAGGTCCGCTGCGAAAATTGTGCCCAGAGCGCCGTCGTCGACCAGCGCATGGAGCGCACGGGCGGCGGCGGTGAAGCGATAGGACAGATCGACCGCCAGTAGCCGGTCTGCAGCCTGTGCGGTAGCGACCACCCGGCGGACTTCCTGTGCTGACCGGCCGAGCGGCTTCTGGCAGAACACCCCAATGCCGCGTTCCAGGGCGGCGACAGACTGGGCGGCGTGAAGCGCGCTGGGAGTGGCGATGACCAGCCCGTCCAACCCAGAGGAAAGCAGGCTGTCGAAACATGGCAGGATCGCCGCCTCGGGCGCCATCGCCTGTGCTTCTCGTGCGCAATCATCGGACGGGTCGACAATTGCGGCAATGTCGACGGCGCCCGTTGCAGCGATCCCTGCAAGCCTGTCGCGACCGATCCAGCCGGTCCCCAGAAAGCCGATCCGGGGGCGTGTCATGCGAATTCTATCAACGCCTTGACGAAGCCGTGAGGCTTGTCCCGCGTGGCATTGAGTGCTGTGCCGAGATGCGACAGCGGATAGCGATGCGTGTAGAGCGGCGCCGGGTCCAATCGCCCGCTGGCGACCGCCGCCACCGCCTCTCGCACGCCGCGCAGTTGTACTTCGGGATCGCGTTCATGAGCGTTGATTACGTCGATGCCCTTCCAGTTCCACCCCTGCATGGCGATCTGGCGCGGCCCGTCCTGATGGTAGCCGGCGATCACCAGCCGCCCGCCAAAGCCGACCAGCTCGCCTGCAAGATCGAGGGGCCATTGCTTGCCTACGCATTCGATCACGCGGCCACACAGCGCCTCGCCGGTTATGGCTTTCACCTCGTCGATAATCCGGAAATGGTCATCCATCGCGATGGTCTCAGCCGCTCCGTAATACCGGGCCAGGCGCAGCGATTCCTCCCGGCGCGAGATAGCGATGACTTTTGCTCCCGCTTCGCTCGCCAGACGGGTCAGAACCGCACCAAGGAAGCCGATGCCGATAATCGCGACGTGTTGGTCCGGTTCTATCGTGCTGCGACGGAAGATGTTGAAGGCGCAGCCCAGCGCCTCGCCCGGAAAGGGTTGTTTGTCGAGCGCGGATGGCAGCTTGACCACCTTCGCGGCTGGGACGATCTCCGCTTCGGCATAGGATCGGTTTCCCAGCATCGCGACCCGGTCGCCGACCGCCAGATCATGCACGCCCGCCCCCACAGCCTCAACGCGGCCCCATCCTTCATGGCCAAGATCGCCGGGGGGGGTGGGATATTGCATCCATTCCGGCCCCGCCCACGGCGTGAGGTTCGAGGCGCAAACCCCGCATCCTTCCATCCGCACGCGCACATCGCCTGCGCCGGGTAAGGGCAATGGCACGCGTTCAAGGGTGAAAGCGCCGGGACCTGTGATAACTGCTGCCTGCACCGCTCAATCCGCCGCGATAAAGGCTTCGAGCACAGCCCACGCCTCGTCATCGGGCATCTGCCGGGGGGGGTGCTTGCAGAAATATGCTGCTGCCGGGTGGATCGGTCCAGCCAGCCCGCGGTCCCGCGCCACCTTGGCACAGCGGATCATGTCAATCGCAACACCAGCAGAATTGGGCGAATCTTCAACCGAAAGCCGCATTTCAATGTTCATCGGCACCCCACCGAACATTGTCCCTTCCATCCTCAGGAAGCAGATCTTGTTGTCGTTCTGCCAAGCGACATAGTCCGATGGGCCAATGTGGATATTCTCGTCCCCCAGCCGGGTCGCGGCAACGGCCTGTACAGCCTCTGTCTTCGAAATCTTCTTTGAATCGAGACGCTTGCGTTCAAGCATGTTGAGGAAGTCGGTATTGCCGCCGGTGTTGATCTGGTAGGTGCGTTCCAGCTTTACACCGCGTTTCCTGAACAGGTCGGTGAGCACGCGGTGAACAATGGTCGCGCCCAGTTGCGCCTTGATGTCATCGCCGATGATCGCGACGCCCGCGCGTCGGAACCGGTCGGCCCACCCGGGATCGCTGGCGATGAAGACAGGGATGTTGTTGACGAAAGCGACCCCTGCCTCCAGCGCGCATTCGGCGTAGAATTCGGTTGCCTTCTGCGAGCCGACAGGAAGGTAATTCATCATCACCTCGGCGCGGGTTTCACGCAGGGTGGCGATCACCGCAGCCTTGTGAGGCTCTGGCGCATCAGCCTGCCTGAATGTGCGTTCATCGGGGTAGGCGTGCATATGCTCGGCAACCCCGTCGAGCACGCGGCCCATCTGGACCCGCGTTCCTGTCGGATCAACTTTTTCGCAGAACCGGGCGGTGCAGTTGGGAGGCGCAAAGATCGCCTCTGCCACATCGCGGCCGACCTTGCGTCGGTCGATATCCCAGGCGGCCACGATCCTGATATCGCCGGGCAGATAGCCGCCCACCCCATGATGCATCAGCCCGGTCGTGTCGTTCGTGCCTTCGCGATAATGGGCGACGCCCTGTACCAGCGAACTGGCGCAATTGCCGACGCCAACCAGCGCCACGTTGATCCCACGGGTCGGGGGGGACAGCATGTCAGTCTCCTCTCAGTGTGCGCGGTCAGGCGCGGACAGCCTGCCGCGCCGGGGCGGCGGGGGCGTAGCGTTCGGTCATTTCGGCGCAGAAATCGGCGAAGCCCTGCGGATCACGCGCACAGCTGGTGTGATGCGCTTCGACGCCGAGATGTTCGGGGGTGAAGCAATAGGTCACCATCACCTCGAACTCGCCCAGCGCGTCCATCTGGCGATCAAACCAGTCGAGCGCTCCGGGACGGAAACGGTCGGCCCATGAAAGGCCGGTGCGGATCTTTCGTACGCCAAGGTCTCTCATCCACCGGACCGCATCGGCCAGTCTGGGGTCTTCAAAATGGAACCACTGCATCACCCCCATCCGGTCGGCATGGCGGGCGTAGTGATTTAGCGCGAGCTTAGGTGTGCCGTCGGCCCGGATCAGGCCCATGTAGAAATGGCGGTAATAGCTCGATCCCTCCGCCTCGCGGTGGCGGGTTTCCGCACCCCATTCCTGCGGCAGGTCGAACAGCGAATACCAATAGACGTTGGGTACCCGCCCGATAAGCAATTCGGCGGTGCGATCCACACCGAAGGCCTGCACTTCTTCCGCCCCGAAGCTGCCGACACCGACTTCTGTTGCCCATATCGGTTTGTCAGGCACCACAGCTTCGATTTCGGCGATCTTGTCGGGCCAGGCGTTGATGGGCCACAGGTTCCAATCCAGCGGGAAGCCGTGCACCGCGACCACGTCGACGTGATCCAGCGCGCCGTGACCGCGCATTTTCCGGACCCAGTGCGGATCGATCGGCGACATTCCGCCCAGCACTCGCGTTACACCCGGATTGGCCGCAGCGATGGCTTGTCCCGCCCGGATCACCGTGTCTGCATAGATCGCCCAGTCGGGATCAAGCTCGGGGTTCCAATGCGATTTGTTGTTCGGCTCGTTCCAGATCATCGCCGCTTCGATCATGGCTTCGGCCCCTTGGCTGGATAAACCGCCGCCGGTCCCATGTCCGAGTACGGCACGGGTGCTATGCGGCAGAGATAGACTTCAGTTTCGGGCTGCGCTTCGACCGTGAACCCAGCAGCGCGCAGCATTGCTTGGCTGCAGGCGGCATTGGGCGCCCACCAATTGGTCCAGTCATGCGCAAATTCGTGTTCGATGAAATGCAGTCTGGGGTAGCCAGGATCATCGAAATACGCGGGCGGATCGAAAGTGCCCGGCTTGTGGAACGGGTGGTCGGATGGCACCTCGGCCACCAGATCGCTGCCCTGCTGCATTGTCTGGAACAGCAGCATATCGCCCGCCACGTGTTCGCGGATCAGATCCAGCGCGAGCAGCGGATGGCGCAGGTGGTACAGCACCCCCATGAAAATCACGAGGTCGAACCGCTCGCCCAGCCGGGCGACATCGTAAACGTCCATTTGCGCGAAGGCGATGTCGCCAAACCCCAGCGACCGGCTGGCGAGCCGCGCCTGATCGAGGTAGCGCGCGTCGCTGTCAATGCCGAGCACGCGCGAAGCCCCGCGCTTGGCCATCTCGATCGCATAGAAACCCGCGTTGCAGCCGATATCCAGCACCGATTTGCCCGCCAGATCATCCGGCAGCGCGTCCATGAAACGGCGATATTTGAACGCGGGGTAATCGCCGAGGAAGTGATCGGGCGCGGTCATGATCCCGCCGCCCAGATCGATGTTCTGGAACCATGGGGCGAGGCCTTCGACCTGTTCGCGAAGCTGTGCGTCGGGCATCATCAGAACCCGCGCTCGTTCAAGGAGACGACGCGTTCCCCCCATGCGCCCGCTTCGATCCGCGTGATGGAGGCGGGGGCGATGTCAAAGGACAGGATGCGGCCCAGCGGCAGTCCGAGAATACCAGCCACGCCTGCGCGGATTACATCGGCATGGCTGACCATGGCAATGACCGCGCCCGACGCCTGCGCCGCGGCCGCGCGCACATGGCCAAGTACGCGCTGCTGGACCGCCTGCATCGGCTCACCTCCCGGCGGTGACACAGTGCCGCGCTGCGCGTTCCATTCCTGCCATTGCGGATCCCCTTCAAGCTCGGAGAATGCCTTGCCGCTCCACGCGCCAAAATCGATCTCGTTCAGCGGTTCGGCCAGCGCGGCAGCAATCCCGTGCGCCGCTCCTATCACCGCCGCAGTTTCTCGGGCGCGCCGCACAGGGCTGGTGTGCACTGCATGGAGCGCATCGCTCATCAACCGAGCTGCAAGGCCCAGCGCCTGATTGCGTCCCCCTTCCGATAGGGGCACATCCCCGATCCTGCCGGACAGCACACGACCAAGCTGCGCATGCGCTGCATGACGGATAAGCAGGATCGTAGCGGTCATCAGGCTCCTGAAACGTTGCATGAGGTAAGTAGAAGCCGACTCGGCAGATCACCTCAAGGAGCCATGTTTCCAAAATGTGTTAAAGCCGCGGCTATATAGTTGTAGTGTGGCCCGGCGATGGTAATTCAGTAGTAAGTCCGCTGCTCAATCTGAGTTAACATCACGATTTATGAAGGCCTCTCCCGGGTTACATTAGGTACTTACCAGATGAAGAACCAAACCGGGTCGGGAGAGCTGTTTTGTCTGGAATTATACTGGTAACCGGCGGCGCGGGGTTTATCGGCCGCCATCTCTGCCGCGAACTGTTGGCGCGCGGAAACGACGTGCGGGTGCTCGATTCCCTGATCACACAAGTCCACCCCGATGGGGAGCCGCCAGCCGATCTGCCGCGCGATGTCGAGCTTGTTCGCGGCGATGTCCGCAATGGCGATACGGTGTCGCGCGCCTTGAAAGGTGTCGACCGGGTCGTCCACCTGGCCGCCGAAGTCGGGGTTGGCCAGTCGATGTACGAAGTCGAACGCTATACGGCGACCAACGACCTTGGCACCGCCGTGCTGATGGAACGGCTGATCGATAATCCGGTGAAGCGCATCGTCACCGCGTCTTCGATGAGCATTTATGGCGAAGGCCTCTACCGTGACCGCGACGGCAATCTGGTGGAGGACGCGGCGCGGGGTGTACTGCGTGACGGCCAGACGACCTGGGATCCGCTGGACTGGGCGAAGCGTCCGCTCACCCCAGTGGCGACGCCGGAAACGAAGCGTCCGGCGCTGTCTTCGGTTTATGCGCTGAACAAATATGTGCAGGAGCGCATGACCCACATCATGGCCGCGCCCTACGGGATCGAAAGCACGTGCCTGCGCCTGTTCAACGTTTACGGGCCGGGTCAGGCGCTCTCCAATCCCTACACCGGAGTTCTGGCGATCTTTGCCGCGCGGCTGCTGAACGGCCAGCCGCCGATGATCTTCGAGGATGGCGAGCAGCGCCGCGATTTCGTCCATGTCAGCGATGTTGCGCGGGCCTTTGCCGATGCGCTGGAGCATCCCGCGGCGGCAGGCGGCACCTTCAATATCGGGTCAGGTCAGGATCGTTCGGTCAACGAAGTCGCCCGCGAACTGGCAGTCGCCATGGGCAAGAACAGCATCGAAGCCGAGATCGTCGGCAAGGCTCGCACCGGGGACATTCGGCACTGCTATGGCGACATGACCTTGGCGCAGGAGGTGATCGGGTTCGAAGCGCGGCAGGACTTTTCGGAAGGTCTTGCCGATCTGGCCGAATGGCTGACAGGCCAGACCGCCGAAGATCGCGCCGACCGCGCGCGTGAGGAGCTCGAAGCGCGCGGACTGGTCGCATGAGAGCGGGCGAGGGCAGCACCGTCCTGATCACCGGCGGGGCGGGCTTCATCGGCTCGAACCTTGCCGACCGGCTACTGGCACGCGGTTGCCGGGTGCGGGTGTTCGATTCGCTCGCGCGTCATGGGGTGGACCGCAATCTGGCATGGCTAACCGGCCGTCACGGCGACAGGCTGGAGCCGGTTGTGGCGGACCTGCGCGACGCCGGCGCAGTGGCCAGAGCGGTGCACGGTGTTGACGCAGTGTTCCACTTTGCTGCGCAGGTCGCGGTCACCACCAGCCTTGCCGACCCGCAGGACGACTTCGCGATCAACCTCGGCGGCACCTTCGCGCTGCTGGAGGCTTTGCGCTGCCAACGGCCTGGGGTTCCGCTGATCTTTGCATCGACCAATAAGGTTTATGGCGATCTGGCGGATCTTGCCTTTCGGCCAGCCGACCACGGTTATGTTCCGGTCAACAGCACGCTGGCTCGGCATGGCGTTTCGGAAAGCCGTCCCCTTGAATTCCATACCCCCTATGGCTGTTCAAAGGGCGCGGCGGACCAATATGTGCTCGATTACGCGCGCAGCTTTCGGCTGCCCGCCGCCGTCTTGCGGATGAGCTGCATCTACGGCGAGCGCCAGATGGGGACCGAAGATCAGGGCTGGGTCGCGCACTTTCTACTGCGCGCGCTCGCAGGGGAAACCATCACGCTGTACGGCGACGGGCGGCAAGTCCGCGATGTCTGCGATGTGGGCGACACCTGCGAAGCTTACATTGCTGCGCTTGAACATATCGATGCGATTGCGGGCCGCGCCTTCAACTGGGGCGGCGGGCCTTACAATGCGGTCAGCTTGCTCGGCCTGATCGAGGAAATCGGGCAGATTATCGGACATCAGCCGAAGATAGCCTTTGCCGATTGGCGTGAAGGCGATCAGCGGTGGTTCGTGGCCGATACGCGGGCTGCCGATGCCGCGCTGGGTCTTTCCGATCGGACACCGTGGCGTGTGGGTGTCCGCGCGCTTGCACGGTGGCTGGAGGGCGGCCGCCCGGCACCTATGGCCCAAGCGACCGCGACCATGCTTTCGCCAGCAGGCGTGTCGTGAAACGCGCTGGCTTCCGCCGCATCGTGATGACCGCCGACGTGGTGGGCGGCGTGTGGCAATATGCTGCGGACCTTGCCAAGCAGATCGGAGGCGCCGGGACCGAGGTATTGCTGGCCGTCATGGGTCCCCCGCCCGAAGCGGATCAACGCGCCTGTCTGGACGGTATCGACGGCGTCCATGTGCTGGAAACCGGTCTCCCGCTCGACTGGATGTGCGCAGATGCTTCCGAAGCCGCCGCCGCGGCGCGTGCGCTGGCTGATCTTGTGCACCGGTCAGGGGCCGATCTCCTCCACTGCAATTCGCCCGCGTTGATCGGCGCGGCGCCGTTTCCGGTTCCGGCCGTCGCCGTTGCCCACGGGTGCATTGCGACATGGTGGCAGGCGGCGAAGGGTGGCCCGGTCGATCCCGCCCTGCGCTGGCACGGCGAGTTGATGCGCCGCGGGCTCATGATTGCCGACGCCGCAGTTGCGCCAAGCGCCAGCTTTGCCGCCACGCTGCAAGCGACCTATGGCCTTGGCCGGACGCCCTCGGTCGTTCCCAACGGCCGCCCACCGATCAATGCTGCGCGCAAGGGCGGGGCGATGATGAACGCGGTTCTGACCGTTGGCCGGATGTGGGACCCGGTCAAGAACGGTGCTCTGCTCGACAAGGTCGCAGCCCTGATCGCCCCGCGGTTTCTGGCGGCGGGCGCGATGTGCGGGCCGCACGGGGAGATTGCCGACTTTGCGCATATCGTCGCGCTCGGCCAGGTTCCCGCAGCCGATCTTGGCGACCTGATGGCCCGCCGGCCGATCGCTGTATCAGCGGCGACATTCGAGCCGTTCGGCCTTGCCGTACTGGAAGCGGCCTCGGCCGGATGCGCGCTGGTGTTGTCCGACATTCCCACCTTCCGTGAGTTGTGGGATGGGACAGCGCTGTTTGCTGACCCGCATGATGCGCAAGGCTTTGCGGCAGCCATCACCCGGCTCGCCGCAAACCCCGTTATGCGGGCTGCCTTGGGCGAGCAAGCCCGCGACCGCGCCGCGCGATACACGCCGCAAGCCACAGCACAGGCCATGCAGGCGATCTATAACGGCGTCCTGACCGGCCGCGAGGTGGCAGCATGAAAATCGCCTATTTCACTCACTCGCTGGCTTCGTGCTGGAATCACGGCAACGCGCATTTCCTGCGCGGCGTGCTCGATGAACTGATCGCAAGGGGGCACGATGCCCGCGCCTTCGAGCCCGAAGGTGCGTGGAGCCGGGCAAACCTGCTGGCCGATCATGGCGCGGTCGGGCTTTCTGCCTTTGAACAATCCTATCCCCGGCTCGTGCCAATCATCTATCCTGTCGATGCCGACGTGGAGGCGCTGGTTGACGGCGCGGACCTTGTCATCGTGCACGAATGGAACGCGCCCGAACTGGTCGCCCGGCTTGGCGCCTTGCGACAGTGCGGGGCGCGTTTTCATCTGCTGTTTCACGACACGCACCACCGCGCCGTCAGCGCGCCGGCCGATATGCGCGCTTACGATCTCAACGGTTATGACGGTGTTCTGGCCTTTGGCGAGGCGCTGGCCGAAGTCTATCGCGGTTGGGGCTGGGGTGACCGGGTGCACGTCTGGCACGAAGCCGCCGACCTCAGACGTTTCCACCCCCCGACCAGAGAGGTGGACCGCCATGGCCTCGTCTGGATTGGCAACTGGGGTGACGGCGAACGGTCCGCGGAACTGGAGGAATTTCTGCTCCGTCCAGCGGAAGAAGCAGGCCTCCCGCTCGATATCTATGGGGTGCGCTACCCTGAGGCGGCACTGGTCACGCTGGCGCGATATGGCGCGAGATATCGCGGCTGGGCGCCCAATGCGCGCGCGCCAGAAATCTTCGCGCGGGCGTTGGCAACGGTCCACGTCCCGCGCCGCTTTTATGTCGATGCCCTGCCCGGCATCCCGACCATCCGGGTGTTCGAGGCGCTGGCCTGCGGAATTCCGCTGGTCTGCGCACCGTGGGACGATGCCGAGGGGCTGTTCCGGCCCGGCACCGATTTCCTTGTGGCTGGAAACGGGCGGGAAATGACCACCTGCCTCGCCGACGTGGCCGCTGATCCGGCGCTGCGTGCGGAACTTGCAGCGCACGGGTTTGAAACGATCCGCCGCCGTCACACCAGTGCGCACCGGGTCGACGAACTGCTCGGCATCATCGCCCGCGCCTCTGCACCGACACAGGAGATCGCATGAAAATTGCCTTTTACGCATCGAGCCTGCTGTCGTCCTACTGGAACGGAGCAGCGACCTATTACCGCGGAATCCTGCGCGCGCTGGCGGAACGCGGATACCAGATCACCTTCTACGAGCCTGACGCCTATGACCGGCAAGCCCACCGCGACATTGATCCCCCCGAATGGGCGCGATCGGTGGTCTGGCCCGCTACGCCCGAAGGCCTTGCCGCGGTGCTGGCCGAGGCGGCGGACGCCGACGTGGTGGTCAAGGCCAACGGGGTTGGCGTCTATGACCGCGAGCTTCTGGAAGGCGTGCTGAGCACAGCGCGGCCCGATGCGCTGACGATCTTTTGGGATGTGGACGCGGCAGCGACCCTTGATGAGATGCGCGGGCAGCCCGATCACCCCGTACGCCGTGCGCTTCCGGCGCTCGACATGGTGTTCACCTATGGCGGCGGACCGCCTGTGGTGGAGGCCTATCATGGTTTTGGCGCGCGCGAATGCGTGCCGGTTTACAACGCGCTCGACATGACCACGCATTTCCCGGTGCAGCACGATCCACGCTTTGTGGGAGATCTCGGCTTCCTCGGCAACCGCCTGCCAGACCGTGAGGCGCGGGTGGAGGAGTTCTTCCTGCGCCCTGCCGCGCTGCTGCCCCGGCGCCGTTTCCTGATCGGCGGCAGCGGATGGGAAGGGCGGTCGATGCCCGCCAATGTCACCGCCATCGGCCATGTCGGCACGGCGTCGCATAACGCCTTCAACGCCACACCGCTGGCGGTGCTGAACGTGGCACGGGATTCGATGGCAGCGGTCGGGTATTCCCCTGCTACCCGCGTTTTCGAGGCTGCCGGGGCGGGCGCCTGCCTCATTACCGACGCATGGGAAGGGATCGAACTGTTTCTCACCCCGGGCAGCGGGGTACTTGTTGCGCGGGATGGGCAGGACGTAGCTGACCATCTCGCCAGCCTCACCCCTGAACGCGCCCGGATGATCGGTGCCGCGGCGCTTGAACGGGTGCGGGGTGAACACACATATGAGCTGCGTGCCCGGATCGTGGACCGCGTTCTTAAGCGGCTGCACGCGGCCCGCACCGAGGTGGCGGCATGAAGCTGGTCGTCCTCGGTCTCAGCCTCTCGTCATCTTGGGGCAATGGCCACGCCACGACCTTCCGTGCGTTGCTGTCCGCTTTCGCGGCGCGGGGGCACGAGGTCCTGTTCCTTGAACGCGATGTTCCGTGGTATGCCGAACACCGGGATCTGCCCGATCCCGATTTCTGTGATCTTGCCTATTACGACAGCCTTTCAGGGCTGGACCGCTGGCGCGAGGCGGTTGCCGGGGCGGACGCGGTGATGGTCGGGTCATACGTGCCCGACGGCATCAAGGTCGGCGATTTCGTGCAGACCTATGCGCGCGGGCTGACGTGTTTTTACGACATCGACACGCCGGTAACCCTTGCTGCATTGGAGCGGGGCGAGTGCGACTATATCTCGCGTGCGCTGATCCCGGGTTATGATATCTATTTCTCCTTCTCCGGCGGGCCGACGCTGGCCCGGCTGGAGCAGGAATTCGGCGCGCGGGCGGCGCGGGCGCTGTATTGTTCGGTCGATACAGGCCGATACCGACCGCGGGATGTGCCGATCCGCTGGGATCTGACCTATCTTGGCACCTACAGCCCTGATCGCCAGCCGACGTTGGAGCGGCTGCTGATCGAACCTGCAAGGGCGCGTTCCGACTTGAGGTTCGCTGTGGCGGGGCCGCAATATCCCCCAGCATCGATTGGCCCGTCAATGTCGAGCGGATCGAGCATCTGCCGCCCGCCGAACACGCCGGCTTTTACTGCGCTTCGCGCTTCGCGCTCAATGTAACGCGGGCAGACATGATCGCTGCGGGATTCTCCCCGTCGGTGCGCCTGTTCGAGGCTGGGGCATGCGGCACGCCGATCATTTCTGACCGGTGGGACGGGATCGAGACCCTGTTCCCGCCCGAAAGCCCCATTATCCTGGCCGGCGAAAGCGACGAGGTGATCGCCGCGCTGGCCCGCGACGCCGGCTGCATCGGTGCGGCGGCCCGTGATGTCGTGCTCGCCGGGCACAGCGCCGAAGCCCGCGCCGCGCAGCTTGAGGGCGATATCCTGCGCGCCGCCGGAGCGGCGCTGCCGCCCGCGCGGGTCAAGGTGGCGGGATGATTCCGGGAACGCAGGAAAAGGACGGATCGACAATGCCTGAACAGGACACCGGCAAGGCCACGCGCGCTCTTGGCCCCGGAGAAGGCGGCGCGCAGGATTTCATCGCAGTACGGCTCAACTCACTGGCGCTGATGCTGCTTTATGCATGGCTGCTGACGGCGCTCGTTCTGCTGCCCGATCTGTCCTACCGCGTCGTGACAGACTGGCTGCGGCATCCGCTGAACGCGGTTTTGATGCTGTTGCTGATTGTGATCACCTTCTGGCACGTTAAATATGGGCTTCAGGAGTTGATCGATGACTATGTGCACACCCCGGTCAATCGGGCGGTGAGCATGGCCATGATGTATGCTTTTACCGTTTTCGGCGCAGCCTTTGCGGGGTGGAGTGTGGCACGGATTGCGCTGGCGCCCGCCTGATCCTGCGGCAACGCGCAAGGCAGACCGCATGAACCGCGGGCTGACTGACAGGTGAGGTTAATGCAGGATAAGGGCCGCGGGCGCGCCAGATGCGACACTACGAAGGTGATCCTGCCATGTTTCATGGCCGGAACCGGATAAGGAAGCTGACCATGTCGCACACCCTCAAACGCAGCCACAATGCCTTGTCCCAGATGGGCGAAGATTTTCAGGTCGATTACAGCTACGACCAGTGGCGTCAGGCGCAGATGCGGCAGCTTGAACATGATTATGCCCAGATGCACCAGCCGTACGCCACTGCTGCTCGCCCGATCAATGCTCAGGCCTCCTGATCATATTGCCGCTGCCGGATGAGCAATCGCCGCGGCGCAGATCATGAGGCGGTGAAACCAAAAACCAGTGCATGCCGGTATGTTTGGCCCGGTTCCAACCGGATTGAGCCGAACGCCGGCTGGTTGGGCGTATCGGGAAACATCTGCGGCTCCAATGCAACGCCGTCGCCCTTTGCGTATGGACTGCCGGTTTTGCCTATGCTGCTGCCGTCCAGAAAATTACCCGAATAAAACTGTACGCCAGGCTCTGTGGAAAGCACATCGAGCGTGCGGCCCGAATTTGGGTGTTGCAAGCGCGCGACCAGCCGCGGAACGGCGCTCCGTTCCCGAGAGATAACCCAGTTGTGATCATAGCCGTGTCCAACCCGGATCTGTTCGTGCGCAGTATCGTGCAATCTGGCACCGATCTTGGTGGGAGCGCGAAAGTCAAAGGGCGTGCCCTCCACCGCGGCAAATTCGCCTGTTGGAATGGCGGTCCCATCGGTTGGCAGAAAGTATTGGGCGGGGATCGTCAGCACATGGTCCAGCGCGCTTTTGCCAGAACCTTCTCCGCCAAGGTTCCAATATGCATGGTTCGTCAGGTTGACGATCGTCGTGCGGTCGGTTTCCGCTTCGTACGTGATCGCCAGGGCGCCATCGTCATCCAACGCATAGGTGACCGACACGCGCATGGTCCCGGGGAAGCCCTGGTCGCCGTCAGGGCTTTGCATTGTCAGCCTGACGGACGGTTCTGGCGCCGGGGTCATGGCGGTGATGTCCCACATCACGCAGTCGAAACCGCTTGGCCCGCCGTGGAGAGCATTGGGGCCGTTGTTGGGAGGCACGCAGTATTCTGTCCCGTCCAACACAAAACGCCCGCCCGCGATGCGATTGGCGACCCGGCCCACGCTGGAACCGAAGAACTGCGGCTGATCGAGGTAAGGCGCAAGGCTGGCATGGCCGAGCGTCACGTCGGCCAGCATGCCGTTGCGATCCGGCACACAAACGGATTGCAGCGTTGCGCCATAGGCGATGACCGTCGCGCTCATGCCGCGGGCGTTGACCAGCGTCACCGCCTCGACTTCGCGTCCATCGGGCAGGTGGCCGAAAAGGGCGCGGCTGGCGCCGGGTTCTTGAACGGGGGGCTGGGGCTCTTTCATCTCACGCTCATTTATATGACAATATCCTTGGAGCAAGCAGCGATCCGCGGACTTGCTGCAAAATTGTGATTGAGGAGCCTCGCTTGCGCTTACCCGGCCTTTTTGCCTTGTTTCCAGCGGTGCTGGCAGGCTGTGCGCCGCTGGCCGCGACCGCGCCGGATGAACCACCCTTCGTGCCGGTGTACCGCGCCAATTTCCCCGATCCGTTCGTCCTCCAGGACGGCAGCCGCTATCTCGCCTATGCCACCAACGCGAATGGAAACAGGGCCAACGTGCAGATGGCGGTGTCGGACGATCTGACAAGCTGGGCGCCGCTGTCACGCGATGGCAAGCTCCATGATGCCATGCCGGCGCTTCCGAAATGGGCAGAACGCGGCTGGACCTGGGCGCCGGAGGTGATGAAGGATGGCAGCCGCTACCTGTTGTTCTTCACCGCGCGCGAAAAGGCGAGCGGGCGGCAATGCACCGGGGTTGCGACCAGCACCAACCCCCTTGGCCCGTTCACCTCGGACGCCGCGGAGCCGCTGGTATGCCAGCGCGATCTGGGCGGGACGATTGATGCCAGCCCCTTCCGCGATGCCGACGGGCGGCTGTATCTCTATTACAAGGCCGATGCGAACGCCGTGGGCAAGCCGACGCAGGTGTTCGTCCAGCCGATGACGCCCGGCGGCCTCGGGCTGACAGGTGAGCCGGTCGCATTGCTCGACAACGACCAGCCTTGGGAGGAGCACGTCATCGAATCCCCCACGATGGTGCGCCGCGGAGACGGATACGTGCTGTTCTATTCAGCCAACCATTTCGGATGGGAGCCGCATCAGCGCCTGTCGCCGTATGCAATGGGATATGCCACCTGCGCCGGGCCGCTGGGGCCGTGCCGGGACGCGCCCGAAAATCCGATCCTCTACAGCTATTCAGACCGCAAGGCCGGGTGCCTTAGCGGCCCCGGACACCAGGCAGTGTTCGAAGCGGATGGGCGGCAATATATCGTGTTTCACGCCCATATCGCGGGTGGGGCGTGCCAAAACGCCAAAAAGGGCCGGCAGATGTACATCGCGCCGCTCGGCTGGAAGCACGGCAAGCCGGTGATCGGCACCAGTCTGCGTCCCGCCCGGACGAATTAAGGGCTCTTAACGCCCGAACCGGAACCGCACGCCCACCGACACAGTGCTCTCGTCATCGCGCAGGTAACGGATGAACTCTGCCGGGGCGGCGCCATTGCGGGCCGAGGTAAAGTCCTGCCGGAACTGTTCGCGCGTGATGTTGGTCCAGTCGCCGAACACTGCAAACTGGCCGGTGATGTCATACGCGAGCGACAGGTCGAGGCGGCCCGCCGGGCGTGCGTTTTCGGTATAGATGTCATCGCCCCGGAACTGCTGCGTCGCCCGGAACCGCGAACGGTCATTGAAGGCGAGCCGCGCTGACAGGCCGTACCGTTCATAGATGCCGACGATGTTGTAATTCCACTTGGAAACGCCGTTCAGCTGATCGGTGATCGGTTGCAGGGTCAGGCCGCCCTGACCATCCGGCTGCTCGGTCTTGGCGTCAATATAGGTGACGTTGAGTTGCAGGCCAAAGCCGCGCGCCCAATCGGGCAAGCTGTCGAAATCGGCGAAGATCTGCCCCTGCAATTCGGCGCCGGTGATCCGCCCCTGACCGGTGTTCACCGGCCCGGTAATCTCCACCACACCCAGGGTAGGATCCTCCACCCGGAAGGTGTTCTGCTGTATGAACCCGTCAACCTCGCGGTGGAAGCCGGTCAGCGAGACAAAGCCTGCGGGGGTGAAGTAATATTCCGCCGCCACGTCAACGTTCCACGATGTGAAGGGATTGAGGAACGGATTGCCGCCGAACCCGCGATAGGGGTTGCTGTCGGTGCCGACCCCGCCCGGCGGCGGTGCGCCCAGCACCAGCGCGGGGTTCAGGTCGCCGAAGGTCGGCAGAGTGCGGGTCTTGGACACCGCGGCGCGTAACTGCAGTGCGTCGGTCACCCGTGCCCGGATGCTGGCATTGGGAAGCCACGACGTGTCGCTACTGCCTTCGTCGATGGCGGAAATGCCGGTCGGGTTCGGCCCTGCCACCCGCGTTTCCACCCGGCTGACGCGCAGGCCCAAGGTGCCTTCGATATCCCCGGTACCAAGATTGATCTGGCCGTAGCCCGACAGGTTTTTCTCGTCCGCGGTGTAAAGCAGCCCAGCCTCGACCGGCTCAGCGCCGAAGCCGACCAACTGGCGCAGCTCGGGAAGGTTTTCGCGGATGCTTTGGTAAGTCGGCGCGGCCCAGCGGAAGGTGCCGCCGACATTGACTCCGTTGAAGACGCCGAATTCCAGCGGCAGGTCTGCGGCATTGATTGGCGACGCTGCACGGCCAAAGCGGTTGCTGTATTGCCGCACCGCATCGCGCGTCGTGTAGCGCACGCCCGCCTGAATGCTGCGGATGAAGGCGCCGTCGACCAGATATTCCAGATCGCCGCGCAGCTGCCAGTCATCCCCCGCCGAACGCTGGTTTTCTTCAAACAGTCCGTCGAAGAACTGCGCGGAGGGATCGGCAAAGTCGATATTGGTGATGGCGAAAGCGGGTGTTTCAGTGTCGAAATTGATGACCGGGGCGGCCGTCCAGCGGCGGTCCACGCTTTCGGTCGATCCGGTGAATTCCGAATCCGTACGGGCGATGTCGATATGGACGTTGAGCTTGTCGAGCGTGAACTTCGCGCCGCCGGCGAACTGGTAAGTGTCGGTCTTGTTGTAGGTTCCGCCCTGGAACGAGAATAGCGATCCGGGAAGGCCGTTCACAGTCCCGCTGCTGACGATGTTGGTGCCTTCGCGGAATACCAGACCGGACACCTGCGCGCCGTTGAACAGTTCTGCCGCAAGCAACCGGTCGTCGATCTTGTTACGAAACCCCTGCCACAGCCCTTCGAGATAGAATTCCACATCCGGCGCCGGCTTGTACTGGATCGCGCCATTGACGGACGGGCGCACGCGGTTGCCCGAACGGTAGAACAATCGATGGATATCGGGGAACCGCGCCGCGGTCCCCGCGCCTGCATCGGGGATCAGCGCGCTGCCATCGCTGCGGAAGGTCTGGAGGAAATCGGTATTGGAAATTTCGGCATCGAGATAGGTCATCTCGACCCGGGAGACATTCAGCAACACGCCCAACTCGCCCCCGTCTCCCACCTCCCAGCGTTTGGTGGCCAGGAAGTTGAAGTTGGGCGTCACCTCGTCGGCCTGCACGGTGTACAGGCCCCAAACCGATCCGGCGATCTGCCCGTCCTGAAAATCAAAGGGCTGGCGCGAGCGGACGTTGACGAGGCCCGCCAGGCCAGGCTCGATCAGATCGGCGGCGGACGTTTTGAACACTTCCAGTGCTGCGACATTGGCGGACGGAAAGTCCTGCAACGCCACAATCCGTGTTTCGGCGGTGAATATCTCGCGCCCGTTATAGGTGGTGGTGAAGTTGGGCAGGCCGCGCACCAACACGTTCTGCGCCTCGCCGCCCTGCCGGTAGACCTGAACGCCGGGGATGCGTGCGGCGATCTGCGCGGTGTTGAGATCGGGGAGCTTGGCAATATCCTCGGCGACGACCGCATCGATGATTTCGTCCGAATTGCGCCGGATGTTGCGGATCGATTCGAGCGACTGGCGAAACCCCGTCACCACGATTTCGCTGCCCGGTTCAGGCGTTGCGGCGGAAGGCTCGCTGGCAGGCGGGGTGGTCTGTGCCGGGGGCACCTGCTGCGCGTGAGCCGCGCCTGCGGCCAGAGCCATCACCGCTGCCAAAGCCGAACACTGCGCCAACTTGATCCTACGCATCAACATCTCCCCTTGTTGATGCGTTGTGGTCCGACGGGGCGGACGGCTCTTTATCGCAGGTTTTTAACCCAGTAAGCGTAACCGCGGCATCACCACTCGGCGAAACTTCCGTCGCCATGGCGCCATATCGGATTGCGCCAGCGGTGCGGTTTGGCGGCAGCAGCGCGCACCTTGGCTTCGTCGATTTCGATCCCCAGCCCGGGACCGGCGGGGATCGGCAAATGGCCATCCAACGGCGTCAGCACGCCCGGATCGGTGACAAAGGTCAGCAGGTCGTGCCCTTCGTTGTAATGAATGCCGAGCGACATTTCCTGCAACACGACGTTGGGCGCACAGCCGGCAAGTTGCAGGCACGCACCCAGCGCCAAAGGGCCGAGCGGGCAGTGCGGGGCCACGGCAACATCATAGACTTCGGCCATCGCAGCGATGCGGCGGCATTCGCTGAGGCCGCCCGCGTGGCTCAAATCGGGCTGGATAACATCGACCGCGCCGCCTTCGAGCAGCGGTTTGAAATCCCATCGCGAATAGAGCCGCTCACCCATCGCGATCGGAATGCTGGTAAGGGCGGCGATCTGCGGCAGCGCGTCGGCGTGCTCGGACAGCACCGGCTCCTCGATGAACAGCAACCCGAGCGGTTCGAGAGCGCGGGCGAGCTGCTTGGCCATGGGGCGGTGGACGCGCCCATGAAAGTCCAGCGCGACGTCCATGCCTTCGGCTTGGGCGGCGGTGACACGCGCGATCACATCGTCGAAACGCGGCGCGGCGAGGAAGGCGGCTTCAGCGGTCGCATTCATCTTGACCGCCGAAAAACCCTGCGCGCGGCGGGCAGCGGCAGCGGCAGCAATGTCATCCGGCCGGTCGCCGCCGATCCATGCATAGGCGCGCACCCGTTCGCGTAACCGGCCGCCGAGCATTTCATAAGCAGGCAGGCCGTGATGGCGGCCCTTCCAGTCCCACAATGCCTGATCCAGCCCGGCGATGGCCGACATCAGCACCGGCCCGCCGCGATAGAAGCCGCCGCGATAACAGACCTGCCAGATATCCTCGATCGCGCGCGGATCGGCGCCGATGACCCTGTCACCGATTGCCTCGAACGCGCCGACCACGGCTTCGGCGTGGCCTTCGAGGCTGGCCTCGCCCCAGCCGAAGCTGCCGTCGCTGGCTTCGATGCGGACGAACAGCCAGCGGGGCGGCACCAGAAATGTCTCGATACGGGCAATCTTCATTTTGGCACATCGCAGCTCAAAAACAGTAGAATCATATTTATAAGATAATTAGGCCATGGCAAGCGAAGCATCATTAAACCAAGGAGAATGCAGCTTGCCGGGTGAGGGGCCTTTCATCGCTATCGACTGGGGCACTACCAACCGCCGTGCGTGGCGCATCGCTGCGGATGGCGCAGTGGAGGATGCCTTCGCGGACGGGGCGGGGATCTCCACCGTTCCGGCCCACGGTTTCGCGGCTGAGGCGGCGCGCCTGCGCGGGATGCTGGGCGACCTGCCGATGCTGCTTGGCGGGATGATCGGATCGAACCGCGGCTGGTGCAATGTCCCCTATGTGCCCTGCCCGGCAGGGGCCGCAGATCTGGCCCGCGCGATCTGCTGGATGGATGACCGCACCGGCATCATTCCCGGCGTAAGTCAGGACCGCCGCGATGCGCCCGATGTGATGCGCGGCGAGGAGGTTCAGATCATCGGCGCGCTGGCTGACGGCGCGCTGTTGGGCGATGCGCTGGCATGCCTGCCCGGCACCCATGCCAAATGGGCGCGGATCAAGGACGGGCAAATCGTGGCCTTCTCCACCTGGATGACGGGCGAGCTGTTTGCGTTACTCGCCCGCCATTCGATCCTTGCCCCGCAGATGGAGGGGGCGGTGCAGCCCGGCCCCGCCTTTGTGGGGGCGGTGGCGGCGTCTGGACGCGGCGACCCGCTGGGCGCGCTGTTCCGGCTGCGCGCGGCCAGACTGCTGGATGCGCCGATGCTGGACGGACCGGCCTATGTCAGCGGGCTGTTGATCGGGGCGGAGGTTCGCGCTGGTTTGCAACTGCACGCAGGCGAAGTGCCATGCCTGATCGGCCGCACGGACCTTTGCGCGCTCTACGCGGTAACCATCGCCGAGGTGCAGGGTCAGCCTGCCAGCCTGCCGCGCGTGATTGATGGCTCGTCAGCTTTCGTGGTCGGAACGCGTGCACTGATGATGGAGCTGCGATGACCGGTCAGGCGTTTACCCGTTTCCTTGCGCAATGCCCGTTGGTGGCAATTCTGCGCGGCGTGACGCCGGACGAGGTGGAGGGCATCGGCGCCGCCCTGGTCGATGCCGGCGTGCGGATAATCGAGGTGCCGCTTAATTCGCCCGATCCGCTCGCCAGCATCGCCCGCCTTTCCCGGCGCTACGGTGACGATGCCCTGATCGGGGCTGGCACGGTCGTCGATGTCGCAGATGTCGCACGGGTTGCGGATGCGGGCGGCCGGTTGATCGTGGCGCCGAACACCGATGCGGGCGTGATCCGCGCTGCCCGGACGGCAGGGCTGGTCGCGGCCCCCGGCTATTTCACGCCGAGTGAGGGTTTCGCGGCGATTGCTGCGGGGGCCCATGCGCTCAAACTGTTCCCGGCAGAGGCCGCATCGCCCGCCGTAGTCAAGGCGCAGCGCGCGGTGCTGCCGCGCCATGTGCCGCTGATCGTCGTCGGTGGTATCACGGCGGACGCGATGCCCGCTTACCGCGAAGCCGGAGCGGATGGGGTCGGCCTCGGCAGCGCGCTTTATGCGCCCGGCGTGACCGCGGCCGAGGTTGCTGCGCGCGCACGAAGATTTGTGACTGCGGCGGAACCGGAATGACAATCCGGATCGCCATCGTCGGCTTCGGCAAGATTGCTCGCAGCGAACATTGTCCCGCGATTGCCGCCCATCCGGATTTCCGGCTGGTCGCGGTGGTCGCCCCGCATGGAGCAGACGGGTGCGACTTTCCGGTATTCGCCTCCTTGAGCGAAATGCTGGACGCGATGCCTGGCGCGATCGATGCGGTCAGCTTGTGCACTCCGCCCCGGGTGCGCCACGCCATCGCGCTTGAGGCGATTGGAGCAGGGCTTGCCGTGCTGCTCGAAAAGCCGCCTGCGGCCACCCTTGGCGAGCTTGAGGATATCGCGGCCCACGCCCGTGCTGCCGGGACTGCCGTGTTTGCTGCATGGCATTCACAGGCGGCCCCTGCGGTTGCGCCTGCCGCTTTGCTGCTGAAGGGGGAAACCATCACGCGCCTCGCCATTGATTGGCGTGAAGATGTGCGCAAATGGCATCCGGGGCAGGACTGGATCTGGGAGCCGGACGGGTTCGGCGTGCTCGATACCGGGATCAATGCCCTGTCCATCGCCAGCGCGATTCTGCCGGCACCACTGTTTGTGGAGGACGCCGAATTTTGCGTCCCTTCCAACCGGCAGGCCCCGATCGCTGCCCGCCTGCAGTTTCGCGGGGGTGATCACACGGCGACTTTCGACTGGCGCGAACAGGCCAACGAAGCGTGGAACATCGCGGTGGAGACGGGCAGCGGGCGGCAGGTCGTTCTGCATCATGGCGGCGCGCAGCTGATCGTAGATGGCGTGCAGCAGCCGCTTGGCCGCTTTGCCGAATATCCCGCGCTTTATGCCCGCTTCGCCCGGTGCGTTATGGGCCGTGCTATCGACGTTGACAGCCAACCGCTGCGCATTGTGGCCGATGCTGCCCTGATCGCGCGCCGCATTGCTACCGCGCCCCATGTCTGAACGCCCTGTTTCTGAACGATTGCGCCCGCTTGCTTTATCTGCGAATCCCGCCCGTGAATGGGGAAGGGGCGTCTCGCAGATGAACACGATGGATCCTGTCGGGGCAGGCCGCAATCTGACCTACGCGTTGCTGGAGGCGGTGGGTAAAGCCATTGTCACAGGGCATTACGATAACAGCCCGTTCCCGACCGAGGCGGATCTGGCGATGCAATATGGCGTCAGCCGATCGGTCACGCGCGAAGCGGTCAAGATGCTGACCGCCAAAGGCCTGCTGATTGCCCGCCCCCGCAAAGGTACGACCGTGCAGCCGCCGCGTGCCTGGAACCTGTTCGATCCGGATGTCCTGCGCTGGATGCTGGAGCGTAAATTCTCGCTCGATCTGCTGCGCCAGTTCAATGAATTGCGCATCGCCATCGAACCGATGGCAGCGGTGCTGGCGGCGCAGGCGGCCAATGCCGAAGGGATCGCCGCGATTGAAGCAGGTTATCAGCGCATGGTCGCTGCCGAGGCAGGGGATGATGATCCGCTGGAAGCCGATATCGCCTTCCACATTGCGATCCTCGAAGCATCGGCCAATCCGTTCTATGCCCAATTCCGCGATGTGGTGATGACCGCGCTGCGCACCTCGATCCGGTTCACCAACCGGTTCAAGGGTCACACCGCAAGCCTGCCGCAGCACCGCGCCGTGCTGACCGCGATCGAACAGCGCGACCCCGATCAGGCCCGCGCCGCGATGAGCGCGCTGATCGTCGATGTCATGGCGTTGATTGCTGATGCGGAGCGCAAGCTTTGACATGACCGGCGCGGTGGAATGCCTTGCCGATGTCCGGGCAACGCTCGGCGAAGGGCCGGTATGGGTCGCGGCAGAGGCGGCGCTTTACTGGGTGGATATTCCGGCACGGCAGGTGTTCCGCTGGTCGCAAGCGGGCGGGCTGCGCAGGATCGCGGTTGACCGGCATGTGTGTTCGCTGCTGCCGCGCGCCCGCGGCGGGTTTATCGGCGGGGGGCATGACGGCTTTGTTGCCGTCAGCGCCGATTTCGCCGTTACGCCGATCGGCCATCCTGAACCGGATCTGCCCGGCAACCGTTTCAACGACGCGAAGATCGACCGCGCCGGGCGCCTGTGGGCTGGGACGATGGACCGGGCCGAGGCTGAGGCTAGCGGCTCCCTTTACCGGATGGAGCCGAACCTTGGTTGGGAACGGATCGACAGCGGCTACCGCGTCACCAACGGGCCGGCGTTCAGCCGCGATGGGCGGGTGATGTATCACACCGACTCCGCGCTCCAGACGGTTTATGCCTTCGATCTCGCCCCTGATGGCCGGGTCGGCGACCGGCGCGTCCATCTGCGGTTCGACAAGGGGCAAGGCTATCCCGACGGAATGACTGTCGATGCCGAAGATTGCCTGTGGGTTGCCTTCTGGGACGGATGGTGCGTGCGCCGCTTTTCGCCCTCGGGCGAATTGCTGGCGACGCTGGAAATGCCGGTCCAGCGCCCAACCAGCGTGGCATTCGGCGGGCCTGCGCTGGACCGGTTGTTCATCACATCAGCCGCCCGCGATCTTGCGCCGGACGATCTGGCGCGGCAACCGCAGGCTGGCGGGCTGTTCGTCACCGAACCCGGGGTTTGCGGAATTGCCGAGCTGCCCTTCGCCGGCTGAATTGCGCGTCACATCATCTGTTCGTAGAGCTTGTTTACCCGCCGCTCGGCATCGCTTAGCGCCGCCTTGACCGGTTTTGACCCGGTGATAGCGGCCTCCAGCTCCTCCCCGATCAGCCCCTGTACCGCGCTTTGGCGTTGGACATAGCCCGGCAACTGCTTGCCGGTCTGGGCAAGGGCCGCGATGTCGGCCCGGTGCGGCAAGGCGCGGAATTGCGGGCTATCGACCACCGCAGCAAAGGCGGGCAACTGCCCGGTGCGCGACCAATCGAAATTGTACCGTGCAAGAAATGCCAGAAACCGCGCCATCGCCGCCCGCTCCGCATCGCTGCGATCCGCAGCAGGGACGACCCACGCATGGCCATCAACAAAGGCGGCTTCATCGCCCCACAGGCGCGGGAAGGGCGCAACGGCATAATTCCCGGCGAGCGGTGATCCTCTCCGCTGCGCCTCCGCCTCGTAAGGCCCCAGCATCCACGTGCCGACCGGGAAAATCCCTCCATCGCCTTGGATGAAACTGGCGGTTGCTGCCGGGAAGTCCTGATTGCGCGTGGTCAGTCCTTCGACATTGATCTGCCGCAGCAGGGTGACGATCTCATGCGCCGCAGGCGTGTCGAGGCTGATGTGCCGGTCGTCAGGGAACAGGTCAGCGCCTTGTGCGAGAAGATAGGTGTAAAGTAGCGCAACGTGGAAATCGGGCGCGCTCACCTGCGCCTGGATCAGATATGGCTTGCCGGTCGCGGCCTTGAACTGCCGCGCTTGCGTGAGCAATTCCCCGGGCGAACGGGGCAGCACCGGCTTGCCGCCGCGCATCAACCCGGCCTTGGCCATCAGGGCGGTGTTGATGTGGAACAGCCGCCCAATCGTGTCCCAAGGCATGGCGTAAATGCGTCCTTCCTTGACCACGCCCGCCCGTGCTGCCGGGGTGAAGGTGGCCGGATCAATGGCGGCGCGGCGGAGCAAGCCATCCACCGGCTCGATCAGCCCGCGTTCGGAATAGTCGGAGATGACCGACTGGTGCATGGTAACCAGGTCGGGCGGGTCTCCTGCGGCAATCTGCGCGGCAAGCTGGGAATAACCGGGCCAGGCGACAACATTGACCTTTACCTCGATGTCCGGATTCTCCGTCTGAAACCGGTTGATGAGCGTGGTGAGAATACCACACTCGGTTTCAGCTGCCGCGACATCGAGACTGTCCCCATAGGCCGCACCGCATTCGCCGAAGAAGCGCTGGACGACGATCTGGGGCCGTTCGTCCGGGGGCGTGCATCCCGCCAGCAGGGCAGGTGCCAGAATGGCAAGCCAACGCTTCATCGCACCGCTGTACCGGCCATCGCGCGGACGATCTGTTTCTGGAAGATGATATAGACGACAAGGATCGGGATCGAGGCGAACACGGCCTGAGCCATCAGGAAGCCGAGCCCGCTGGTCTGTGCATAGTTCATTTGCGCCGAGGCAAGGCCAACCGTCAGGGTGAAATGGTCACTGGTTGTGGCCGAGATCAGCGGCCACCAGTAATCGTTCCAGGCAGCCAGAAAAGTGAACACGCCCAGCGTCGCCTGCGCCGGGATCGTCAAGGGCAGCAACACCTTCCAGAACAGCGTAAAGCGCGACGCGCCATCCAGCAGTGCTGCCTCGTCCAATTCCCTCGGAATGGCTCGGAAATACTGGGTCATGAAGAACACGCCAAAGGAACCGGTCAGGCTCGGCAGGATCAGGCCGGGGTAGGAATTGTGCAGGCCAAGAGCCGCGAACAGCTGGTGGCGAGGCAGGATCACCGCCTGTTCGGGCACTGCCAGCCCGAGCAACACCATCACGAACAGCGTGCGCCGGAACGGAAACTCGAGCCGCGCAAAACCATATCCGGCAAGGCTCGACAGCACCAGCACCCCGATGGTTGCCCCGCTCGCCACGATCAGGCTGTTGAGCAACCAGCGGGTTGTCAGCGATCCGGCGAAGATCGCCCGGTAGTTTTCCAGCGTCCACGGCGGCGCAAACGCTGCGCCGCTATCGGCCATCAACGCAGCGTTGCTTTTGAACGACAGTAGCAGCGTCCACAGCATCGGCATGAGCATCACCGCCCCGCCCAGCAGCAGTAGCGCCGTGACCAGCGGCGAAAGGCGGCGCGCGTTCATGCCGCGCCCTCGTTCCGGGTGACGAGCCAGTACTGTAGCAGCGTCACCAACAGGATCATGCTGAACAACAGTTCGGCAATGGCGGCGGCGTACCCCAGCTCCCAGCGTCCGAACGACACTTCAAAGATATAGAGTACGATGGTGCGCGACGCCCCTCCCGGCCCGCCGCCAGTAAGCAATTGCGCCTGCCCGAAGATCTGCAATTGCGCAGCGGTCTGGAGCATGACCACCAGCAGCAACGTACGCCGGATGGAAGGCAGGGTAATCCGCCGGAAAACCGTCCACCGGCTCGCCCCGTCAAGCGCGGCGGCTTCGTAGATGTCGCCCGGCACCTGTTGCAGGCCTGCCAGGAACAGCATGATCGGAAAGCCCAATGACCACCACAGGGTCGTGACTGCAATGGCGGGGATGACCAGATCTGGGTCCGACAGGAACGGGACCGGCGCTCGCCCTGCAGCCTCCAATCCTTCGGCAATCAGTCCGGCGTCGGGAGTGAGTATAAAGCGCCAGATCAGCGTGACGATCGTCACCGACAGCACCAGGGACGAGAAAAACACCCCGCGTAAGGCCGCCGAAAATGGACCCGCCCGGTTCAGCGCCAGTGCCAGCAGCAGCGCAATCACCGTCAGCGGCGGGACGATCAGAAAGGTCAGCGTCAGCGTGTTGGCAAAAGCCTGATGCAGCACCGGATCGGCCAAAGCCTCGGCATAGTTGGCCAACCCGATCCACTCGCGCCGCCCGAACAGATCGGCGCGGTGCAGGCTTATGACAATGCCCATCAACAGCGGCACCACCAGCACTGCTGCATAGACCAGCAGGAACGGTCCGACGAAGGCAAAGCCCGTCAACCGTTCGCGCGTCGGCGCCTTCATGCGGCAGGTTCCGGGTGATGCGCGCCGCCATCCGCCGTGAAGATATGTGCTGCTGCACCATTGATCGCGAGCGTTACCGCGTCGGCAGGGCGAACTGCGCTGAACCCGGCTTCGTGGGCGATGATCTCCAAGCCGTCGCGCAGACGGGTGTAGATGAAGGTGCGGTCGCCCAGCCGCTCGACCAGTTCCACGGTGGCGGGGATGCCTGTGCTGCCGTAAGGAGCGAGCGTGACGTGTTCGGGGCGCAGGCCAAGCTGTACGGCCTGACCTTCGGCAAACCCCGCGGCGGCCACGGCGGTCTGGACACCGTCGCCACCTCCGAGCTGCACACGGATCCGTCCTGCCGCTCCAGCCACAATGCGCCCCGGAGCCATCGCCATTGCAGGCGAGCCCACGAACCGCGCGACAAAAGCATTCGCAGGGCGCGCATAGACCTCGGCCGGGGTGCCGACCTGCTGGATCTGTCGATCGTTGATCACCACGATCCGGTCCGCCAGCGTCATCGCTTCGGCCTGATCGTGCGTTACCATGATCAGTGCTGCGTCAACACGGCTGCGCAACTGTGCCAGTTCCACCCGCGTCCGGTTCCGCAGCGCTGCATCGAGGTTCGACAGTGGTTCGTCCAGGAGGAACAGGCGCGGCTGTTTCACAATCGCCCGTCCGATCGCGACCCGCTGACGCTGACCGCCCGACATCTCGTGGGGCTTCTTTCCGAGCTGATTGCCGATTTCGAGGATATCCGCTGCTTGCACGATCCGCCGCGCAATCTCGTCGCGGGGCAGCTTCGCGTTGACCAGCCCGAAGGCCATGTTCTCTCGCACCGTCATGTGCGGGTAGAGTGCATAGTGCTGGAACACCATGGCGATCCCGCGTGCACCCGGGGCCAGTCTGTCGATCCGTTCGCCGCCGAGCCGGATTTCCCCCGCATCCGCCGCCTCCAATCCGGCAATGATGCGCAGCAATGTTGATTTACCGCTGCCCGATGGCCCAAGGAAGGCGATGAACTCGCGCCCCGTGACCAAAAGCGACACATCCTCCAGCACGCGGGTAGCGCCATAAGATTTGGAGACGTTGATCAACTCCAGATCGGGCAAGAGGCATCCTTATGATTTCCGTGATTTAGCGTGCCATCCAGGCGGCGCACCGATCACCTTTAAGCAGCCGCGACCAGCCCTTCGATAACATAAGGCTGGATTGGCAGACCGAAGGCTCCCGGCCGCGCGGCCTCGACCGTGTTGGTCGAGCCCATGATATCCACTGCTTGGTGCGGAGTAGTCCCGAAACCGCTTGCCATCTGCGGCCCACTATTTATCTTACAAATAAGATTTAATACATCAGTCTGGCCTTGGTGGGGCCAAAGAAGGGCACGGACATGGACGTCGCAGACATAACGAAGGATTTTGAAGTTGATGCCGTAGCCGAGGGTATCGCGACGCGCTTCACCGTGCGGCTGGGGGACAGATCCCACAGCTACCGGCTGCCGACGGGCCAGCATAATCACTACGCGGTGTTCTTCAGCGAACTGGCCCGCGATTTCGGCACACGCCCGCCCGGCGGTCACCGGCCAGTGCCGCTGGATGGTCCAGAGCCTGACTGGCGGCCGCTGATCCTCGACAACCTCAGCCCGCGCACGACCGCAGGCTATGGCGATCCCGCCGTGCTGAAGACTGACGAGGGTTATTTCCTAGTCGCAACGTCGAATGACGCGCCGGACGCTTTCCCGATCCTGCATTCTCACGATCTCGAAAGCTGGACGCATCGCGGCTTTGTGTTTCCCGAAGGCGAAGCGCCGGAATGGACTGCGCATGGCCGCTCTGTCGGTGATTTCTGGGCTCCGGAAATGGCCAAGTGCGGGGACGAATACTGGCTGGTCTACACCGCGCGCCAGCGTTCCAATGCTCTCGCCATCGGATTGGCCAAGGCCCCGCACCCCACCGGGCCGTGGCGGGATGCCGGGCAGCCGCTGATCAGCGGCTTTGCCATAAACACCACCAATTACCCCGATGATCCCAGCCAGCCGATGCTGAGCGGCGGGGTAATCGATTCGCACATCTTCATCGACGAAGGCGGTGAGGTTTACCTGTTTTGGAAACGTGACACGAACGGGGTATGGCCGCGCCCGCTGGCAGGACTGCTGCGCCGCCGCCCTGATCTGATCGACCGTCTGTTCACGCACGAACCCGATCGCCTGACTGCCCGCTTCGCTGCTGCCGTCCAGCCTTGGGCCAATGACCGCCGCCCGATGGAACGCTTTTTCCTGATGCAGCAGCTGATCGAAGCCGTGCTCGACAACTGGGAGCCGGTAAAGGCGGTGCTGAGCGAAGTCGATGAAGCTGCCTTCATTGTCGATGCAATGAGCACACCGATTCACGCCCAGCGTATCGACGAACATGGCAACCTGATCGGCACCGACACGATCGTGTTGAGCAATGATCAGGAATGGGAAGGCCACCTGATCGAAGGCCCATGGGTCACGCGGCAGGAGGGGCGGTATTGGCTGTTTTACGCCGGCAACGACTTTGGCACCCCGGCTTACGGCATAGGCGTGGCAGTCGCCGATCATCCGCTCGGCCCCTATGTGAAGCAGGACGGTCCGCTGCTGAAATCCGTCAAGACCTGGTGGGCGCCCGGCCACGCGTCGGTTGCGCCGGGCCTGGATGGTCAGCCGCAGCTGTTCTTCCATGCGTTCTTCCCGGGAACCGGCGGCTACAACGCGTTCCGCGCGCTCCTGACCACGCGGCTGTCGTTTTCGCCTGAGAAGGTGACGCTGTCCTGATTTTTTGAACACCGAAGCGCGGGCGGGCATCACCTAACTGTCACGCCCGCCTGCCCGCTGTGGATGGCTTCGGGATCGGGGTGAACAGGCACCGCGGATGAAAGTCCCCTGCTGTCTCAAGCACACGCTGCCGTCACCAGTAAACTTCACCTGGAGACCTGCGGTCTTCGTCCTTTGGGCGAGGGTCGCTGATGCGGGCTTGATGGTTCGCTCGGAAGTGCTTTGAAGGTTCCCGTCCGGCTCTATACGGGCGCAAAACTGGTCACTTCAATCGAATCGCGCCCAGCTGCTGCACCCGGCAGTTCATAAAAAGGCAGATCGTCAGGATTTCCGAACCTCAATGAATTATCGCCATTCCTTCCATGCTGGAAATAGCGCCGACGTCGTGAAGCACAGCCTGCTGATCGCCCTTGTGCGGGCGTTGCAGAACAAACCCTCTGCGCTGACTCTGATCGATACGCATGCGGGCTGCGGGCTTTACGACCTCAACAGCGAGGAGGCCGGCCGCACCGGCGAGTCCACACAGGGCGTGGTGCGGGCAATTGCTGACCAGAACCCCTTGCTGAACCAATACCGCGCCGCCGTACGGGCCGTGAATGTCGGGACCGAGCCACACCTGTATCCCGGATCGCCCCGGGTTCTGTCGCAGCTTCTGCGCCCACAGGACTTCCTGATCCTCAACGAGAAGCATCCCGAGGACGCCTTTGCCCTGCGCGGCGCAATGCGCGGCACACCCGCTGCCGTGCATGAGCGCGACGCTTACGAGCTTTGGCTAGCGATGCTCCCGACCCGCACGCCTCGCGGCGTGGTGGTGGTCGACCCGCCGTACGAACAGACGGACGAACGCGAGCGTATCACAGCCACCTTGGCCGCTGCCACGCGCAAATGGGCGCATGGCGTGACGGTGATCTGGTATCCCCTGAAAGAGCGGGCGACGCATGAGCGGTGGAAGCAGCAGATGCGCAGGCTCGGCATCAAGAAGTTCCTGAACGTCGAGCATTGGTTGTATGATACCGATCAACCCGGCATTTATAACGGTGCGGGGCTTTTCATCATCAATCCGCCCTTCGCCTTCACGCAAGGACTGCCGCCTCTGCTGGAAGCCTTGCGCGCCGCGCTGGCACCCGAGGGGCACAGGGGCGAAATCACAACCGACTGGTTGGCCCGTTGAGCTGGATAGTAGGCGGCTTGTCGCTAGTTGCCATCGGCGTCGACCATGAAAACCGTCGGCTTTCCCCGGGATGCAGGCTCCCAGCCGGCGTCTAACGCGGCCTGAATGCCCCTGATTACAATCGCGTCGCTGACCTGAAGGCGGCCGCGTTGCAGACCTTTCAACAAGCGTTTCGGCGGCGGGAATTCCAGCAAAGCTCCACGCTGTGTGTGCTTGCGCAACAAGGCTACGGTCATGCCTTTCCAGCCTTCAGTCTCGCTCCACTGCGGCTCGCTCCGCAGCTCCCACTCATATTGAAACCCGCCGACACCGACGATACCGGAAAGCTTGTGGATGCTGGTCATGCGGCCCTGCCTAGCAGGTTTACGACCACACACCACAGGCCACGCAGGCTAAGGTTGCGCCTGCCAATATGGTCGGCGATTTCATCTCTGGCGCCAGTCAGGTCATTACGGTGGCTGCCGATTGCAGGTTCGGGCGCTGCCGTTCGAGCTGTCCTCTCACCCGCGGCATCCTGACCGGGGGTCACAGGCTCCATCCGCGATGGACGAGATCAGCGTTCCAGAAGATTTCGGAAACGCTTGAGCGTCCGGGAGCGCAGTTTGGGGGGCGCATCATACGCCAGTTGCATGACGCTGATCGCAATATCAGAGCGGGCGATTGTGGCTTCGTCCTTGTCCTGCCGGGGAGCCTCGCCTTCGGTCATGACCCGGAACTGCAAACCCGGAAGTGCGGGGCCTCCGGCTTTGGTCGATGCCTGAAGGTCGGTCACGAACCGCACGTCGTATGAAGACGTTGTCCCGATCCGGCTCAACTTCCACCGGGCCTGATCGAGAGCGTCGGGGAAGTTGATGTTCAGAGCCGTACCCGCAGGAAGCAAAGGTCCGGCGTCGGCTGAAGTTTCGAGAATGGCAACAAGTTCCAGCATCCGCGCCGCAACCTGGGTGGATGACGGATTGGCGAGATCCTTGCCCCTCTGCGTCCCGGCGCCGGCACTGACCGCGATTGCCGGAATGCCCCGCATGAGTGCGTATTGGACATTGCTGACCGTTCCCGAACTGACCACGATGCCGCCCACATTGCGGCCGATGTTGGGCCCCGAAATGACCAGATCGGGCGCCTTGCTCCACCGCGTTCTGGCTGCGACATCAAGGCCATAGAGCGTCGCCATCACCGGCGTGCCATCAACGTAGTGGAAATCCGGCCCGATTTCGGGCCGGGTCATCACCCCCGCACCTGGATCGCCCGCGCGGGCCGCCGCGTTCAGGCAATCCGCGGTCAACGGCCCCAGTGGCTTCATGGCGTAGAGCGCGCCGCCCATACCGCTCTGCTGCTGACACGGCACCACCACGATGACATCGTGCCCCTGGGCTTTCAGAGCCTCGTGCAAAGCCACAACATTGCTGCTCAGCCCATCGTCATTGGTGATGAGGATATTACGGCCGAGCGCAATGCTTGGCTGCGTCAGCCCTGCGAGCATGGCCCAAAGAAGCAGCACGGGACGGGGCGGGCCGCGCCTTTTGCGATTAGAAGCGCACACGTGCCTGCACTCCGAATGTGCGAGGATCATTGTAGATCCGGGAGGTCTGCCGTCCTGCAACCCGGAAATCGAAGTAGTTGTAGGTGGCGTTGGTGATATTCTGACCCCACAGCGCCAATTCGAGCTTGCCGCCTCCCACATCGATATCACCCAGCGTGACCCGCGCATTCAACAGATAGGCAAGATCGGCTTTCTGGGTGACCGTGTTGTTGGGAATGTAGTCGCCGGCCGTGTTCGCATCGAGGTGGACCCGCAGTTCGCCGAAGGAGAAGCGGGGGAATGTGTAATCGGCAGATACCGTGGCCGCATGCCGCGGCGTGAAAGCCGAGCTGATGTCCTGAATCGCGTTTGTGAAGATGTTCCTCACCGGCGTCGTCGGGGCATCGGTGAAGACATAATTGATGGCGAATTGCAGATCGCTCACCGGTACGATCGTCAGATCCGCCTCGATGCCCCTGATCGTGCGTTTTTCGGGTGCGTTGACGGTTTCGGTGTTCGAAACGAATTGCGGGTTGATGAAGTCAACCTGCTGGTCTGTCAGGCGGCTGGAGTAGGCGGCGATGTTCACCATCGCATGACGATCGAACAAAACCGCCTTTACGCCCGCCTCCCACGCCAGCAACTCCTCCTCGGCGAAGGGACGCAGGATGCCCGAGCGGGTATTCGCCCCGCCGGCGCGATAGGCACGGCTGTACTTGATGTAACTGTTGATGTCGTCTGTGATGTCATAGGCGACGACCACCATCGGATCGATCCGTTTGGAACCGAACGAAAAACGCAGGTTGGGATCTACGCCTCGTACGGCGGTCAGTGCGCCGTCCTTTGTATCATCGGTGTAACGGGCACCGCCAGTGAGGTGCAATCCGGCAATTGCTTCGGGTGACCAGGTGAATTGGCCGAACAAGGCCTTGGACTTCACGTCCACGCGGGCCGCCCGGTCGGGAGTGTTGGCCGCGCCGCCATCGGGAATGGGCGCCGGGAACAGGGTCACGCCGGTATTGGTGGCGTTAAGGCGACCGGCTGAAAAGACCGTGGCTTCGTCCTCGCCATTTTCGTTGAAGTAGTAGGCTCCGACAACGTAATTGACCTCGCCGGCGGTGCCCACGACCTGCAGTTCCTGACTGAACTGGTTCTGCCTCACCGCCGCAAAGCTCAGTCGGCCGAAGGTCCGGTTAGGACCCCAAGCCGTCACCGCGCCCGTATCCTGATCCCACTGGACGGAGTTCAGATCGCGCCAAGCCGTGATGGAACGGATCGTGACATTGTTGGTCACATCCCATTCGGCAACGAGCGAATGCCCGCGTGCCCGCTGTGGATTTTCCAGGACCGGCACGCCGACACGTGCCGTGCGGACCCGCCCCTCGTTCAGGGTTATGAAGCTGGGGCGGAGTGCGGCAGGCTGGTCTGTCGCAATGATGTCGCTGTAGGCGCTGGTGGAATCATCATGCGATTGGTCGTAAGAATATAACACCGAAAGGTTGGGCGCCGGTTCCCAAAGCGCGCTGCCCTTAAATCCGTAGCGACTGATCTGCTGATAATCGAGAAGGTCAGGATTGGGGTTGAGGAACAAGCCCCCGCGCTCGTTGATCAAAGCGTCGAATTTGAAAGAAACGCCGGCAATCTTGGGGAGATTGATGTGGGCTGCCGCCATGCGGTTGTCGAAGTTTCCGAGGCCTGCACGCACATCGACGCCCAATTCGCCGGTTGGCCGCTTGGTCACGACACTGATGGCACCGCCAATGGTGTTGCGGCCAAACAATGTGCCTTGCGGGCCGCGCAGCACCTCCAATCGTTCAATTTCCGAAAATTCCATGGCGAGGCCGGACACACGGCCGATATAGACCCCGTCGATATAGATCCCGACAGTTGGGTCACGCGTCACCTGTGTCGCGTCGACCGGCACGAGACCGCGCATCCCGATCGAGACTGCCGAAGGCCGGCCGAGGAACGGGGCAATGCGCAGTGACGGGATCTGGCCGGTGAAAAGGCCTGCGAGTGAATTGATCCCTCGTTGTTCCAGCGTGTCGGCGTCCAGCGCCACAACGGAGATCGGGACATCCTGAATGCTTTCGGTGCGCTTTTGCGCGGTGACGATGATGTCGGTGATCCCATCGCCCTTGTCGTTCGCCAGTTCGGCATCTTGTGCCAAAGCCATCTGGCTGACCGACGTAAGCAAAGTTGCGGCGGCAAGATAATGTGCTGGTTTCATAATGGCTGCCCCTCTCGTACAAAGGGATGCAGGCACAGATCATGCGCTCCGGTAACAATAAGTCTCGCCCGGAGAGCGCAAAACGCCCCAACAACCCCTCCGCTGCGATCCAGTCAGCCGTGACAGCTGATCGTTATGTGCGCTTTTGAACCGAATCGCGGCAATTCGAAGATTTGCATGCATGCCGCCCGGTGACAATTGATTTGTTTCACCATGAAGTACAATGTCTCATTCAGCGGGACATTTGGCTGAATTCAAAAGTCTCGTGTGACGGCGGACGGTTGCTGCACGAGGGTTGCAATTCCGCTTCCGGGTACGGAGATACTGCCGGCATGACCTCAGATTTCAAAAATCTTGAGCGCGGCACTGCATTTCCACCGGATGCTGCTTCGCAAATGCGACCGGTGCGATTGGCGCTGCAAATGGTCGAACGCATCGCCCAATGGCAGCCGATCAGTGCAAGCGAACTGGCCCGGCGGCTTGCCCTGCCCAAGGCTACAGTGCACCGTCTGCTGATCGCTCTCGAGCAGTTCGGCTGGCTTGAGCGCCAGGGCGGCACACGCCCGCTTTGGTCGCTGACGTCTCGTCCGATCACGATTGGCGGGCACGCCATAGAACGCAAAAGCGGGATTCGCATGTCGGCCTTGTCCGTTATGGACGCGCTGCGGCACGCTACCGGCGAGACCGTCCACCTCGGGCTGCTTGACGGTGAAACGATCATTCTGATCGAGAGGCTCGACGGCTTTAAAAGCGTGAATGTTTTCCTGCCGACCGGCACAAGCTGGGATTTGAGTTGGTCGAGTGGGGGAAGGGCGGTCCTGGCCCACATGTCAGCCGAATTCCAGCAAGCCTATCTGGAAGTCCCGCGGTACCGTCGCAAGTCCGAGACCGACATCATGCCGCGCGACGAATTGGCAGCCGAACTGACCGCCATCCGCCAACAGGGCTTCGCGATATCTATCGGCGTCCTGCCGGCTTCCAGCAGCAGCATCGGGTGTGCAATATTCGACAAAACGGGTGCTCCGTTTGCCGCCATTTCCATCTCCGGTGCATCGGACCGTTTGGGCCGCGCCGATCTTCTTTCACTAGCGCCGCATCTGGTCGAAGCGGCACGCAGCATTTCGATGGGCATGGGCATGAGCAAAGCCTGAGAAGCGGCATCCGCGGCGTGAGGTGCTCGCAAGAACCCTCTGTCGGTTTCTAGCTGCATTGCCTCGATTTATATTGAGAACAGTTTTTGATCTGCGGGGTGATCTGGTCCGGTTCGGGATTTGTCAGCCTCAACCTCTGAGACGTGTCCGGGGGCATTACAAGGAAAGCTGGGCCCTTGAGAGGAAAGTTTAGATTTTAAGGAGGCCGGTGGCGGAGACGGAGGGATTCGAACCCTCGGTACCCTGATAGAGTACGGTTCCTTAGCAGGGAACTGGTTTCAGCCACTCACCCACGTCTCCGGGCAACAGCGTTGGCTGTGAGGGCGGCGCTATAGTCGGCCCTTGTGCGGGCGGCAAGGTGGCTTGGAAAAAAACCGCATTGCCATGTTCGGCACCGGGCAACGTGGCCGTAACCCATGGTTCGGCAGGCGTTCAGCCTTCGCTGCGTAACTGATCATCGGTTCGTCGCAAATTCGATTCGCCTCGGCGACGGGCGGTTGCAGGACGCACGGGAAGCGATTCTCGTGCGATGCGCATAAAACCGGGGCTGACACGCTCTTGCGAAAGGCTGCATAATGAGCACCATGATCGCCCGTTTCTCTCAACTAAAGAGCCGCTTTTCCGCGCTGGCACTGGCTGCTTTTGCGGCAGCGGCGATGACTGCGCCGGTTGCGGCGCAGGATGTCGAAACCTTCGATCCGGACGCTGCCTTCAATCAGCAGGGCGCCATCGACGGTGATCTGTCCTCTCCGCAAGTTCAAACGCAAGCACCGACCGAGGTTCAACCTGCGCCGGCCCCATCGGCGCCGCCCACGAATGATCCAGGGTTTGATACAACGTTTGGCGATTATGGCGCGCCGCCCGCGACTGATGTTGCCCCCCTGCCGGCTGAGGGTGTGGCTGCACCGGCGGCAGAAACCGTCCCTGCGATCACCTCGGAAACTTATGCCGAGGATGACCTGATCGGCGCAGCCGAAGGCGTGTTCGGCAAGGGCGCGGAAGGCCTCGCCAAGCTGATCGAGGATCTGCTGAAAAAGCAGGGCCGCCCCAATGGCTATATTGTCGGACGCGAAGCGGGCGGTGCGTTCATCGTCGGCGCGCGTTATGGTTCAGGCACGTTGCACCACAAAGTCGAGGGCGAACAGAAGGTTTACTGGACAGGCCCGTCGGTCGGTTTCGATGTCGGTGCCAATGCATCGAACACCTTCGTGCTCGTCTACAATCTTTATGACAGCGAAGACCTGTTCAACCGCTTCCCGGCGGGCGAGGGTCAGGCGTACTTCGTCGGCGGCCTCAACGCCAGTTACATGCGGCGTGGCGACGTCGTGCTGATCCCGATCCGGGTCGGGGCGGGGCTGAGGCTCGGGATCAATGCGGGTTACATGAAGTTCTCGAAGGAACAGAAGTGGGTCCCGTTCTAACACGGGTTTTTTCGTGTCTGCATACGAAAAGCCGGTTGCGGTGAGGGCGCGTGCGGGCCATGCGCCCTATCCATGATGCTTGAACGACTCAGCCCGCAGGCGCCCGATGCGCTTCTCGCCCTGATCCGCCTCCACGCTGCCGACCCGCGCGAGGACAAGATCGACCTTGGCGTGGGCGTCTACCGTACTGAAGAAGGGGCAACGCCGGTCTTTGCGGCGGTCAAGTCTGCCGAACAGGCGCTGGTCGACAGGCAGGACAGCAAGTCCTACCTCGGTCCGGAAGGCGACATGGGCTTCGTCAATGCGCTGATGCCTTATGTCTTCGGCGCTGACCCGACGATGGGTGGGCGCATCAGCGGAATGCAGACCCCGGGCGGTACCGGTGCGGTGCGGCTGGCGCTGGCGCTGGCGCAGAAAGCGGGCGTCCGCCGTGTCCACATGGGCGTGCCGAGTTGGCCGAACCATGCGCAGATCCTCGCTGATCTCGGCATGGAGCTGGCGCCATTTGATCACGCGAACCCCGATGGCACGGCAAATCTTGAAGCGGTGCTCAGTGCGATCAACGGTGCGGGCGCCGACGAGGCTGTGCTGCTCCACGCCTGCTGTCACAACCCGACGGGCATTGATTACAGTGCCGATGATTGGTCTGCGATCGCGCAGGCATTTGCCAGCAGCGGCACCTTTCCGATCATCGATTCGGCCTATCAAGGGCTGGGGCAGGGCATGGAGGAAGACGCCGCCGGGATGCGCAGCGTTCTTGCCGCTGTGCCGGAGGCCTTCATCGCTTACAGCTGCGACAAGAACTTCGGTCAGTACCGCGACCGGGTTGGCGCGTTCTACGTCATGGCGGCTGAGTCTGATACGCTGGGCACCGCTTTTTCCAATGCCAATGCGCTTGCCCGTGCGGCCTGGTCGATGCCGCCCGACCATGGCGGCGCGGCGGTGCGGATTATCCTGCGGGATGCAGCGATGACCAAGGCGTGGCTGGCAGAGCTTGACGATATGCGCGCCCGGATGCGCGGCGTGCGTGACGCTCTGGCAGCGGCGGGCACGGCGGGGCGGATCGACCTGACCCCGCTGGGTACTCAGAACGGCCTGTTCGCTATGCTGCCGGTGACGAAGGAAGAAGTCGCGCAACTGCGTGAGGAACACGGCATATACATGGCCGCTTCGGGCCGCATCAATATTGCCGGACTGACCAAGGCAAACCTGCCCAAGTTCATCGCTGCGCTGGCGGAGGTAGCGGCCTGATCGTAGGCGGAGCAGTGGCCGCCCCATATTGACAATTGTCCCTCCGGATGAGAGTTTTTGGCTCTTATCACAAAGGGATGCGGTTGATGGGCCGTGAGATCAGCTTAGCCTTTGGATGGATATTGGTTGCCGCGGCGGCTCCTGCGGCGTGTCAGGACATCTTGTCGGATGACATAGCCGCCTTTCGGCTTCAGCCCGCCGAACCTGGCGGGCCGGCTGTGGGTCTCGATATTCGTCTGAACAGCTGCGCTACGTCCGAAGGCGATGCTGATATTGTCGTCTGCCGGGAGCAGGGCCAGTCAGCCGATCGCCTCAACCGTGAGGTTTTCCATGCCACGCGGCAGGCCAATTCCGACGGTCCGCAGCCGAGCCAATTAAACTTGGCCGTGGCGGACAAGTGCGACCCGGCCAGCCTCAGAGGTTGCGGGGCGGCTTCGCCGTTTTCGCTCACCGCCGTGGCAATCACCGCTATCAAGGCAGGCGTCCTTGCGCTGCAAGGCGACGATTGGCGGGAGGCGCTGCCTGCACCCAGACCCAATGCTTATGATCACTATACGCGGAGCCGTGGTCGATGATGGCAGCGAAGATCGTCCCATGTGGATCCGGTCGACGCCATTCACTCAAGGGGCGCAAGGCGATGGCAAAGCGAGCCAGGAAAGCGCGGATCCTCATTTCGATACTGGCGGCGCTATCCCTCACGGGATGTGCGGGCATTATCAGGGATCGCATCTTTCAGCCGCAACCCCTCACTGCAACCCCCGTCACGTGGCGGGCAGAGGCTCCTCAAACGGTCACGGCGACCACCCGGGACGGGTTGGTGCTGGAAGGTTATTACTGGCCGGCTGAGCCGGGCAACGATAGATTGCTGATCTCATTCCACGGCAACGGCTACAACCACCTGGTCGGTGCATCGCGCGCCGAACCGTTCCGGGCGGGCGGGCATGGCGTCCTTGTCGCGTCCTATCGCGGTTATGGCGACAACCCCGGGCGACCGTCGGAAGCAGCGCTTCTGATCGACGGCGCAGCATGGATGGACAAGGCACAGGATCTTGTCCCGAATGGCAGGCGATATCTGTTCGGGCATTCTCTCGGCGGCGCGGTCGCACTGGCCATGGCTGGCAGGTACCGCGTGGAAGGGGTAGCAACGCTGGGTGCCTTCACCAGCATGACTGCGATGATTCCGGCCATTGCCCGCCGATCATTGAAAGATCGCTTCGATAATCTTGCCGCGATTGGCAGAGTGACCGCGCCGGTATTTCTGTATCACGGCACGAATGACCAGATAGTGCCGTTTGCGTCAGCCAAGCAGCTTCGGGAGGCAAGCGCAGACAAGGCGATTGTCATCCAGCTGGAAGGCGGCGGCCACCACGTGCCGATGGACCGTTTGGCAACGCTGGTGTGGTCAAATTTCGCCGCACGATAGACGCCGGGCGCGCGACGGGATCGGCATCAAACGTGCCGAACGGCGGCGTTCAGAACGGAATGTCGTCGTCCAGATCGTCGTAGCCGCCACTGCCGCCGCCGGTCTGGCCGAAACCGCCGCCAGATCCGCCACCTGACGAACTGCCGCCCTGATCCCATCCGCCGCCGGCTGAACCGCCGCCGCTGGTCCCGCCGATGCCGCCAGAGCGACCGCCGCCGCCGCCGCCCATTCCGCCACCGCCCGCGGCACCGTCAAGCATGGTCAGCGTTCCGCCGAGGCCCTGGATCACGATTTCGGTGCTGTAACGGTCCTGCCCGTTCTGGTCCTGCCACTTGCGGGTCTGGAGCTTGCCTTCGACAAACACCTTGCTGCCTTTTTTCAGAAAGCGTTCCACGACGCTGACGAGGCCTTCGGAGAAGATCGCGACAGTGTGCCACTCGGTCTTTTCCTTGCGCTCACCGGTTTGGCGGTCCTTCCACGTCTCGGACGTGGCGATGCGCAGGTTGGCAACCTTGCCGCCATTGTTGAAGCTGCGGATTTCCGGGTCAGCGCCCAGATTGCCGATCAGCATGACCTTGTTGAGCGAACCCGCCATCGAAATACCCTTCCCGTCAATGTCTTGATCTCGCCCACGCAAGATGCGCTGCGAATCTGTGGCGGACAATAGGCAAGCTTGGCGGCCGGCGCATCATCTGCCGGCGCTTAATCCACGGATCACCGCGCGGGGTAGCGCAGCCGCCCCAGGAACCGCGTCAGGCTCGGCAATTCACGGTCCTTGCCGACGAACTGCGCCTTGACCTTTTCAAACTGCATCACACCGTCAATGCGCCGTTCGAGGAAAGCATGGGTGTCCGCCTTGCCATCGCTGTCATCATTGACGAACACCGCCAGAGTCGCGCTGTAGATGCCCGCCAGAATCGCACGTTTGGTATAGTGGTTGTAATCGGTCGCGGTATCTCCGGCGAGCCGCCACATGATGTCGGCCGAATGCCAGCCAAGCTTCAGCGCCCGGCGCGCATTCTGGGGCTGGGCCATCACCGCGAGCGCGCGGCGCACCGCTTCGTCGATATGCGCCACAGCCTCCAGCCGAAAGGCAACCAGAGTGCGGATGCGTTCGCGGATTTTCAGCGCCGCAAGCCGTTCCTGCGGCCATTCCGCTTCCATCGCCTGATCGACCGATGCAATCCACGCCGTAATCATGTCCATCGGCCTTGCGCCCGGAAACGCCAGCCGGGCCACATCCACATCAACCCCGGCCATTTCGGCAGCGGCGACAAGCGCGGTCTCGTTCCAGCCATCGAAGATTGCCGAAGCGGCAATGTCAGGCGCGAGCGCAATGCGCAGCTCGTCCAGCGTCAGATCGTGAAAAGCGGTTGGTGTATCGGTCATATCAGAAAGAAGGTCCGTAATTCTTCTTGGTTCCCGCCGCCGCGCGCTTCTTGTCGGCGTTGTCGAATTCCTGCTTCAGCAGCGAATTGCCGCTTTGCAGGGTCATGTAGTCACGTGCGGACCGGCCCGAATTGTCGTTGCGATCAGGATCGCCGCCCTTCTCCAGCAGCAGCCTGACAAGTGCCACATTGCGTGAATGCACCGCGGCAATCAGCGGCGTTTCGCCGGTCTGGTCAGCGACGTTGACGGTCGCCCCGCCTTTGATCAGCGCCTCGACCCCTTCGGTAAAGCCCATTGAAGTCGCCAGCTGAAGCGGAGTGACGCCCTTCTTGTTGCGGATGTTCGGATCCGAGCCGCGTTGCAGCAGAAAGCGAATCCACAAGAGATCGTTGCGCGCCACCACGATGTGAAGGCCGGTATCGCCGCTGGTGATGTCGCGTGTATTGGCGATCTGGCTGCCCGGCTTGCTCAGCATTTCCGTGGCCTTGTCGCCCTCCCGGTCCTTGACCGCTTCGAGGAACTGGTAACCTTCGGACTGGAACTGCGCGGCAGCCGGAACGGCGAGCGCGAGCGCAATGGCGCTGGCAATCGGCCCGCGAGCCCCTAATTTGCGCAAAACATCGAGAGCCAAGGTTTGATCCTTTCGCATTACCTGTCACACATCGCGCCAGACCTTGTATCTGGCCAGACATTTTATCTGTAACGTGACGGACGCCGGGCAAGCATATCGGCCTGTCTTTGGCGCCTGTCGCAAGCAATCAGTTAGCAGAGCATGAACCGCATCAACAAGCCTTCCCCTGTACGTTCTCTGGCGATTGCCGCCGCATTGGCGCTGGTGGGGTGCGATGCTGCCCCGCCGCAGCAGGAACCGCCGCTGGCCGGGGCCACGATCGGCGGTGACTTCGCGCTCACCCACAGCACGGGTAAAACCGTGCGCTGGGACGATTTCGAAGGGCAGTACCGCGTCGTTTATTTCGGTTACGCGTTTTGCCCCGATGTCTGCCCTACTGACATGCAGCGCGTGGCGCAGGGGCTGAAGGAGCTGAAGGCCAAAGATCCGGCCAAGGCGGCAAAGATCACCCCGATCTTCATCACCATCGATCCCGAACGCGACACGCAGGCCGTGGTGGGGGAATTTGCCGCCGCATTTTCGCCCGATATAATCGGCCTGACCGGAACGCCCGAACAGATTGCCGCTACGGCAAAGACCTTCAAGGTGTTCTATGCCAAGGGCGAAGCGCAGCCCGGTGGCGGCTATCTGGTCGATCATTCGAACGTGACTTACCTGTTTGGCCCGGCGGGCGAGCCGATCGCGACGCTGCCCACGGATCAGGGCGGCGCGGCGGTGGCGGCGGAACTGGACCGATGGGTGAATTGAGAGATCATTTCTGGAAGCTGCCGCTGGGCGAGCTTACCCGGCCCGAATGGGAAGCGCTGTGCGACGGCTGCGGCCGGTGCTGCCTGCACAAGCTGGAGGACGAGGATACCGGCGAGGTGGTGGACACCAATATCGCCTGCCGCCTGCTGGATACCGGCACCGCCAAGTGCAGCGATTATCGCAACCGCAAGGCGTTTGTCCCCGATTGCCTGCGCCTGACGCTCAGGATTGTCGAGCAGGTGAGCTGGTTGCCAGCGACCTGTGCCTACCGGCTGCGCGCGGACGGGCAGCCCCTGCCCAACTGGCATTATCTGCTTTCGGGTGACCGCGATGCGGTGCGGCGGGCAGGCATTTCAATCGTCGGACGGGTGGTGAGCGAGGTGGATGCCGGGCCGGTGGAGCACCACATCACCCGATGGCCCGAGGCGCGGCGTGACTGGGCCATCAGCAGGGACGAGGAGGGCGCATGATCGATTGGCTGCGCGGTGCCTCGGTGAAGCAGGCGCCCGATCCCGATATTGACCTTGGCGGAACGCGGGTGCCGATCGTGCTGAAACGGATGCGCAATGCCCGGCGCTTGACGCTGCGGCTCGCCCCTGATGGATCCGAAGTTCGCATCACTCTGCCAGCCTGGGCCGAAGGGCGCGAGGCGATTGCCTTTGCCCATTCGCGCCAGCTCTGGCTCGCCGATCAACTAGCCAAACTGCCCGCACGCGCAGCACCCGCGCCCGGCGGCGAGGTGCGATACCGCGGGCGTGCGCTGCGGCTTGCATGGGAACCGCGAAACCCCCGCCGCCCAGTGATTGAAGACGATGCGCTGCGGATCGGCGGCCCCCAGCCGGGGTTGGAGGGGCGGCTGAAACGGTGGCTGGAGGCCGAGGCGCTGCGCCTCGCCGAAGCGGATATGCGTGATTATTGTGCGGCGGCGCGGCTTGATCCGGTGCCGATCGGCCTGACCCGCGCGCAGCGGCGCTGGGGTTCATGTTCGGACAAAAGCCGTATCCGGATCAATTGGCGGCTTGTGCAAGCCCCCGATTTCGTGCGCCGTTCGGTCGTTGCGCATGAGGTGGCGCATCTTGTCCATTTCGACCACTCGCGGGCTTTCCACGCCCTTCTGGGACAGATATTCGAAGGCGAAATCACGGCGGCTGACAGCTGGCTGAAGGAGCACGGGCGCGGGCTGTACGCAGGCTTCGGCTAACCGACCTGCCCCCCTTTGCCATCTCGCGCGTGTACCCTATATTGGGCCGATGCGCATAGTTCCGTCCCGTTTCAACCCTGCCGGTGGCATCGCCGATTTCTGGAACGAAATCCGGCGCCCGCGGCCCTATCGCTGGCTGTTCCTCACGCTGTCGGTCCTGCCGGTCGCAGGAATGCTGTATTGGGGGGTGAACAGTACGGTGTATGGCGAGCCCGAGCGTCCGCGCATCACCTATATCACCACGCTAGATCCAGCGCGTTCCGATGCCGAGATTGCCGCCGAAAACGCCGCCAACCAGCAGATCAAGGAACTGCGCAAAGCCGAGGAAGCGCGGATCGAAGCCCGCAAACGTGACATGTACAAGGCGCTGGGCAAGGCAGCCGGAATGGATGTCGAAAAGATCGAGGCCAAAGCCGAGGCCGAGCGCGCTGCCGAAGCCGCTGCTGCTGCCAAGCGGCGGACCGATGCCCGTGGCGATGCGACCGAAAGCGTCGGACAATAGCCGCAAGCTTGCCTCACACGGATAGTGACTGGATGGCTGCCGCCGCGCGGCTTGCCTCGCGCGCGCGCCCACTTTCCCGACCTAATCCCGGGGTCGCTGCGCTGGCGGTACATCAGGGCCGGGTCATCGGACGGGGCTGGACTGCCGCCGGGGGGCGTCCCCATGCCGAGGCCGCTGCGCTCGCGGGCCTTGCGCCTGAAGTTCTGGCCGAAGTGACGCTGTATGTGACGCTGGAGCCGTGTGCCCACCAGTCAGAACGCGGGCCGGCCTGCGCCGATCTGATCGCCGCGGCAAAGCCGGCGCGCGTGGTGGTGGGCCAGATCGACCCCGATCCGCGCACCGCCGGACAGGGCATCGCCCGGCTGGAGGCGGCGGGGATTGCCGTGACGCTGCTGGATGACGCGGCCTCGGCTGCCAGCCTCGCAGGCTTTCTCACCCGTCATAGATTTGCCCGCCCGTGGGTAACGCTGAAGCTGGCGACTTCGCTTGACGGTTGCATCGCACTGGCTGACGGGACGAGTCAGTGGATCACCGGCGAAGCGGCGCGTGCGCATGTGCATGCCCGGCGTGCCCGCCATGATGCGATCCTTGTCGGCGGGGGGACGTGGCGGGCAGACGCCCCGCGTCTCGATGTGCGATTGCCGGGGCTGGAGTCGCGCTCCCCGGACCGCGTTGTATTGACGCGTGGAGCGGTGCCCGACGGGGTAACAGCCCTTGCATCGCCCGCCGCCATCGCAGAGCTTGATGGTGTGCAATACCTTTATGTCGAAGGCGGCGCCGCCGCTGCCGCCGCCTTCATCGCGGCCGATCTGGTCGATGAATTGCATCTCTATACCGCCCCCATCCTGATCGGGGGTGATGGCCGCCGCAGCCTTGGCGCGGCTGGGCTGACCGGCCTTGCCGAAGCGCACGGGCGGTGGAGCCTGCATGAACGCCGCCAGCTTGGCAGTGACAGCTTCGCCGCCTATTGGCGCACCCGCAACTCCTGAAGGAACCCGCTCATGTTCACCGGCATCGTTACCGCCATTGGCACAATCGCCGCCGCCGAGCAGCGCGGCGACCTGCGTCTGCGGATCACCGCCCCGCTCGACCCCGCGCGGATCGACATCGGTGCGTCGATTGCGTGTTCGGGCGTCTGCCTCACT
>JBEQBX010000006.1:0-53464 GCA_041639595.1 Porphyrobacter sp.
TCGGACACGGTGCGATACTGGTCGCGTTTATTCGCTGTCCGCTCCCGTCCGAAGCGGGCCGCGCGGCGGCGTAGCGGAGCAAGCAGGGCCAGGATCAGCACTCCCAGTCCCCCCGCCGTCAACATCAGCGGCGGCGAGATGATCCATGCGACCACCAGATAGATCGCCAGCAGGATCGCGGTCTGCAGCAACATCATCACCGCCATCGCCGCGCTGTAAACCCGCTCGACATCGGCGGTCAGCAGGTGGTGGAGATCGGACGGACGGCGGCGCACCATCTCGTCCCAGCGCAAGGCGCCAATGCTGGCGAACAGATCAAGCCGCAAGCGGTTGAGCAGATCGAAAAGCAGATCGGCAAGATAGATGTTCTTGGCACGAGTGAAGACGCCGTGCAGCGCGATCAGGGCAACTAGCCCCATCAGCGCCGCGCCAAGGCCAATTGTCAGCCCGTCGGGCGCCCAATCGGGCAGGGGCATCCCGGCAGGCGCGCCTTCTTCAGCCAGCGACAGCAGCGGAATGACAAGCAGGATCGACACACCCTCGGTCAACCCGCCCAGCACCAGCAGCGTAAGCGCAAAGGCAAAGCGCAGCCCGCTTTGCGCGGCGAGGTAACGTACGAACCGCAAGGTTCCGTTCACCGGATCGGATCCCCTGCGGCGGCGAGTTGATCCTCGACGAACGCCACCACCTCGTCCAGCCGCGCCAGATAATTGGGCACGGTCAGGATCGCGGCGCGGGCATGATGAGCCAGCGCAGCACATTGGCGTGCATGGCGGGCGGCAATGGCGGGCGTGATCGCGGCAGGACCAAATCGGGTGCCGTAGGAAAAACGCAGGAACCCCTTCATCCGCTCTTTGGGATTAAGGTGCCGGATTGCCAGCGCCTCGCCCCTGTGCAGCAGGAAAAAATGTCCAAGCACCTGCCCCTCGTCCGAAAAGCCCGATGCGAGACGGAAACGCTGCTTGTCACGCACCAGCGACACATCGGGACGTTCATGCAGATCCGCCCCGGCCAGCGCTGTGGAGGCGGCGCGTGTCAGCTTCACCTGCGGAAAGGCCGGGCTGATGCGCCCCAGCCCGTGTTCTGATCCTTCGATCGCAATGATATCGTCAGTCAGCAGCGCGTGGCCCGCGCGCAGGAAAGCAGTCGCAGTGGTGGATTTGCCCGCGCCCTTGTCCCCAAGAAAGCCGAACGCCTGTCCGCCACTCTTGCCGCAGACCAGCGCACTACCATGCAACAGAAAGGCTCCGCGCATTTGCAGCAGAAGCGCCATCACCGGACCCAGAAGCGCAAAACCGATCAAGCCGGGGTCGCCGCCGGGTAACGGCTCCACCTCGATCAGCTTCGGTCCCGCTACGTGGAAAGCACCGATCTGCGGATAAAGAAGGAAGCAGGCATCGTCCCCGAAGTGGAAGGTGCCCGGCGCATCCGGGGCGGGGAAGGCGCGGCCGGTGTCGATGAGCCTGATGGTCAGGTCCGCTGGGCCAGCAGGCGCCGGAACCAGTTCGGGCAGTAGCAGGTCGCTGCTTATAGAGAGACCGAAGGCTCGGTAGCTGTGTGGCGCCAGCGCGAACGCCTCGCTCGCGGTCTGTTCTTGCACTGCATTCATGCCGCCACCTCCTGCCGCGCGACAGCTGACGCATGTGCACCGCATCCCATTTCAAGCCAGATACCCAACACCGCCGCGCGCCAGATCATCTGCACGGCGCGTCCCTGCGCCGCATCGGGATCTGCGGCGATCACAGCATAGACGGCGCGCGCCCGCGCCAGATCGACAAAGGGGGCAAGCACGCTGGAAGGTGATGCCAGCAGGTCCAGGATCCGGGCATGGTGATGGCGCACCAGGCCTCGTGCGAGATGGACGGTGAAATCCATCTTGTCGCGCCGTTGCAGCACGTTGGAGGGCACTATCCCCGCCATTGCCCGGCGCAGCACCAGCCGCGACCAGCCGTTCGACAGTTTCTCGCCTGCAGGCAGGCCGAGGCAGAATTCCACCACTCGCCGATCCCAGAACGGATAACGCGCAGCAACGCCCATGCTGCCATAAAAGGCGGCGTGGACTTCAAAGGCATAGGCCTGAAGCGGATCGTTCAGCACCGCATGATGCTGCGCCTGTTCGCCCCCGGCCGCTTCAGGCCGGGAATAGGCGCGCAGCCGTTCGCCGATCCGGCTGCGCGTTACCAGATCGTGCGACATTATGTGCGATGGCGGGCCGGATGCCGCCGCGCCGGCTTCCCGATCAAAGGGCGCAAGCAATCTGGCGATGATGCGCGCATCGAGGCGCTGCTGGCGGGCGGCAACTCGGCGGGTCAGGACCAGCCGCGATCGCCCGTAATTATCAGCTGCACCGCGTGCTTCGCGCAGCAGGGCAAGCCATGCGCCGCGCCCTGCCAGTTCATCGAGCAGGCCATAGCCATGGCTCACCACCTCGTCACCGCCGTGCCCGTCCAGCAGCACCTTCACTCCGCGGTCCGCCGCCGCAGCTACGACTGTGCGCATGCAGGCAAGGTTGGGGGCGAGGGCGGGACCGCCCATTTCGCTCAACTGCGCCTCCAGGTCATTGAAGGGGGCATAACCATCAAGCTCGAGGACGTGCGGATCGAAGCCGCCGGTTGCCAGCACCGCATCGCAATATCGTCGTTCGTTGCTGCGTTCGGGCTCACGAAACATCATCGAGAAGACGGGTAAAGGCGGCGCGCCCGTGTGTGCACGCTGATCGCGCAGCAGGCAGGCAATCGCCGAAGAATCGAGTCCGCCACTGAGCAGCACTCCGACCCGCTCATCCCCCCCAGCCCGCCGCGCGACTGCCGCGTCCAGGATGTCGCGCAAACTCTCTGCCGGATCGCGGCAGGCCATCAGGGGGGTGCGAGCGATACGGGAATGCTGGTGCAGCCGCATCGCACCGTGCTCAAAGATGATGGCATGGCCGGCCGGCAGTCGCTGGACGCCTTCAAACCATGTTCCTTGGGCATTGAGCACCCGGCCATACAAAAAATCGGCCACGGCTTCATCGCGCAAGTAGCGCTGTGTGCCGCCCATGCTGGCCAACGCCTCTACCGATTGCGCGAAGTGCAGGCACGCGCCGGTATGGCAGTAATACAGCGGCCGCACACCCATCAGGTCCCGTGCGCAAAACAGGCGCCGCCGGTCTGCGTCCCACAGCGCGAAGGCGAAGGCGCCGTCAAAATGCGCGGCGCAAGCTTCTCCCCATTTGCGGTAGGCCGCCGCGATTAAAGCGCCATCAGGCACAGCAGCGCCGATACCGAGAGTTGCGGCCAACTCCGCACGGTTATCGATCCGCGCATCGGCAACCACCACAATCCCGCTGTCGAGCATGACGGGACCGTCGCCCCCTGCCAGGACGACACCCCGCGCGCTCCAGCGGCTTTTGTGCGCTGTGCTGTTGGCAGAAGAAGGAGGAAGGGGTTCATTATTGGCAGCGGCGCTGCCGTGGATCGCCGCCGGCAAAACCATCAGCGCCGCTCTGTCAAAGGCGTGAAGTCGGCCAGCCGCGTGGTGGCCGCGCCCAGCACAATGCGCTGATTGCAGCTGACCCAAGCATGGGCCTCGAACTGTCCGCCCGCAGCCTGCCGTACGCCGACAAAAAGCTCGCTCGCATGGCCAGAACGCGCCAGCAACCATTGCAGCGCCATCGCCTGTGTCAGGCAGGTGGCGCGCGGAACCAGCCGGGCAAGCCGTTCGATGCGCCGCGCCAGCTGCCGTGCGTAGTAATACGATTCGGGAATAGCATCAGCGTGCGGCATCCGCGCCCGGATTGCCGCATATCCCGCCGTGCTGATCCCGATCCGCATGATGACAAGGACGAAGACGCACTTGGCATCGCGCCGGAACCCGCTCAGGACGTCCGGCAACCTGCCAGACCGCAGCGCGGCCCTTCCGTTTATCTCTGGCCTCTGCATCAGGCCGCCCCCGTCACTGGAGCCGGCACCGGACCAGCCCTGCCTCGTCCAGTTTGATGATCAGATGCGCCAGATCGTGCTCCACCTGTTCGCCAGGAGCACCAAATTCCGTGCAAACTTGATCGACCAGATTCCGGAAGGCGACCTGCTGACCAAGCGCGCCCCAGACGAACGCGCCCACTTCGTTGAGGCTGTAGTAGATGTTGGTGCGAAGATTCAGGAGTGCGGAACCTTCGCCCAGCATGCAACCAACTACTTCCGGATCGCTGGTGATCAGCAAGGCGGGGTCAATTCTTGCCATGGTGAGCCCTTTTGCATTGTTTCCCTTTGCGGGGTGACAAGCCGACTTTCCCGCAGATATCGTGAAGAATGGCAGGGGGCGGCACATTTCGCCCGGCAAAACCGCGCTTCATCGCGCCGCCCCCTGTCAATACGGATCAGGACAGGCCGTCGGCCGGGCCGCAGGTGACATCACCAAACGGTGTGCCCGCCGGGAAAGTCGCATCAAGCGCGTCGGGGCAACCCGAAGCCTGGGTGAGTTTCTCGAAAGTTCCAAGTTCTTCGAGCATCGGTGTCGAATAGTTTCTTTTGCTCATTCGCTTTGCCCTCCTGGCATTAGTGATGGACCCCTGCACCATTTAGATGCGGAGGCGAGAAGCCGTGCGAGAATACTGATCGTGATTAACTCGTCAGCCGCAAAGCTTACGATAAAGCACGTTATTTAATTCGATCCCCGCACGCCTATCGTAAATCCATCTCGGATTTCGATCGTTTCAGCCTGGGGTTTCCTGATGATTGCTGCACTCACCCAAGATAGAAACCGGTTCGGCGCAGAGATATTCAATGATTTGTCGTCAGATTGGAGCGCTGCAGAAGCATCCCCGTACGAAATGCTAGCCAGGTTAGCCCAAATCAGTCTCAAGCGAGAGGCGGGTGCCGGAGGAATACCGCGCTTGAACAAAGCGCAATCAGACATGTTGGCGGCGGTGGTGGTGCGCACCCGACTGACAACTTCATGCGCGCGTGCGTTCGCCTTGGCGGGATGCGCAATGCCGCCGCCGCTGGCCGCTACGATTGAATCTTCCCGCGTTCGGGCCGCGATCAGCAACGGTCGGGTGCTGGCGCTGGCGCGTCTGGCATTCCCGATTCTCGCCCGCGCCAGCATCCCGGCGATCGCCTTCAAGGGGCCGTTTCAGCATCGCCAAATCCACGGCGATCCCTTTTTTTGCCGTTCGAGCGATCTTGATCTCCTGGTTTCGCGCGCAGACTTCATCCCCGCTCTGGCTGCGTTTGAGAGTGAAGGTTTTGTCCGGCGGGAGGGCACAACTCCTTGGTGGACCACCGCGCTGGGTGAGGTGCATCTGGTCCATCCGCAAGGCGGAGTGATCGATCTCCACCACCGGCTCCAGCAGCCCGGCTGCCCGCCACCGCACGATCTTGGCGCTTTCCTGCGCACACCGGAACATGCGATCATCAGCGGAGTCGAAGCCGCGCTCCCGACCAGACCGCAATCGGTGCTGATCTGCGCGCTAAACTTCACCAAAGAATTTGCCCATCGCCGCCTCTCCGCTCGCTATGCCTATGATTTTGCCGCAGGCCTCCTAGCAATGGATGCGGATGAGCACCGCGCTTTTGCCGAATTGGTGACCCATCAGCAGCTAACCGGCACAGTCGCTCTGGCGGCTGCGCTTGCCGAGGAGATCTTCACCCTTGCTCTGCCGATGGCATGGCCGCTGCATCGCCGCCCCCTGCCGGATTGGGCGGAGCGGTCGGCGCTGCTGGCAATGGTTTTCGATCCTGAGAGTACAACCACCGCATGGCCGCGCCGCCGCGCGATCCTCTGGTCGATGTGCAGCGATTCGCCGGGCAAAGGCAAGGCGGCGGAATTCACGCGCGAGGCGGCGCGGATGATCGCCAGTGAAGCGCTCCGGCGCGCTGTCGCGCCGGGCGGATAGTCAGCCTTCTCTTGTTGACGTGGTGGGGGGCGAGGTTCGGTCACACCTTTACAACTGCCTCCGATTGCCCGCTTTATGTCACCGCGGATTCGGCGCCGTCCACGGCGATGCTGGTTTACAGTGTGAATTGGTTGGTGGTGTGACCGCGTGCGTGCGGTCGGGCGGATGATAGAATTCGTCTTGGCAGTTGGGTGAACTATTTTGCGGGGCGATTATTGAGGCAGCGGCGCATCATCCGGGCTGGCGTGCGCCCATGACAGGGGGCCTGTTTGCATGGCTGCGGCTTGCAGGCGCGCCCGCGCGGCAGAGCATCGTGCCTGCTGATGCCGATGCCATGGCGCGCCTGCAAGCCGCAAAGGACGCCGCCGAAGCAGCCAATGAGGCAAAGACGCGCTTCCTCGCCAGTGTCAGTCACGAAATACGTTCCCCGCTGAACGCCATCTATGGCTATGCCCAACTGCTCGAGCGCAATGAAGGCAAGGACGCGTTAAACGCGGCGCGCGTGATCCGGCGGAGCGCAGAACACCTCGCCCATCTTGTCGAAGGGTTGCTTGACATATCGCAGGTCGAAGGCGGCGCGATGCGGATCAACCGGGAATCGATCCGCTTCGCCGAATTCCTCGACCAGCTGATCGATATGCTTCAGTTGCAAGCGCAGGCAAAGGGATTGGTGCTGGCTCTGGAACGCCCGCAGCCCCTTCCCGAGTTCGTCCATGCCGATCCAAAGCGTTTGCGGCAGGTGCTGATCAATCTTATCGCTAATGGCATCAAGTTCACCGACGCTGGAACGGTGACGCTCAGGGTCGAATATCGCAACCAGCTGGCGACTTTCAGCATCATCGACACCGGCATCGGCATTGCGCCCGAAGATACCGCACGGATTTTTGCCCCTTTTGAACGCGCGGGCGGATTGGCAGAAGAACGGGCCGGTGCAGGGCTTGGCCTCGCTATCACGCAGGCGCTGGTGCATATCATGGGCGGCGAAATCCGGGTGGAAAGCGCGCCGGGCGCAGGATCGCGCTTCATTGTCAGGCTGATGCTGTCGCAGCCGCTGACTGCGCCCACCGAACCAGCGCCTGAACCAGGCGCGGTGACCGGCTATCTGGGGCGGGAGCGGTGGGTGGTGCTGATCGACGATGACCGTGCGCATCTGGAGATGGTGCAGGGGCTGCTTGAACCGCTGGGATTCAAGGTGCGGACCGCCAGTGACGGCGACACCGGGCTTGCGCTGGCGGCGCAGGTGCAGCCCGATCTGGTGCTGTGCGACGTGGCACTTGGCGCCGAAAGCGGGTGGGAAGTCGCTGCCCGGCTGCGGCAGCGGCACGGCGCACTGCTGAAGATCGTGATGCTGTCGGGGGAGGGGGTAGGTTCCGGCCAACCACCTGCCGACGTTACGGCCAACGAACCTTTCGTGATGAAGCCGTTTGCATTCTCGGTGCTGCTGGACGTGATAGCGGCCCAATTGGGCATTGAATGGCTGCGGGCTGCGGGTCTGCCCGGTAGAGTGCCGCCGCAAAACTGCACGCCGCTGCCGCTAAACATCGCCCCTCGCGCCGCCGCCCATTGCACCGAAATCGAGCGGCTGGTGCGGATCGGCCATGTACGCGCGATCGAGGCGGAAATCGACGCAATCGGCTTTCTCGCCCCCGAAGCAGCAATGCTGGCCGACCGGATGCGCGCTGCGCTCGACAGTTTTGATCTGAAGGCTCTGGCAGCCCTTGCCCGGGAGGTACAATCAGATGCCGCATAAGGACTGCATTCTGGTGGTCGACGATAATCCCGAATCGCTCCGGTTTCTGGTCGATACGCTGGATGCCGAAAACATGACGGTACTGATTGCCCGAAGCGGTGAGGCGACGCTGGAATTGCTTGGTGAAGTTCAGCCTGATCTCATTCTGATGGACGCGGTAATGCCCGGCATCAGCGGAATCGAAACGACCCGGGCCATCAAACAGAACCCGGCCACGGCGCACATCCCGGTGATCTTCATCACCGGCCTTGGCGATCCCGAACACGTTGTTGCGGCGCTCGGGACCGGGGGCGTCGATTATGTGCGCAAGCCGGTGGTGATCAGTGAACTGCTGGCGCGCATACGCGTGCACCTGGCCAATGCCCGGACCACCTATCGGTCGCGGTTGGCGCTGGGGCTTGCCGGGCGCAGCCTTGCGGCGCTGGACGAGGATGCGGGGCTGGTCTGGTGCACTCCCCAGGCAGAGGCGCTGTTTCGGGCGGTTGATCCGGCCTGGACTATAGATCGGGCGGCGGTGCCCGATGTTCTGACCGGCGCGGTCCGGACATTCTTTGGTGCAGACCGGGCGCAGCCTGGCGCCACCATTCGCGCTTTGGCGGGCGGAATGGAGATCGAGCTGGCGATGATCGAAGGTGACCGGCCGGGAGAGCTGCTGCTGCGCCTCACCGAAGTTCACGAAGACGGCAAGATCGATGCGCTCCAGAAGCAGGGAGGTCTGACCCGCCGCGAGGCCGAAGTGCTGCTGTGGGTAAGCTATGGCAAGACCAACAAGACCATCAGCGAAATCCTCGGCATAAGCCCGCGGACCGTGAACAAGCACCTTGAACAGGTGTTCCGCAAAATGGGGGTGGAAACCAGAGCGGCGGCGACTGCCATTGCCGTCCGGCATATGGCCGACTGATACGTGACGCTGCAGCTTAATGGACACTTGTTTCGGGGCCGCGAAATTTGAAGGTGTTTCGCCAATTCCTCAGGGGGGGTAAGGCAGCCGTGCTGGTGCGCCTGCGTCATGCAGGTGCAACTCTTTCGGGTCCTGAACGTATATCTGGTGCAGCGTTTGTAATTGATCGCTGTGGCCAAGGGATTTGCTGCCGATCATGCTAGACAACCTCGATGCCCTCTTGCTCGCGCGGATCCAGTTCGCTTTCACGGTGAGCTTCCACTTCTTCTTCCCGGCATTCTCGATCGGGCTGGCGAGCTATCTGGCAGTGCTGGAAGGACTGTGGCTGAAGACGGGCAAAAGCGTCTATCTCGACCTGTTCAAGTATTGGCTGAAAATCTTCGCCATCGCCTTTGCGATGGGCGTCGTGTCCGGCATCGTCATGTCGTATCAGTTCGGCACCAACTGGTCGGTGTTCTCGGACAAGGCAGGGCCGGTGATCGGCCCCCTGATGGCTTACGAGGTGCTGACCGCCTTCTTCCTTGAGGCAGGCTTCCTCGGCGTGATGCTGTTCGGGATGAACAAGGTGGGCAAGAAGCTGCACTTTGCCGCGACGCTGATGGTGGCGCTGGGGACTTTTGTTTCGGCGTTCTGGATCCTCAGCGTCAATAGCTGGATGCAGACGCCAACCGGCTTTGAAATTGGCGCAAACGGCCAGTTCCTGCCGGGGCCGAGCTGGTGGGACATCGTCTTCAACCCCAGCTTCCCTTATCGCCTCGTCCATACGGTGATGGCAGCCTATCTCACCACGGCCTTTGTGGTGGGCGCGGTGGGGGCGTGGCACCTGCTGAAGGATCGCGCCAATCCCCATGCGCGGGTCATGTTCTCGATGGCGATGTGGATGGCGGCGATTGTCACGCCTGCGCAAATATTTGCTGGCGACATGCACGGCCTCAACACGCTTGAGCATCAGCCGGCCAAGGTGATGGCGATGGAGGGGCATTATCAAAGTCATCCCGAAGGCGCGCCGCTGATCCTGTTCGGCATTCCCGACAGCGAGGCCAAGACCGTGCGCTATGCGATCGAAATTCCCAAGGCATCGTCCTTCATCCTGAAGCATGACTGGAACGCGCCGTTGGCGGGGCTCGACACTATACCCGATGATCGCGAGCCACCGGTGGGGGTGGTGTTCTGGAGCTTCCGTGTGATGGTCGGCATCGGCTTTGCGATGCTCGGCATCGGGCTGTGGAGCCTTTGGGGACGGGTGCGCGGGCGGCTTTATGACATGCCGTGGCTACACCGCGCCGCTGTGCTGATGGGGCCTTCCGGGTTAGCCGCTGTGCTGGCCGGATGGATCACAACCGAAGTGGGCCGCCAGCCTTTCGTGATCTACGGGTTGCTGCGCACGGCCGATGCGGCCAGCCCCTTGGACGCGCCTGCTGTGGCCGCATCGCTGCTGGCCTTCGTTCTGGTCTATTTCACAGTCTTCGGCATCGGCGTGTGGTACATCCTCAAGCTGATGGGCCATCCGCCGCACGCGGGCGAATATGGCGTCAAGCGCGGCGATGTCGGGCCGATCCGCACCGCCGGCATCACGCCGGGGCCGACCCAGAACCCCGGGGGCGAGGAGACGCTACCGTCGTCCAAACCTGCCGATAAGGAGCCGGTGTGATGGATCTGACCGTCGTCTGGGCCTTCATTATCGCCTTTGCGGTCTTCGCCTATGTGGTGATGGACGGATTTGACCTTGGCATCGGCATCCTGTTCCCGACGTTCAGGGCAGGGCGCGAACGCGACCGGGCGATGAACTCCATTGCACCGGTGTGGGACGGGAACGAGACGTGGTTGGTGCTGGGCGGCGGAGGCCTGTTTGCCGCGTTCCCGCTGGCCTATGCGGTTATCCTGCCGGCCACCTACCCGCTGATCATTGCGATGCTGCTCGGTCTCGTGTTCCGCGGCGTTGCCTTCGAATACCGCTGGCGCGATCCGGCGCATCAGGCATTCTGGGACAAGGCCTTTACCGGCGGGTCGCTGGTCGCGGCGCTCGCCCAAGGGATGACGCTGGGCGCGCTGCTGCAAGGGATCGAGGTCGAAGGCCGCGCCTATGCTGGAAGCTGGTGGGACTGGTTGACGCCCTATACGCTGCTCACCGGCCTTGGCACAGTCGCAGGTTATGCCCTGCTGGGAAGCACCTGGCTGATCTGGAAGCTGGACGGAGAAGAACAGGCCCACGCCCGCAAGCTGGCAGTGCGCGCCGGGATCGCGACCATTGTGCTGATGGGTGCAGTCAGCCTCTACAACATCACCCTCAACGCCGAATATGCCGCGCACTGGCTATCGGCCCCGGAAATCTATTATGTCGCCCCGGTGCCGGTGGTGACGGCGATCATTGCCTATTCGATGCTGCGTGCGATCACACGGGATCGGAATTCGAAGCCGTTCTGGCTGGCGCTGGCGTTGTTCTTTCTGGGGATGAGCGGTCTGGGAGTGACAATCTGGCCCTATGTCGTGCCGCCTGGCCTCACTATCTGGGATGCCGCCGCGCCCGAGCGCAGCCAGGTGTTCATGCTGGTCGGGGTTGCCATCACAATGCCGCTGATCATCGGCTACACCGCCTGGGCCTATTGGGTGTTCCGCGGTAAGGTGGGGCACGAGGGGTATCACTGATGTCCTCAAATAGCGCACTGATAGGGCAACACTATGCTTGCTCCACCTGAGATGCCGCCCGAACCACCGCTTTGGCAGCGCCTCGCGTGGATGGCGGCGATCTGGGCAGCGAGCGTCACTGTGCTCGGAGCGGTTGCCTACGTCATTCGCCTGTGGATCGCGCCATGACCGTCAAGGTCTGGTATGACGGTGCCTGCCCGCTGTGTCTGCGCGAAATCGCGCTGATGCGGCGATTGGACAAGCGCGGAGCGATAGATTTTATTGACGTCGCAGCAGGAGCCGACCCCTCCTGTCCTATCGACAGCGCAACCCTCCTTGCCCGTTTTCACGCAGAGGAGGACGGCGTGGTGCACAGCGGCGCGGCCGCGTTTGCGGCAATGTGGCGTGCCATCCCGCTGCTGCGCCCATTGGGACTGGCGGCGCGAAATCCGCTGATCCTTCGGCTCCTTGAAAAAGCCTATCTCCGCTTTCTCAAGCTGCGCCCGCGGCTGCAACGCCTGTTTGCTTAGAAACCGCTTGCTCTGACGCACCGCATCGGCTGATCTGCCCGGCAAAGACAACGGGAGAGACAATCCGCCATGACCAATTTCGGCGCGATGCAGAACGAAATCTATAATGCCGGATTGCGCGGTATCCTGCCCACTTGGCCGGTTGATTTCGCCACCCTTGAAAGGCGCGCGCAAGAGGCAATGGGGCCGAGCCTTACCAATTACGTCGCGGGCGGCTGCGGGGATGAACATACGCAGGACCAGAACTCTGCGGCCTTCCATCACTGGGGCATGGTTCCGCGGATGATGGTCGATTGTTCCGAACGCGACCTTTCCATCGAGCTGTTCGGCCATCGTTATCCCACGCCACTGTTCATGGCACCGATTGGTCTGAATGGAGAGGCATCGCTGGATCGCCACGGCGATCTGGCCGCCGCTCGCGCGTCGGCGCTGACAGGGGTGCCGTTCTGCGCTTCGACACTGGCGAATGATCCGCTGGAGGATGTTAAGGCAGCCTGCGAGGACACGCCCGCGTGGTTCCAGCTTTACACTCCGCGCAACCGCGAACTGGCCACCAGCCTGATCCGCCGGGCAGAGGACGCGGGTTACAAGGCTCTGGTTGTGACGCTGGATACCTGGGTGACGGGCTGGCGTCCGCGCGATCTCAACGCGTCGAACTTCCCGCAATTGCGCGGGAAAGTGCTGCAAAACTACTTCACCGATCCGGTGTTCCTTTCGCTGCTGGCCAAGCCGCCCGAGGAAGACATGCAGGCAGCGATCTTCACTTGGGCAGCCACCTTTGGACAGGTGCTGACCTGGGACGACATGAAGTGGTTCAAATCTGTGACGAAGCTGCCGATCGTTCTCAAGGGCATCTGCCACCCCGATGATGCGCGACGCGCGGTCGATCACGGGGCGGACGCGGTCTATTGTTCGAACCATGGCGGACGGCAGGCCAATGGCGGGATTGCGACCATTGACCTGCTCGCCGATGTTGTCGCCGCAGCCGGTGACACGCCGGTCCTGTTCGACAGCGGGGTGCGGTCAGGCACCGATGCGGTCAAGGCGCTGGCGCTGGGTGCGCGGGCGGTCGGCGTGGGGCGGCCCTACACGTATGGTCTGGCATTGGGCGGCGCCGAGGGCGCGGCGTGGGTGTTAAGATCAATCCTCGCCGAAGCCGACTTGCTGATGGCGGTTAACGGTTATCCGACCTTGCAAGATGTGCGGAGCGCGGGGGCGACACGCACCAATCGGTAACATGGGCCGCGCAAGGGCGTTAACCATGTTTGGTCTGTGTTTTCCACAGAATTTCTGATAATTCTGGAATATCAGACCACGAATCGGGGATGCGATCGATGGCAAGACCGACTATCTGGTCCAGCGGACCGGATCCCATGCGCCGTACTGTGTGCATTCAGGACGAACATTCCCGCCGGGCGCGGTATGGTCGCATTCGGCCGATGCAATCGCGTCAATCGATCCTCGCACGGATCGCAAGCCTGCTCGCCTGACTGCAACGGATCACCCGCCTGCCTTTGCAAGCATCACCAGTTTGGTGTCCGTGAATGCAAGGTAGCCTTCCTCCCCGCCTTCGGATCCGAACCCGCTATCGCCGATGCCGCCGAACGGAGTCTCGGGCGACGATACGATCAACTGGTTGATCCCGACCATTCCGGCTCGCAACGCTCCGCCGAGGTAATGGGCCTCGTCCAGATCGGCGGAAAAAGCATAGGCAGCCAAGCCGTAGCGCAAGCTGTTGGCGATGCCGACGGCATCTTCGATGTTCTCGAAGGGGACGATTCCGGCGATGGGGCCGAAGGGCTCTTCGGTCATGAAACGGCTGTCCGGGGCGGGGTTGGCGATGACTGTGGGCGGGAAGAAGAACCCGCCTCCGCCGATTGCTTTGCCGCCGGTGACCACTTCGCCGCGGTTACCGCCGGCATCCGCCACCACCTGCTCCATTGCCGCAACCCGGCGGGCGTGGGCGAGCGGCCCCATGTCGACGCTTTCATCCGCGCCCGGATCGCCGACCTTGAGCTTGCTGGCGCGGGCAGCGAAATCGGCGACGAAGGTGTCGTAGATTTCCTTGGCCACAAGGAAGCGCGTGGGCGATACGCAGACCTGCCCGGCATTGCGGAACTTGGTGCCTGCACACATCGCCGCAGCACGCGCGACATCGGCATTTTTGCTCACGATAACAGGTGCATGTCCGCCGAGTTCGGGGGCGAAACGTTTCATGTGGCTGGCGGCCAGCGCGCCCAACTGCTTGCCGATCGCGGTCGATCCGGTGAAGCTCACCTTGCGGGTGACAGGCGATGCGATCAGGTGTTCGGCAATCGGTCCCGGATCGCCGTGGACGAGGTTCAACACGCCTTCGGGTAGTCCTGCGTCAATGAAGCATTCCACCAGCAATTGTGCGGAAGCGGGGGTGTTTTCAGCCGGTTTGAAAATCGCGGTGCAGCCGGCAGCCAGCGCTCCTGCGATCTTTTTGGCGGGAAGATTGACCGGGAAATTCCACGGAGTCAGCAGCACCGCAGGGCCTATGGGTTCATGCGTTACCATCTGCGCGATCAGCGCATTGCCGCGCGCCGGGATCAGTCTGCCACCGCGCCGTTTTGCTTCTTCTCCAAGGAAATCAATGGTATCGCATGATGACAGGATTTCGCCCAAGGCCTGCGCACGGGGCTTCCCCATTTCGGCGGTGATCACGTGGGAAATCGTTTCGGCGCGTTGCCGCAGCAGATCGGCGGCACGGCGCAGGATGGCGTGGCGGTCCGCGCCCGAGGTTTGGCTCCACGCAGGAAAGGCATCATCTGCCGCCTTCAGCGCAGCGTCCAACTGCGCGGTCGAAGCCTTGGGGCACTGACCCAGCACCGCGCCCGTTGCAGGGTTCACCACATCCATCGCGCCTGCCCCGCCATCCGCAATCCATCGGCCGCCAATGTGCATGGTGAGGGTGGGATAGGCGGTCATCGGCTGTTTCCTTCGGCTAACGGCGCGGGGCGCAATGTTTCACGCAAAACATCGCGGTATCGGCACCCTGGAGGGGGTGTAGATGGGGTCTGGCAGGGGTCTGGCAAGACCGAAGCGGGGTCTAAAGCGCTACGACGTGCTGTTCGATCGCCCCGAAGATCGAATGGTTCGCGCTGTCCCGCATTTCGATCCGCACGGTGTCCCCGGCCTGCATGAACGGCGTTTTGGGAGCGCCATCGCGGATCGTTTCGATCATGCGGATTTCCGCGATACAGGAATAGCCTGCGCCGCCATCGGCCACGGGCTGACCTGCGCCGCCGTCCTTGCCCTTGTTTGAAACCGTGCCGGTGCCGATCACCGTGCCGGCGCCCAGATTGCGGGTCTTGGCCGCGTGCGCCACCAATTGCGCAAGGTTGAAGGTCGCATCGGCCCCGGCGTTGGCCCGGCCGAACGGCGCGCCGTTCAGGTCGACCATCAGCGGCAAGTGAATCAGGCAATCGGCCCACGCCGCGCCCAGTTCATCGGGTGTAACGGCGACGGGAGAAAACGCACTGGCAGGTTTGGACTGGAAGAACCCGAAGCCCTTTTCCAGTTCCCCCGGGATCAGCCCGCGAAGGGACACGTCATTGACCAGCATCAGCAGTTTGATGTGTCCCGCAGCTTCCTCGACCGAACAGCCCATCGGCACATCGCCGGTGATGCAGGCGATTTCGCCTTCCATGTCGCAGCCCCATGCCGGATCGCCCAGCGGGATGTCCTGACGCGGGCGCAGGAAGGTGTCCGATCCGCCCTGATACATCAACGGATCGTGGTAGAAGCTGTCTGGCACCTTGGCCCCGCGTGCCTGACGCACCAATTCGACATGGTTGATATAGGCGCTGCCATCGGCCCACTGGTAGGCGCGCGGCAGAGGCGAATGGGCCTGACGTTCGTGGAAACGTTCGCACGGCACGGCTTCGTTTTCGACATCGCGGGCCAGCACTTCCAGTTCCGGCGCAATCCGGTCCCAATCGTCCAGCGCGGCCTGCATGGTCGGCGCGATGTAACCGGCAGCTGAACAGCGGGTCAGATCCTTGCTGACCACCACCAGCTTGCCGTCGCGCGTGCCATTGTCGAGAGTTGCGAGTTTCATGGGTTTTTTCTCTCCGGGGAATCTTGCTGATTGTCGGGATGCGCCGCCGCAAAGGCGGGGAGCGCGAGGCACGCGGCCTCGATACGGGTAAGGTGGGGGCTGGCGCCGAGGTCATAATTGAACCGCCGCGCATTGGCGATTTGCGGGATCGCCACGATTTCGAACAGGCCAGGCGCATCGCCGTGCAGGAAATCGCCCGTCCCCAGCTGCGCCAGCCGCGCTTCGACCGGGTCGAGCGTCCGCTTCAGCCAGTGGCGATACCACACGTCCACTTCGTCCTGCGAATGGCCGAGCGGGTCTTTCAGATATTTCAGCACCGGCAGATTGTTTACTGCGTGAATTTCCGTGGCGATGGCATAGGCCAGCTCGCGTGACGTATAGCGCGCTTCGATGTCGCGGGGCAGGAACGGCGGTTCGGGGAAAGCTTCATCCAGCCATTCCAGCAGCGCCATCGACTGCGCCCGGTCACGCCCGTCCGCTTCCAGCATCGGCAGCGATCCGAAGGGATTGCGGCTGGTGAAGGCGGGGTCCTTGTTTTCCGCCGTCACCAGATTGACCGGCACATTTTCGAAGGCGATGCCTTTGAGGTTCAGCGCGATCCGCAGGCGATAGGAAGTAGAGCTGCGGAAATACCCGTAGAGCTTCATGCGCGCGCTTTCCGCATGCTGCCCGGGCCGGGGGTATTGTTCCCCGATCCCGTCACCCCACCGCTTATGTGCCGTCCATGCACGCGGGCCTGCTCCTGCTTGTTTTCGTTCTCGTCCCAACCTTCGCAGGCTTGAGGGGCCAGAGCAAGCGCCAAGGAAAGGGTCAGGCCATCACCCTCAGGCGGGCAACAACGCGCGGCTCACCGTATCCAGCAGCTTTGCTGGGGGGCAGGGTTTTGCCAGCATCGTCGCACCCGGAAAACGGGCAGCCAGCGCGCCGACATTGGAATGGTCGGAATGAAGGATCACCGGCACATTTTCGTCCAGCAATGTCTGCGCCAGTTCATAGGTAAGCCCGTCCGAAAGCTCGATATCGAGCAGCACCAGATCGGGCTTTTCCTTCTGGCAGGCGAGCATCGCCGCACAAATCCCTGCGTGCGGTCCTTCAACTTCGTAGCCGGCTTCTTCGAACGTATCGCACAGATCGAAGCCGGTTACGTACTCGTCTTCAGCCACAAGGATTCGCAAAGCCATCGGTATTCTCCCGCGTTATCGAATCCCACGCAGGGGTGTAACACGGTTTGGACGTCCACCAGCGTGGAATCTCATCCATTGCTGCCGAATTTTGCAGCAAAGGCGCTTTGGTCGCCCGCACGGAGCAACCGGGCCTGCTCCACCCATTGATCCCGGGTGATGCGGCCGCTGAACCGCCCCAGTTTCGCGTCGATCCGCTCCACCTCTTCCGGTGTCCATGCGGCGATCTGGGCGAATGTGGTGATGCCGAATTCGCCCAGCAGTGCGGCCAGTTTGGGGCCAAGGCCCTTGATCCGCGTCAGATCGTCTTGCGCACCCGGCGCAGCAGCAATGGGCGCGGGATCGGCGGCAATCTGCGGCCCGGCCTCGTCATCAGTGCCCAGCGGCGCGGCGGCGGTCGGCTGGCTGTTGGCCGCTGACGAAAGCGGGCCTTGAATGATGTCGATCCCGCGCGGGGAATCGATCAGCGCCTGATTGCGCTGGGCAGGCGCAGCGCCTTCATCCAGCACGTCGCGGCCGATGGCAGGCGCGCCGTCTTCGTGGATCACCCGCGCCTTGCGATTGCTGCGCATGAATGCCCAGATGGCCAACGCCAGCAGGACCAGCGCGATCAGGATCAGCGGCAGATAGGTGTTGAGATCGGCGGGCATGGTGGCGGTTTCTCCGGTCGTGAATCGCTAATATCGGCCCGCGTCCTAGCAGCCTTGCAGCGCTTCGCCCAAGCCCAGGTTGATATTCGCAGGCACCGGCCGCAGGCTTCAGGGCAGGTCAGTCGCGGGGTCGGGGACCACCTGTTTGCGAAATAGCGCCTTGTCCGCATCGCCAAACGCGCGCCGCCAGATCACCGCCGCATAGGTGGCAAGGATGGCAGGGATGCCGACCAGAAGCTCGATCCACTCGGGCGTCCACGAAAAGGCGTAACCCACCACCGCAGCAGGCGCGGCGGCATAGACCAGCGACCAGCGCCAATTGCTGACCGGCGCTTTCAGAAGATGCTTGAGGAATATCGCCTTGACCAGACTGGACGCGCCCAGCGCGATCAGCAGCGCGCCCGATGCGGCGGCCGCTTCGAACCCTTTGCCAAGGCCGTAACGTTCTGCCGCTTCGATCAGGGCGATGGTCAGCGCCGCCTGCAGGGCGATGATCGCGACCGAGATGGCAAGGTTGCGCTTCCTTGCGATGTAGACCAGCACACTTTCCGAAACGACCGCCATTGACGCTGCAACCTCGGCGGCGAGCAGGAAGGCGAGCGCGGCGGTGCCTGCGACATAATCCGGCCCCCACAATCCCATCACCGCCTCGCCCGGCACGCCCAGTACCAGCGCAATGCCGAGCTGTACGGTGATGATCCAGAACCCCACCTGCCGCACCTGGGCGGCGATCGCTTCCATATTGCCGATGCGCAGGTTCTTAGTGATGACCGGCGAGAGGATCGGTTCGAACGAGGTTTTGAGCTTCTGCGGCAATGACGCGATCTGCTGCGCGGCGTAATAAATGCCCACGGCAAGCGGCGGCGCGAACAGGCCGAGGATGAAGATATCGAGCAGGCGCGTGCCCCGTTCGATCGCGTCGGCCCCGACCAGCGGGAACGACCGGCTCGACAAGCTGAGCATTGCGCGGGGGCGCGGATGCCAGTCCTTGGGCAGGCCGTAGGTCTTCAGGAACGGCCACAGGGCGGTCAGCAGACCGGCAAAGATCGATGTGATGAAGGCCAGCGCCAGCCCCCCCTCACGCGTCGCGGGGATTGCGAAATACACCCCGGCGCTGATCGATATCACCCACGGTTCCACCACTGCGCGGGTGCGCACTGTGGTGGCGATGTCATAGCGATAGGCCTGCGCGGCGAGCAGGATTTCGGTGACCGCGAAAGCCGGAATGGTGGCGACCAGCCAGATGTCGAACCGGCTGTTGGTGCCGTTGGGGAACATCGGTTCGGGGAACATGAGCAGCAGCGCGGCTGCCAGCGCGGCATAGATCACTGCCAGCAGGATGCCGTCATAGACAAGGTTCGTTTCCGCCCCCCGGTCCTCTCCCGCGCCTTCGGACAGGCGCTGGGCCAGCCCGCGCTTCTCACCCAGCGAGCAGATCAGCGCGACAATCTCGATCATCACCATTGCCGAGGCAAAGCGCCCCAGCGATTCGGCTCCGTACAGGCGCGTGGCGATGACCAGGAACGGGATGCGCGCGATCAGCCGGATCAGGAAGCCCAGCGTGTTGGTCCGCCCGCCCTTGGCCAGCGTGGCGATATCGTCGCCGTCATCGGGGATGGATGCAGGAGCAGTCACGAAAGGTCCTTCGCGTCGCTTTCCAGCTCGGCTCGCAAGGGGCGGGCAAGGAGGTCTGCGACAACCCGGCCTGCGCTCGCCCCGTCAAGGATGGCGGCGACCGCGCTGACAATCGGCATGGCGATCCCGCGCTTGTCCGCCAGATCGGCGAGAACTGGCGCAGTGTGCGCACCTTCGGCCACGGTGCGGCGGTCAGCCATCATGGCCGCCGCGCTGGCCCCTTCGCCAAGCGCCTTGCCCAGCGAGAAATTGCGGCTGGACGTCGATGAACAGGTCAGCACCAGATCGCCCAACCCGCACAGGCCCGACAGCGTTTCCGCCTCTGCGCCCAGGGCCTCGCCAAAGCGCAGCATTTCGGCATAGCCGCGGGCGATCAACGCCGCGCGCGCATTCTGGCCGAGCGCAAGTCCTTCCACCACGCCGCAGGCAATCGCCAGCACGTTCTTGACCGCGCCGCCGATTTCCGCGCCGGTCACATCGTCGGAGTAATAGGGCCGGAACGCAGGCCGGGCGATGGCCGGGGCCAGCCGTTCCCACTGTGCAGCGCCGCCTCCGCAGGCGAGCGTCACGGCAGTCGGCAATCCGGCGGCGACTTCATGCGCGAAGGTTGGCCCTGACAGCACGGCAATGGCGCTGCCCGGCGATGCTTCGCGGGCGACATCGTTCATCAGCTTGCCGGTGCCCGCCTCGATCCCCTTGGAACACAGCACCAGATCGCGCGGGGGGCGCGAAAGCCCGCCCAGCACGCGGCCCAGCACCTGCGCAGGGGTAACCACCAGCACGGTATCAAGCCCGGCAAGATCACTCAGATCGCCGGTCGCGCGGATGCTGGGCGCAAGGCTGGCTGACGGCAGGTAAAGGGGGTTGCGATGTTCGCTGTTGATCGCGGCGACCACTTCAGGTTCGAACGCCCACAACACCACATTGCGCCCGTCACTGCCGAGCATCTGCGCCAGCGCCGTCCCCCATGCGCCAGCGCCGATCACGCCGATGGTTTCGTAATCGCTCATCCTTTGACCCCCGCACCGCGCGCTGCTTCGGCATCGGGATCGAGCGGCCAGCGAGGACGTGCAACGAAATCGAGGCTGTCGCCTGCAAAGTCCGGGCCTTCAATCGCCAAACGCTCGCATCCTGCCCAAGCGATCATCGCGGCATTATCGGTGCATAGCGCCAGCGGCGGCGCGGTGAAACGCATTGCGTGTTTGGCCGCCAGCACCTCCAGCGCGCCGCGCACGGTTTTGTTTGCTGCGACCCCGCCTGCAACCACCAAAGCGGGGAAGGTCCCAGCCTTCGCTAAGGCCAGTTCCAGCCGGTCGATCAGGCAATCGACCGCCGCCTGCTGGAAGCTGGCCGCAATATCAGCGGGCGAATGGGCGTCGCTGTCCACCGCGCGCAGCACCGCGCTTTTCAATCCCGCGAACGAGAAATGCGGTTCACGCGATCCCTTCAGCGGGCGGGGCAGGGGCACGCCCTTGGGATCGCCCTGCAATGCCAACCGTTCGACCGCAGGCCCGCCGGGATAGCCAAGGCCCAGAATCTTTGCCGTCTTGTCGAACGCCTCACCCAGCGCATCATCGATGGTGGTGGCAAGGCGGCGATATTGACCGACGCCTTCCACGGCGAGGATCTGGCAATGCCCGCCTGAAACCAGCAGCAGCAGATAAGGAAATGCCAGATCGCGGTCAGCCAGCCGGGGCGACAGCGCATGGCCTTCCAGATGGTTGATCGCCAGCAGCGGTTTGCCCGAAGCCATCGCCAGCGCCTTGGCACTGACCAGCCCGACCATCACCCCGCCGATCAATCCCGGCCCGGCCGTGGCGGCGATCGCATCGACATCGTCCAGCGCCACGCCCGCATCGCCCATCACCTTGGCCAGCATCGGCGCAAGCCGTTCGGCATGGGCGCGGGCGGCGATTTCGGGGACAACCCCGCCATAGGGCGCGTGTTCGGTGTCCTGACTGGCGATAGCCTGCGCAACAATCGTCCCGTCACCGCGCACCAGCGCGACCGCGGTTTCATCGCAGCTCGATTCGATCCCCAGAACAAGCCCGGGCACCAGCGGCGCGTCAGAGGTGTGCGTGACCGATCCCATCCGGCTTCCATCTAGTCGCTGCCGCAGCTAGAGCAAGCACGGCTATGACAGAAGCATCCTCAATCAGCCCGAAGCTCCGGCTCGGCACCCGCAATTCCCCGCTTGCCATGGCGCAGGCTTACGAAACCCGCGCCCGTCTGTGCGCCGCCCACGGCTGGGCCGAGTACGAGATTGAACTCGTCCCCGTCCTCGCCAGCGGAGACAAGGTGCTGGACCGGCCCCTGTCCGAAATCGGCGGCAAGGCGCTGTGGACCAAGGAACTGGACCAATGGCTGGGCGAAGGCCGCATCGACCTGTCGGTGCATTCGGCCAAGGATGTCGAAACGATCCGCCCGCGCGAATTCCACTTTCCGGCCTTTCTGCCGCGCGCTGACCGGCGCGATAGCCTGGTGGGCGCGGCGAGCATTGCCGCGATTCCGCACGGCGCCGTCGTCGGCACCAGCGCGCCGCGCCGCGCCGCGCAGCTTTTGAACCTGCGGCCCGATTGCAAGGTCGTGACCTTCCGCGGCAATGTCGCCACGCGGCTGGCAAAATTGCAGGCGGGGGAGGCGGATGTGACCTTCCTTGCGGCTGCCGGGTTGGAGCGTCTGGATCAGACCGGCGTGGGCACGCCGCTCGGCTGGGAGGATTGGATTCCTGCCGCTGCGCAAGGCGTGATTGCGATCGAATGCCGCGCCGATGATGCCGCCACCACCGCGCTGCTCGCCGCGATCGACCATGCGCCGACCCGCGCGGAACTGGAGGCAGAGCGTGCCTTGCTCGCCGAACTGGGCGGCACCTGCCATTCGCCCGTCGCAGTATTGTGCCAGCCGGGTGAGGGTGGGCTGGTCATGCGCGCCGCGCTGTTCAGCCCCGACGGGGCCGAGCGGATTGAAGGCACGGCCCGTTTCGCGCCGGGCGATCACGGCGCGGTGCGGGCGCTGGCCGCCGATCTGCTGGCCCGCGCAACACCGGGCATTGCGCCGCATTTCCGGGCGGCAGGATGAGCTTCCACAGCCTCGCGCTCAGGCCCGAACCGGGGCTTGCCGCGACGCTGGAGAAGGCCCGCGCGATGGGCCTTGCGATCACCGGCCACGCTCTGTCCGAAATTCGCGCCGTGGCATGGGATTGCCCCGATCCCGCTGATATTGACGGCCTGCTGATCGGCAGCGCCAACGCGATCCTTCACGGCGGCCCGCATCTGGCGCGTCTTACCGGTAAGCCTGTCTATGCCGTGGGCGAAGCGACCGCCGCCGCTGCCCGCGCTGCCGGGTTCAGAGTCGACATGACTGGCACGGGCGGCCTGCAAGGCGTGCTGGATGCGATCCCTGCGCGATGCCACCTGTTGCGCATCGCGGGCGAGGAACACGTGCCGCTCACCCCGCCCGCAGGCGTCAGCTTTGCCGAAGTGATCGCCTATCGCAGCGTGATGCTGCCGCTGGATCCGGCGGCAGGCCTGCTGGCGACGGGAGAGGCGCTGGTGCTGCTCCATTCTGCCGCGACCGCCGCGCATTTTGCGGCAGAGTGCGACAGGCTGGGTTTGGCGCGCGAAAGGATTGCCGTTGCCGCGCTCGGCTCGCGGATCGCGGCTGCGGCGGGGGCGGGATGGGGCGCTGCTCACACTGCCGCGCGCCCGGACGAAGCGGCCTTGCTGCAATTGGTATTTGACTTGTGCGTCCGCGCGCGCTCCATTCCCCCCACACCGCCCCGGCAGCTGTGAACGGCACGGGCGGGTTCACATCACAGTCGCAAGAACGGACACCGATGGCATCGCAACCGTCACCAACGCCTTATGAAACCCCTCGCAGGCCCGGCGCGATGCGCGGATTGATGCTTGCCGCCTTGCTGGCGTTCATCGCGGGCGGTGCGTTGGTGGGATGGGTTATGTGGTACAACCTCCAGCCGGGCCGCGCCGCTGCGCCGCAGGCCGAAACGCCGGTCAAGCCGGCGCCGGTGACCGCCAATCCCACCCCGCTTGCCGCCGCGATCATGGCCGAGCAGACGGCGGAGCGCGTGGCCGAACAGCAGGGCGGTCTGGATCAGCGCCTTGCCGCGGCCGAACAGCGCCTCACCCAGCTCGATCTGCAAGCGCAGGCCGCAGCCGGCAATGCCGCGCGCGCCGAAAGCCTGCTGATTGCCTTTGCCACCCGCCGCGCGATGGAACGCGGGGCGGAGCTTGGTTATCTGTCCGATCAGCTGCGCCTGCGGTTCGGCGACCAGTGGCCCAATGCGGTCGGCACGATCAACGAATTTTCCCGCGATCCGATCCGGCTGGATAGTCTGGTGGCGCGGCTGGAGGGGCTGGGACCGCAGCTTAATGAAAGCAGCGAAGGGCCGTCATGGGGCGCGTTCAAGCGCGAATTGAAGCAGCTGTTCGTGTTCCGCCGTGAAAGCACCCCTTCGCCGCAGCCGGAACGCCGGATGGAGCGCGCCCGCTGGGCGCTGGAACAGGGGCGCTATCAGGCCGCGATTGACGAAGTGCGCGGGATGCCGGGCGCGGCCAAGGCCGATGCCTGGATCAAGGATGCGGAACGGTACAAGAAGGCGATGGACGCGCTGGAAGTGATCGAAACCGCCGCGGTACTCGACCAGCGGGGCCTGCGCGACGGCGCGGGCAATCCGGTGCGGCAGCTCAGCCCGCTGGTCCGGCCTTAGGGTTGGGATCGCGCTGTCTGCGCCACCGACAGGTGGCCGCCAGGCAAATTACGCTCGCAAAATTTCCGGCAGATCGCCCGAAACGCCCCGCGCTTCATCCATGAAGAAGCTTTTTAGCATTGGCGTGCGCTGCACCGCCGCCATGCCCAGACGCCGCACGGCGCTGGCCGCCTTGCCCGGAACGCCAAACAACCGCGTCAGTCCATCCGTGGCCAGTGCGACCATGAAGCTGTCCAGCCCGCGCCACGTTTCGTACCGCTTCAGCAGCTCTGGATCGCCCGGATCAAGGCCCAGCCGCGCGCCATCGGCCAGCACTTCGACCAGCGCGCCGACATCGCGCAGGCCAAGGTTCAACCCCTGCCCTGCAATCGGGTGAATGCCGTGCGCCGAGTCCCCGATCAGCGCGAGCCGTTCGCCCGTGATTTTCGCCGTATGGTGGAAGCCGAGCGGATAGGACGATCGGTGGCCGACGGTCAAAACCTTGCCCAGCACCCCGCCCATGCGCTTTTCGATCTCGGCCAGAAACGCGCGGTCGCCCAGCTTGGTGACGCCCGCGGCATCTTCTTCCGACACGGTCCACACCAGTGACGAACGGTGCGCGCCGTCCGCATCGTCGTTCAACGGCAGCAGCGCAAAGGGGCCAGCGGGGTAGAAAATCTCCCACGCGACATTGCCGTGCGGCTTTTCATGCGTCAGCCCGGCAATGATCGCGCGGTGTTTGTAATCCCACTTGGCGATGGAAATCCCGGCCTGATCCCGCGTCGGCGACTGACGTCCTTCGGCGGCGATCATCAACCGGCCTTTGAGTTTTTGCCCGTCTGCCAGCACGGCAGCCACGCCGAATTCGCTGCGCTGGCGTTCGGTCACATGGGCTTTGGCGACCCAGTTGATGAGCGGTTCCTGCGCTGCGGCTTCGAACAGGGCGAGGCGCAAGCGGCGATTGGGGAACATCCGCCCCAGCGTGCCGCCGCCTTCGCCGGGGACGAAATCAAGCCGTCCGGGCTTGTTCTGGTCGGTCACGGCGATGCTGGCGATATCGCAGGCGAATTGTTCCAACCCTGCGGCAATCCCGATATTTTCGAACAGGTGCCAGCTTGCGGTGGAAATCGCGGTGGCGCGGTCGTCAAACCCTTCGGCGGTCAGTTCCGCAGGATCGGCGCGGTCGATCACGTGGGAGGACATGCCCTTCTTCGCCGCCGCCAACGCCAGCGTCATGCCGACAAGGCCGCCGCCGAGGATCACCAGATCGCGGGTACTGTCTGAAGTCGCTGTCACTTGGCCGCTCCGATTGCGAAGTTATCCCGCCATGCCTAGAGGGTAGGCCGTGTCCCACGCAAGAATCTTCCCGCGCCCCATCCGACAATTCGCTGCATGGGTGCTTGCGCTGGCCGCAAGTCTGGTGCTGGCGGCGGCCGCGCATGCCTATGAGGAGGTAGTCCCGGCCGAGGCACGCTATGGCGATGGCAACATCGCGGTGGAACTGTTCGCCGATGCTGCGCCAAGGGCAGGCGTTGATTGGATGCTGGCGCTGCGCTTCACACCCAAATCAGCCGAATGGCACGGATATTGGTCGAACCCGGGCGATGCGGGGCAGGGGATGCGCTTGTTCCTGACAGTGCCCGAAGGGTGGCAGGTGGGTGCGCCGCTTTATCCGGTGCCGACCCGCCTCACCATCAGCGGGCTGATGAACCATATCTACGAAGGCAGCTATACTGTGCTGGTGCCGGTGACGGTGCCAGCGGGCGCGGATGTCAGCGCCTTGCCGCAGGTGACCGGCCATGTCGAATACCTCGCCTGCACCGATAAAATCTGCGTCCCGCAGGACAAGCTGCTGACCGCGCGTCCCGGCGGCGATTTTGCGCGCTGGCGGGCCGGCATTGCCCCGCTGCTGGATGCCGAAGCGCGCTTTGCGCTCGCTGGCAAGACCCTGCGCATTGCGATCCCGCTGCCCGCCACCGTCCCGCTGCCTGAACCCCATGTGTTCATCGGCAACCAGCGCCTGGTCGCCTACGCTGCGCCGCAGACTTTCCGCCGGGTGGGGGACACGCTGGTGGCGGACATCCCGCTCGACCAATATGGCTCAGGCAAAGCCGATGCGCTGACCGGCATCCTTGCTTTTGGCGGCGGGCTGGGCGTGCGGTTCAACGCCGCGCCCGGCGATGTGCCTGCGGGGGGCGAGCTTGTCGCCGGGCCTGCGGGGGCGGCAATCCCGCCGCTGTGGACACTGATCCTTGGCGCGCTGGCCGGCGGCCTGCTGCTCAATATCATGCCGTGCGTCTTCCCGATCCTGAGCCTGAAGGCGATGACCCTTGCCCGCGCGGGTGAAAGCGAAGGGCGCGCCCGGGCCGAAGGGCTGGCCTATACCGCGGGCGTGGTTCTGGCCTGCGTCGCGCTGGGCGCGGCTCTTCTGGCCCTGCGCGCGGCGGGCGAGCAGGTCGGCTGGGCGTTCCAGTTGCAGGAACCGGGCGTCGTTATCACGCTGCTGGTGCTGGCGGCGGCGATCACGGCGAACTTTGCCGGGTTGTTCGAATTGCCGGCGATTTCGGTGCGGATGGGGGGCGAGCCTGCGGGCGCCTTTGCCACCGGGCTGCTCGCCGCCTTCGTGGCGACGCCGTGCACCGGGCCGTTCATGGCGGCGGCGTTGGGCGCGGCGCTGTTGTTGCCTGTGCCGCAGGCCTTGCTGTTGTTTGCTTGCCTCGGGCTGGGGCTGGCGCTGCCGTTCCTGCTGCTTGGCTTTGTTCCGCGGTTGCGGCGAATGTTGCCGAAGCCGGGTGCATGGATGGGGCGGTTCCGGCGGGTCATGGCGATCCCCATGGCGCTGACCGCGCTGGCGCTGCTGTGGCTGACGGTGCAATTGGGCGGCAGGCCCTTTGGCCTGATTGCGCTGCTGCTGGTTGCGGGGGTGGTGATGGCGCTGTTCGTGACGGGGAAGCTGCAACGCGGCGGCAAGATGGCATGGCCCGCTTTCGGTCTGGTCGCTGCGCCTTTCGTGGCCTTTGCCGCCATCGCTCTGCCTTCGGTTTACGAAGGTGGACGCGCCGAGGCCAAGGCCAGCATCCACAATCCGCAAACCTTCAGCCGCGATGCGCTCGCCGCCGCGCGCGCATCTGGCAAGCCGGTGTTCGTATGGTTCACTGCCGACTGGTGCGTCACCTGCAAAGTCAACGAAGCGGCTGCGATCGAACGCGAATCGGTGCGTGCAGCCTTGGAAAAGGCGGGCGTGGTGACGATGGTGGGCGATTGGACCGTGCGTGACGAGGCGATCACGCAGTTCCTGACTGAACAAGGCGCAGCGGGGGTGCCGCTGTACCTGTGGTATGCGCCGGGAGCGTCAGCGCCCCAGCAATTGCCGCAGGTGCTTACCCCGCAATTGCTGGAGCGGCAGGCGTCTCCATTTTCCCCCGGCACGCCGTAACCAGCGCCATCGGCAGGGGGCTGGCGTTGAGCTTTACCAGCCCTGCGCCCGGTACGGTCACGGTTGCCTCACGCTCGGGCTTCAGTGCATCCCATTCGCGGGCCTGAGCGGGCACGTCGCCTTGCCAGACGCTCCGCGTGCCAGTCACGGTCGCATCGACCGGGAAGCGCCCGATCCAGCCATTGCCGATCAGCGCCAGCAGCGCACTGGCCCCTTCGTCAGCCGGGGATTGGCGGGTGATCCTGATCCACGCATCCGGGCTGGCGGGGTCAAGGCATTCCAGCGCCACCAGCACCGGCTTTCCCGGCACCCCGTAAACCAGCCGCAGCGGTTTGGTGCTTTGCGTCCACATCGCGCCGGTCGTATCGGGCGATGGAAGCGGTTCGGACGGGCCGCTCACCGGGCCTAGCAGGGAAACCCGCGCCACCGAATTATCGGTTGGCGGCGGCTTGCAACCGGCCAGCATCCCCGCCAGCGCCAGCCCCGCCATCATGGCAAGGCGGTGCATCATCGCGCGCGGATGAAGGCGCGGATATCGGCGGAAAGCTTGGTGCGATCCTCGTCGCGGATATACATCATGTGGCCTGCATCGTAATATTTCCACGTGATCCGATCCTGCGGAATGCCGGTGCGTTTCAGCGAATACTCCGCGCCGAAGAACGGCGTGGCGAAATCGTAATACCCTTGCGCGTTGAACAGCCGCAGTTGGCTGTTCTGACGCAGCGCACGCCCGATCAGCGGTGCAACGTTGAGATAGGCCGCGCGGTCAGGCTGCGCGAGGCTCCAATCCCAATGACTGCCCGGTTCGCGCCCGATCGACTGATATTCACGGTCAGTTTCATAACCCAGCGTATCGCGCGCCCAGGTGTTGATTGCGGCGGTGTAGCCGGCGTCGATCCCGTAGAAGCTTGGATCATTGTCCGGCGTTTCACCGGCGCTGTCATAATCGCGCCCTGTGTAGCGCGAATCCAGGCGGCCCACGGTCAGCCCGCGATCACGCAGCAGCTCCTTGTAGAAACGTTGATCGGTGACGCGCAGATCGGCCTGATCGAGATAGGTTTCGGAAAGCCCGGTCAACCGCGACAATTCGCGGCGTACACGGCTGCGCTCTTCGGCGGGAAGATCCTGCCCCTTGAGCAGCGCGGTCGCAAACGGTCCGATTGCGAAGCGGCGCGCTTCCTCGGCCACGGCCTCGACCGATGCGCCTTGGACCTTGCCGTGGAAATAGGCCGCCGTTGCCATGTTGGGCAGCATCACGACGTACGCCATTTCGTTGCCGGGGGTTGTATCTTCTACCCCGAAATCGAGGATCGTCGACACAAGGATCAAGCCGTTAAGGCCGACATCATTGTAGGTGCCACCCTCCAACTCGTCCACGACCATCGCGGTGCGGGTGGTGCCGTAGCTTTCCCCGCCGAGGTATTTGGGGCTGTTCCAGCGGCCATTATCGTTGATCCAGCGGCGGATTACCTTGGCAACCGCGCGGCCATCCTGCTTCAGTCCGTAATATTTCTTGGGATCGGTGCCTTGGGTCAGGTGGCTGAAGCCGGTGCCCGGCGGATCGATGAACACAAGGTCGGCGACATCCAGCAGGCTGTCCGGGTTGTCGAGCAGCGGGTACGGCGGCGCGCCATCGTCGCGCGCGTCAGACGGGATGGCAACGCGCTTCGGGCCGAAGGCGCCCATCTGCAACCACACCGAACCAGAACCGGGTCCGCCATTGTAGATAAAGAACACGGGCCTCGTGGGGTCTTCTGGGGTTTTAACATAGGAGGTCGTGACGATCACCGCTTCGGCCTTGCCCGCTTCGTCCGACAGGATCGTGTCGGCGATGGTGGCTTTGTAAGCAATGCGCTGCCCGCCAAAGGTGCCCGCCAGATCACGGGTGCGCACCTGCGGATTGACCCCCGCGGCAGGCTTGGCCGCCTCGGCTTTGGGCGCGTCCTGCGCGATTGCGGGGATGGTCATGGCGAGGGTGCTGGCAGCGGCCAGCGCCGCGAGGAATCGGCTGTTCATGGGGCAGGGGTGGCAGGGTTACCGGCGGCGTTCAAGGGGCAGGCTTATGGCTTCCCACCCATCTTCTTGTAACGTGTTTTGCCATAACGGGTTTTGCGCGTGCCCGGTTTGCCTTCGTTCGACCGGCCCACGATCGGCGCGCGTTTTTCGCCGTCGGGAATGCCCAGTTCGTCCGCTTCCAGCCGCCGGATTTCATCGCGCAACCTGCCCGCTTCCTCGAATTCGAGATTGGCCGCCGCGTTGCGCATCCGCTTTTCGAGATCCTCGATATAGCTGCGTAGGTTATGGCCGACGAGGTTGTTGCGTTCATCGTCGCCGGTGTCGATCAGCACAGAATCCTGCGCCGCTGTATGCGCCACGATGTCGTGGATGTTGCGCTTTATCGTGGTCGGCGTGATGCCGTGCTGGGCGTTGTATTCTTCCTGCTTTGACCGGCGGCGGTCGGTTTCGGCCAGCGCACGTTCCATGCTGCCGGTGATGCGATCGGCATAAAGGATCACGCGGCCATCCACGTTGCGCGCCGCGCGGCCAATGGTCTGGATCAGCGACGTTTCGCTGCGCAGGAACCCTTCCTTGTCCGCATCCAGGATCGCCACCAGCCCGCATTCGGGGATATCCAATCCCTCGCGCAGCAGGTTGATCCCGATCAGCACGTCATAAACCCCCAGCCGCAGATCGCGGATCAGCTCGATGCGCTCCAGCGTCTCTACATCCGAGTGCATGTACCTGACCCGCACGCCGGCTTCATGCATGAATTCGGTGAGGTCTTCGGCCATCCGCTTGGTCAGGGTCGTCACCAGCGTGCGGTAACCCTTGGCGGCGGTTGCTTTGCATTCGACGATGCAATCCTGCACCTGATCTTCGACCGGGCGGATTTCCACGGGCGGGTCTATCAGGCCGGTGGGGCGGATTACCTGTTCGGCAAAGACGCCGCCGGTCTGCTCCATCTCCCACTTGCCGGGCGTCGCGCTGACCGCAAAGGTCTGCGGGCGCATCGCGTCCCATTCGTTGAAGCGCAGCGGGCGGTTGTCGATGCAGCTCGGCAGGCGGAAGCCATATTCGGCCAGCGTCAGCTTGCGGCGATGGTCCCCCTTCGCCATCGCGCCGATCTGCGGCACGGTCTGGTGGCTTTCATCGACAAACAGCAGGGCGTTTTCGGGCAGGTATTCGAACAAAGTCGGCGGCGGTTCGCCCGGCAGGCGGCCAGTGAGGAAGCGGCTGTAGTTCTCGATCCCCGCGCAACTCCCCGTCGCCGCGATCATTTCCAGATCGAAATGGGTGCGCTGCTCCAGCCGCTGGCGTTCGAGCAGCTTGCCTTCGATCTCCAGCTCCTTGAGCCGTTCCTCCAGCTCGAATTTAATCGCGGCCGCCGCCTGCTTCATCGTCGGGCCGGGGGTGACGTAGTGCGAATTGGCGTAAACCCGCACCTTCTCAAGGCTTGCGCCCTTGGTGCCGGTGAGCGGATCAAATTCCGAAATCGCCTCGATCTCGTCCCCGAAGAAGCTCACCCGCCAAGCCATGTCTTCATAGTGCGAGGGGAAGATTTCCAGACTGTCGCCGCGCACCCGGAACGTGCCGCGGGTGAAAGCAGCGTCGTTGCGCTTGTATTGCAGGGCAACCAGCTTGCGGATCAATTCGCGCTGGTCGACAACCTCGCCCACCTTGATGTCGAAGATCATCGCCGAGTACGTCTCGACCGAGCCGATCCCGTACAGGCACGATACCGAGGCGACGATGATCACGTCATCGCGCTCCAGCAAGGACCGGGTGGCCGAATGGCGCATCCGGTCGATCGCCTCGTTTACGCTGGATTCCTTCTCGATATAGGTATCCGAGCGCGGCACATAGGCTTCGGGCTGATAGTAATCGTAATAGCTGACGAAATATTCGACCGCGTTTTCGGGGAAGAAGCTTTTGAACTCCCCATAGAGCTGCGCGGCGAGGATCTTGTTGGGCGCAAGGATCAGCGCGGGGCGTTGCAGCGTTGCGATCACCTTGGCCATGGTGAAGGTCTTGCCGCTGCCGGTCACGCCCAGCAGCACCTGCGTTTGTTCGCCCGCCAGCGCGCTTTGCGTCAGTTCGGCGATGGCGGTCGGCTGATCGCCTGCCGGTTCATATTCCGACACCAGCTTGAACGGAATGCCGCCCATCGACTTGTCGGGGCGGGCGGGGCGGTGGGGGGTGAAGTCCTCGCCCGTCTGGGGTTCATCCAGTCCGCGGCGGATCACGAGTTCGGCCATCGCCTATCTATGGGGAACAAAGCAGGCACCTGCAAGGCGGGGCGGGCGGCCTTTGCGCTTTTCGTGGCACGGTTTGCCGCTCTGGCCGTTATGGTTGCGCTAAAGCCGCTTTGGCCGCCAGCAGGAGACGAGCAAATGACGCGCAACACCATCATCGCCGCTGCGGCCGGTGCGCTTATCCTCGCAGGCTGTTCGGCTGAAAACAGCGCGGCTGACGGCAAGATCAGCGACAAGGAAGCTGCCAAGGCGGTGAATGACCTGCCGAAGCCACAGCCCGGCTTTTACAAGACCACGATCACCATGACCGGGCTGGAAATCCCCGGATTGCCCCCTGAAATGGAAGGTCACGGCGCAGGCCTTACCACCACCAGCGATGCGTGTCTGACCCAGAAGGATGCCGACAAGGGGTTCGGCGAGCTGGTGAAGCAGGGCCAGAACGGCGACTGCAGCTATGAACGTCTGAATGTTGCCGCGGGAAAACTGGACGCAGTGATGCTGTGCAGCGCGCAGGGGCGATCGACCCGCATGGAAATGACCGGCACCGCCACTGCAACCGGCGCCGATGTGAATGCGAAGATGGCGATGGAATTCGAAGGGGTGGGCAGCGGCACGATGACCTTCACGGCCAAGCACGAACGGGTTGGCGACTGCCCGGCAAAGTGACCTATGACGCTGCTGCTGCATCTGTTACACTTAATTGACCATTAATCCGGTCTGTGGCTTGAAAGGAACCATGGTTCAGCCCCGCTTCGCCTTTGAACGCCCACGCCTTCCCGCTCCGCTGCTTGCCGCAGCGTCGAGCGCGGGTGCGCAGGCGCAGCAGGCCTATGCGGCAACCGCGCTGGCGCGGCGCGTGGCTTTGGCGCGCGAAGTCATCCCACAGGAATTCGAAGCGGGCAAGCCGCGGCTGACGCGCCTGCTGGGCGAAGCTGACGTGCTGCTGGAACCGCTGCGCCGCCCCCGCCGAAAGGTGGAAACTGCCGCATCTGCCAACCCGCAGGTGGTGATGCTGCTGCCCGGCTTTGCCACCCACCCGATGCGGATGCGCTATCTGGCGCGCCAGTTGGAGGCGGCAGGGCATGTGGTCAAAGGCTGGGGGCTGGGTTTCAACTGGGGCCCGGACGAACAGCGTTTCGAAGCATTGGAAGCGCGGATTGCCGATCTCCATGCGCGCCACGGCCGGCAGGTGGTGCTGATCGGTTGGAGCCTTGGCGGATTGTTCGCCCGCGAACTGGCCAAGCGTCAGCCCGGCAATGTTGCCAAAGTCATCTCGATGGGATCGCCGTTCTCCGGCTCCCCGCGCGCCAATAATGTCTGGCGCGCCTACCAGTTCATCACCGGCCATTCGGTCGATGCCCCGCCGATCGCGGCGGAACTTGCGGTGAAACCGCCGGTTGAAACGGTCGCCTTGTGGAGCGCCAATGACGGCATGATCGCGCCGCGGTGTGCTGCGGGCCGGGCGGGTGAACGTGACCGCGCAATCCCGCTGCGCTGCACGCATATCGGCTTCACCTATGACCCGCAGGTTGTTGCAACCCTGCTGGCAGAGCTGGAAAACACCCCGGCCTGATCGGGTCCGAATGGCCAGCCTGAACAGGCGCCTACATGGCGCTTTCCTTTTCCGAAACGACGGTTACATTGCTGCATTGCACCTAAGGTGTGATGCGGGGGTCAATGAGCGCGGGTCACGGTACTTTTGACGAGATGTTCGACGGCGCGGGCAACACCCGTCCTGCCTATGCCGAATATCGCCGCTGGTTTGATGAACAGCCCCCCGAATTCCTGCGCCGCAAGAACCGCGAAGCGGATGACACCTTCCGCCGCACCGGCATCACCTTCAACGTCTATGGCGAAGATCAGGCTGAAGAACGCCTGATCCCCTTCGACATGGTGCCGCGCATCATCACTGCGGCTGAATGGCGTAAGCTGTCGCGCGGGATCGAACAGCGGGTACGGGCGCTCAATTCCTTCCTCTATGACCTGTATCACCGGCAGGAGATCGTGCGCGCGGGCCGCCTGCCCGAACGCCTGCTGCGCGGGAACGAGGCGTGGCTGGCGAACATGGTCGGCTTCACCCCGCCGGGCGGCATTTACACCCACATCGTCGGCATCGATCTGGTGCGCACCGGGCCGGACGAATTCTTCGTGCTTGAAGACAACGCGCGCACGCCTTCGGGCGTGTCCTACATGCTGGAAAACCGCGAGACGATGATGGGGATGTTCCCCGATCTGTTCAGCCGGGTGGCGGTGGAGTCTGTCTCCAACTACCCGCGCCGGCTGGCCCGAAGCCTTGCCGCCTGCGTCCCACCCGCCTTCGAGGGCGGCAAGCCGACGGTCGCGGTGCTGACGCCGGGCATTTTCAATTCCGCCTATTTCGAACACGCCTTTCTGGCTGACCAGATGGGCGCGGAACTGGTCGAAGGCAGCGATCTGCGCGTCGTCGGGGGGCGGGTGCAGATGCGCACCACGCGCGGCTACAAGCCGATCGATGTGCTGTATCGCCGCGTCGATGACGAATTCCTCGATCCGCTCACCTTCAACCCGGATTCCGTGCTGGGCGTGCCGGGGATCATGGACGTGTACCGGGCAGGCGGGATCACCATCGCCAATGCGCCCGGCACCGGGGTGGCGGACGACAAGGCGATTTACAGCTTCATGCCGGAAATCGTCGAATTCTACACCGGTGAGCGGCCCTTGCTGCCCAATGTCCAGACGTGGCGCTGCGCCGACAAGGACAGCCTTGCCTATGTGCTCGACAACCTTGCCGAACTGGTGGTGAAGGAAGTGCACGGATCGGGCGGTTACGGCATGCTGATCGGCCCCACATCATCGAAGCGCGAGATCGAGGCGTTCCGCGCAAAACTGGTTGCGCGGCCGGATAACTACATCGCGCAGCCGACGCTCGCCCTGTCCACCTGCCCGATCTACACCGCCAAAGGCCTTGCGCCCCGGCATCTGGATTTGCGCCCCTTCGTGATGGTCAGCCCCGAAGGGATCGACATCACGCCGGGCGGTCTGACGCGGGTGGCGCTGAAAAAGGGATCGCTGGTGGTCAACTCCAGTCAGGGAGGCGGCACCAAGGATACCTGGGTGCTGAAGGACTGATATGTTAGGCCGCACCGCCAACGGATTGTTCTGGATGTTCCGCTATCTTGAGCGGGCGGAGAACACTGCGCGCCTGCTTGAAGCGGCGCTGCGCATGGCGCTGACCCGCGACGTCGTCACGGCTGAAGCGGAATGGCGGTCGGTGATCGCAACGCTTGGGCTGACGCAGGCCTATCAGGCCGCGCATGATTCCTACGATGGCCTGTCGGTCTGGAACTTCGTGCTGCGCGGCAGCGGCAATCCCGGCAACGTCCGCGCGATGTTCGGCGCGGTCCGGTCCAATGCGCGGATGGCGCGAACCAATATCTCGTCGGACGTGTGGGAGGCGACCAACGAAAACTGGATGCGGCTTGACCGGATGCTCGCGCGGCCCGTGGGGCAGGGCACAGTGGGCGAGGCGCTCGCCGCGATACGGCGGGCCGGCACGCAGGTCCACGGCGCTTTCGACGGATCGATCCTGCGCGACGAAGGCTACCACTTCGCCCGCGCCGGCACCTTCATCGAACGCGCGGACAGCACGGCCCGCATTCTCGACATGAAGTATTTCCTGCTGCTGCCCTCGCTCTCCTATGTCGGGTCGAGCCTGGATACGGGGCAGTGGGAACAGGTGCTGCGGTCGGTCGCAGGCGCGCGGGTCTATAGCTGGCTCAACGCCGGACAGATCGAGGCGCGGGGGATTGTCGAATTCGTGGTGCTGGACGACCGCTTCCCGCGCAGCCTTGCTTTCTGCCGCAGTGCCTTGCGTGAAAACCTCGCCGCGCTGGCACGGATGCATGGCGCCGACGGGCGTTGTAACGCCCTGATGCGCGATTCCGATACCCGCATCAGCCATCTGACCGTTGACCAGATATTCGAAGCAGGGCTGCACGAATTTCTCGTCGATTTCCTCGCTCGCAACGCTGCCATCGCGCAGGCGATTGCCGAGGATTACCGGTTCCACGCATGAGCAAGCTGACACTCCGGATCCGGCACACCACCCATTATGCCTTCAGAGAGCCGGTCGTCCACGCGCTCCAGCGCTTGCGTTTGACGCCAAAGGAAACGCAGGGGCAGCGCATCATCGACTGGCAGATGAGCTACGACAATGCTCAGGCCGAACTCCAATATGACGACCAGCATTTCAACCATGTGACGCTGATCAGCCTGCTGCCGGGCGCGCGCGAGGTGACGGTTACGTGTGAAGGCATGGTCGAGACCGAGGATAATTCTGGGGTGATCGGCCAGCATTCCGGCCACTTGCCGCTGTGGAGCTTCTTGCGGCAGACCCCGCTGACCCGTCCGGGGGCAAAACTGCGCGCGCTGCTGCGCGAAGTGTCGGCCCCGGCGCCAGATGCGCGCCTGGATTTCCTGCACGCGCTGTCGGGTCTGATCCGCGAACGCGTGAACTACGAGACCGGGCGCACCCATTCGCGCACCACCGCCGAAGAAGCGATGGGGCAGGGCGCCGGCGTGTGTCAGGACCACGCACATATTTTTGTCAGCGCGGCCCGGGCCAGTGGCATTCCCGCCCGCTATGTCAGCGGTTATCTGCTGATGGACGACCGGATTGAACAGGAGGCCACCCACGCCTGGGCCGAAGCCCATGTCGAAGGGCTGGGATGGGTTGGTTTTGACGTATCGAACGGGATCAGCCCCGATCCGCGCTATGTCCGCGTGGCGACGGGCAGCGATTACCGCGATGCCGCGCCAATTACCGGCATCACACAAGGCTCTGCCGCTGCCGAAGTGCTGACCGTTGGTGTCGCTGTAGAAGCGCAGGCCGCTGGAACGCAGGGCCAACAACAGGGCCAGCAGCAGAGCCAGCAACAGGGGCAATCAAACCAGTAATCGGCACAAACGCCGCCTGTGTCTTTGCGCTGCGACATGCTTCGGGCTACGGGCGCGGGCAGGCGTTTTTCGGATAAGAGGATGACGGGATGACCTATTGCGTTGGCATGGTGCTGGACAAAGGCCTCGTGTTGATGAGCGACACCCGCACCAATTCGGGCGTCGACAACATTTCCACCTTCCGCAAACTGTTCCATTGGAGCGTGCCGGGCGAACGCATGATCGCGGTTATGACCGCCGGCAACCTGGCCACCACGCAGGCTGTGATCAGCCAGCTGGAAGAGCGCACCAAAGCCCCGTCCGAGCGTGAGAACTGCCTGCTGAAAGGCGCGACCATGTTCCAGGTCGCAACGGAAATCGGCCGTCTGCTGCGCGGCACGATCGAAGACGTGCAGCGTTCCAACGGTGACGGCGGCAAGGGGCGCTTCACCGCCACGATGATCGTTGCCGGACAGATCAAGGGCATGCAGCCGCGCCTGTTCATGATCTATCCTGAAGGCAACTTCATCGAAGCGAGCTGGGACACACCCTTTTTCCAGATTGGCGAGACGAAATATGGCCGCCCGATCCTGATCCGCGGATATGATCGGGGCATGAGCTTCGAAGATGCGGTGAAGCTGGTGATGGTCAGTTTCGATTCCACGCTGAAAGCGAACCTGTCGGTCGGACTGCCGCTCGATTTGCTGGTGATCGAAAAGGACAAGTTCGTAGCCACCCATGAACACCGTGTGACAGCCGACGATGCCTATTTCGACGCAATTTCATCAGGTTGGGGAAATGCGCTGCGATCGGCTTTTCACTCGCTTCCTCCGTATTCATTCAGCGATGCCCCTTAGGGTTTTTACCTGATCTGGCTCCGATCCGGATATAAAAAAACCCTTTAAATTAAGCTTTTAACTACCCACCGATATGGTAAATCCTCCGGATCGGCGGCGCTCCTGCGTGAATCCTATAGCAGGTTGGCGCAGACAACGTCGCATGACACGTAAAGCCCCTCTCCATTTCATCGACTCCTGCAGCCGCCAACGTGCAGAACTCGCCCGGGTGGGCTTTGCGCTTGGCCATCACTGCGAGGTGTATGGCGATCTTTCCGATCTTGCAGTTCATCCGCCGCGCGAAGGCATCATCATCGCGCGTGACACGCCCGAAGAAGGCGGCGTGGGGATGATCCTTGACCGGCTCGGCAGGCTCGGTGTGTGGTTGCCGATGATCGCGGTCGAAGTGCAGCCCCGTCCGGGCCGTATCGTCGAAGCAATCAAGGCCGGCGCGCTGGATTACCTCGCCCTGCCGCTGGATCCGGAACGCTTTACCCGTTGCCTGCTCAGGATCGAGAAGGAGGCCGAACAGTTCGGCGCCGCTCGCCGCCGCATGATCGAGGCGCGTGATCGCATTTCGACCTTGTCATCGCGTGAACGTGAGGTGCTCGACTGGCTGGCCGAAGGCAGCAGCAACAAGGCGATTGCGCGTGAACTCGACATCAGCCCGCGCACCGTGGAAATCCACCGCGCCAACATGATGACAAAGCTGGGCGCGCGCCACGCGGCTGAAGCGGTGCGTTTGAAGCTGGAGGCAAAGCTGGAGCCGAGGCTGCACGCCTGACGCAGGGCAATATTTCGGTGCCTCTTACCCCGCGTGGGGGGCTTCGTGCCAGCAGCGATGATCGTGCAGCCAAGCTTCCGAAGGCTCTGGCTGTAACGCTTGCACTAGCTGGGGTGGCTATTCACAAATAGCTTTGATCGGTCGCCAGCAGGGCCGATTTGCGGATGACCGCACCTGCTTTAGCGGCAGAATTTTGCGCCCGCGCCTTCCAGATGGAAATGATCCTCATGCGCGGCATTATATGCCGGGCCAAGCACTGTGCCAAAGCGCTTGCACGCGCTTTTATGCACCACGCGCAGGAATTCGCGCGTCGGGGCATCGCCGCCCTGCCAATCGCGCTTCAGTACGATCCGGCGGCCATCGGTCAGCACGAAGGCAGATACGTCAATGGCTTCGGCGCGGGCGTGGGCGGAACGCCGTTCGGTCCCGGCAACATTGCGGCAGGCGTAGCTGCCCATCGTTTCGATCTTCGCGACCGGGCTGCCAAGGATCTGGCGCGCGGCGCGGTCAACGCCGAACCGTGCCCAGTCGCCGAATGCCTTTGCGACACCGCATTGCACCGGACCAAGATTGGCGATGCTGAGCGGTGCGCGGTCTCCGGCCAAAGCCATCAATTGCACGGTGCCCAGCTTGTTGCAGCCTGGGGCGGCATAGGTATCGGGCAGGGGGTCAAAGCGTGCGCCGCTGGCTCCCAGATCGGCAATGCAGGCGCTGTCCTGACTGCGCGGAGCGTAGGATCGCGGGGCCGAGGCGACCGTTGTGGCCGGACGGGCAGGTGCGCGCGCGGCCTGACTGGAGGAACTTGGCGCCGCGCCGGTGCTGCCACCGGGGATCACCGAGCCGCACCCTGCCAGCGCCAACGCACTTGCCAGAAGGGCTGCCTTGCCAAGATGTGCCATGTTTCTCATCGCTAGGCACTATTGCGCAGTTATCCTTAAGGCTGCGGCAATAAACTGGGTTAACAAATCCTTTCGCGGTTACCAAGTATTGTTACCGGGTCACGCTTCGTCCCCGGGCGGGGGCAGCACATCGGATATCTGTTCCCAAAGCTCGATCTTCACGCCGTCAGGGTCGAGCAGCCAGGCAAACTTGCCATAACCTTCATCCGTTTCGCCAAGTATGTCTGCGCCCCGGCTGCGCAAAAGGGTAAGGAAACCGGATAGATCATCGACCCGCAGGTTGATCATGAACCCGCCACTGCCGGGCCTGATGTAATTGTCATCGCCGAAATGGCTGATCATTGAATAGGGGTTCCGGCGTGGTTCATCCGCCCAGGCCAGTTGCGGGCCATAAGGGCCGTCGATCCCCAATATCTCGCGATACCAGGTGCGGCTCGCGGCCGGATCGTTCACCATGTAGAATACGCCGCCAAGCCCGGTCACGCGCGGTTGGATCGAATGACTCATCCTGCATTCCCCCTCGCGCGCCATTATGCGCCCGATTGCGGCAGAGGGGAAGGGTCAGGCCGCAGCGTTGCTGCGCGGGTGGGTAAGGCCGCTCACCACCACAATTGCCAGCAGCGAAGCGGCAAAGCCGGGGACGATCTCGTAAAGTCCCGGACCGCCCAGAAATGCCTGATTCCAGCCCAGCGCAATCCAGCCGGCCACCACGGCGGCGCCGGTCACCAGCCCGGCAACCGCGCCCGCGCCGGTCATCCTGTCCCACATCAGCGCCAGCAGGATCAGCGGGCCGAACGCCGCGCCAAAGCCCGCCCATGCATTGGCGACCAGACCGAGCACCTCACTGTCCTGATCGGCGGCGATGACCAGCGCCGCCGCCGCGACCAGCGCGACCGACAATCGCCCGATGTTCACCGCTTCGCGTTCGCTGGCGTTCCGCCGCAGGAACAGGCGGTAGAAATCCTCGGTCAGGGATGATGACGACACCAGCAATTGCGATGAAATCGTGCTCATGATCGCGGCCAGCAGGGCTGCATAAAGGAAGCCGGTCACCGCCGGGTGGAACAGCAGGTTGGCGAGCAGGATGAAGATCGTCTCCGGATCTTCGACCACCAGCCCGTTGGCATCGGCATAGGCGCGGCCCGCAAGGCCCACGGCGACCGCGCCCAGCAGCGAGATCACCATCCAGCTCATGCCGATGATGCCCGCGCGGCGCACGTTCTCCACCCGGTCGATCGCCATGAAGCGTACGATGATGTGGGGCTGACCGAAATAGCCCAGGCCCCATGTCACTGCGCTGACCACGCCGATGAATGTCGCGCCCTGAGTGAGGCTCAGGAACCCCTCCTGCGGTAACGATGCGAGCGGGGCGCTGTCGGTGCCGACGAAGATCACCAGCGGCATGACGACCAGCGCCACCATCATGATCATGCCTTGCACGAAATCGGTGAGGCTGACGGCCAGAAACCCGCCGATCATGGTATAGACCAGCACGATGCCGGCGGTGATCAGGATGCCCAGCATATAGTCCGACAGCCCCGTCTGCGGCAGCACGCCGGCAAACGCGGTTTCGAACAGCTTGCCTCCACCGACCATGCCCGACGCGGTATAGACGGTGAAGAAGCCGACGATGATGATTGCCGAAACAACGCGCAGCAAGGTGCCGCTTTCGGGGAAGCGGTTGGCGAGAAATTGCGGGATGGTCAGCGCATCGCCCAGCCGCTCGGTCTGTTCGCGCAGGCGCGGGGCAACGATGATCCAGTTGGCTGCGGCGCCGATGGTGAGGCCGATGGCGATCCACGCCTCGACCAGCCCGGAGGCAAACAGCGCGCCCGGCAGGCCGAGCAGCAGCCAGCCGGACATGTCGGAAGCCCCGGCAGAAAGCGCAGTCACCGCCGGCCCCAGCCCGCGTCCGGCGAGCAGGTATCCGGCGCTGTCAGCCCGGGTCTTCGCCCAAGCGTAGACCCCAATGCCGATCATCAGGACGAAATAGGCGGCAAGCGCGGCGAGGGTATAAATGTTCATGGGGCGGTGGCCTAACAAGCGCGCAGGCGCTTGGCCAGCCGCCGCGCGCCACGCATCCGGAGAACTGACAAGCAAGCTGTGTTGCCCATCGGTCACATCAGGCGACTGCATGTGGCAATTGCGACCGTGCTAGCAACATGCATTGGAGCAGCAAACCGGCCGATCTTGTCTGCGCCTGCAATCGACACGATCCAACCGGAGATTGCAGTGACACCCCTTTACAGACTGACCCTTGCTTGCAGCGCGACCGTCCTTACCCTTCCTTCAGCCGCTTTTGCGCAGGGCGAACGCTATTTCGACGGCCCGTATATTTCGGGCGCCGTGGGCATCGAAAGCCCTGAGGACGGCGTGAGCGACAGATTCGCCTTTGACACCGATGGCGACGGGGAATTCGACGATACGGTGCGCACCGCCGAAGGGCTTGAGTCCTATTCGCCCGGGTTCTGCTCCGGCGCCGCGACATCGACCACCCGCTCCTGCCGCGATAACCGCAGCGACGAAGGCTATGCCGTCCGGGTCGGTTACGACCGGCATCTGGGCAACAGTCCGTTCGTCGCCGGCGTGTTGGTGGAGGGCGCCCGCATGGGCGTCACGGAAGTCACATCGGGTTACACCATTGCCCCGGAATCCTACACCATCAGCCGCGAGGCCGATTGGGCGGTCACGGGACGCGCGCGCATCGGTTTTGCTCCCGGCGAAGGACGCGGCCTGTTCTACGTCACCGGAGGTGCGGGGTTCGCCCGCATCCGGTCTGCCTACGACACCAGCAACGCCATCAACGACTTCGCACTGTCCGACGACAGGGGTTGGGAGTTCGGCTTTCAGGGCGGCGGCGGCGCAGAAGTGATGCTGACCCGCAACTTCGGCATCGGCCTTGAATACCTCTATTCCAGCTATGACGGCGGCGATTACACCGTCACCGCCACGCAGGGCATCGCTGCAGGCGACAATCCGTTCATTCTGAATACCGGCGTGACTGACTTCAAGCTCGCCAATGAGCGGCTGGATTTCCATGCCTTCCGGGCGACAGCCAGCCTGAGGTTCTGAGGCCCTCAACGCATCGGCCCCGCGCAACCTGGAGGTGCGCGGGGCCGGACGGTGTTCGATAGCCTTCAGTGGCCAGCTGCTCGCACGCCGCGCGGCGTGCCCGATCAGCTGTCCTTCTTGCGGCGCATCTTCTTGCGCTCATTCGGGTCAAGCTCGGCCTTGCGCAGGCGGATCGACAGCGGCGTCACTTCGACCATTTCATCATCGTCGATATAGGCGATCGACTGTTCCAGCGTCATCCGGCGCGGCGGGGTGAGGCGGATCGCGTCATCCTTGCCGCTCGAACGGACGTTGGACAATTGCTTGGCCTTCATCGGGTTGACTTCGAGATCATCGGGCTTGGCATTTTCGCCGATGATCATGCCCTGATAGACCTTCATCTGCGGGGCCACGAACAATTCGCCGCGTTCTTCCAGCATGTTGAGAGCGTAGGCATTCGCCTCGCCATCGCCGTTGGAAATCAGCACGCCGTTGATGCGGCCTTCGATGGGGCCTTTGTAGACATCATACTTTTCGAACAGACGGTTCATGATCCCGGTGCCGCGCGTGTCGGACAGGAATTCACCGTGGTAACCGATCAACCCGCGCGACGGGGCGGAGAAGGTGATGCGGGTCTTGCCCACACCTGACGGGCGCATTTCAGCAAGGTCGGCCTTGCGGCGCTGCATCTTCTCGACAACCGTGCCGGAGTGTTCGTCATCCACGTCGATGACGACCGTTTCGTAAGGCTCCGTCCGCTTGCCGCCTTCTTCGCGGAACAGCACGCGCGGACGGCTGATGCCGAGTTCGAAGCCTTCGCGGCGCATCGTTTCGATCAGCACGCCCAGCTGCAATTCGCCGCGCCCGGCGACTTCGTAGGCGTCCTTGTCTTCGCTTTCGGTCACGCGGATGGCGACATTGGTTTCCGCTTCGCGCAGCAGGCGGTCGCGGATGATGCGGGTGGTGACCTTGCTGCCTTCGCGCCCGGCGAGCGGGCTGTCATTCACCGAGAAGCGCATCGCCAGTGTCGGCGGATCGATCGGCTGGGCGGCAATCGGCTCGGACACCGAAGGATCGCAGATGGTGTTGGCGACGGTCGCCTTTTCCAGACCGGCGAGCGCGATGATGTCACCCGCGCGGGCGATTTCCACCGGCACGCGCTCCAGCCCGTCAAAGCTCATCAGCTTGGTGGCGCGGCCCACTTCGACGACCTTGCCGTCCATGTCGATGGCGTGGATCGGATCATTGACCTTGATCGTGCCCGATTGCACGCGGCCGGTGATGACGCGGCCCATGAAGTTGTCGCGGTCAAGCAAGGTCGCAAGGAAGCTGAACTTCGCATCGGGGTCGAGACCGGGCGAGGGGACGTGCTCGATGATCTTTTCGAACAGCGGGGCAAGGCTGCCTTCGCGGCGTTCCTGATCTTCGCTGGCATAGCCATCGCGGCCCGAGGCGTAGAGCACGGGGAATTCAAGCTGCTCGTCTTCGGCATCGAGGCTGACGAACAGATCGAACACTTCGTCCAGAACTTCCTGCGGGCGGCCATCGGGGCGGTCGATCTTGTTGACGACCACGATCGGACGCAGGCCCAGCGCCAGCGCCTTGCCGGTCACGAACTTTGTCTGCGGCATCGCGCCTTCCGCGCTGTCGACCAGCAGGATCACGCCGTCGACCATCGAGAGGATGCGCTCCACCTCGGCGCCGAAGTCGGCGTGGCCGGGGGTGTCGACGATGTTGATGCGCGTCGTGGTGCCATCGGCGCCGTGCCATTCCACACTGGTGCACTTGGCAAGGATGGTGATCCCGCGTTCCTTTTCGAGATCGCCCGAATCCATTGCGCGTTCTTCGACCCGCTGGTTTTCGCGGAAGGTACCGGACTGGCGGAACAGCTGGTCGACCAGCGTGGTCTTGCCGTGGTCAACGTGGGCGATAATCGCGATATTTCTGAGGGCGGACGACATGCGAAAAAACTTCCGGTGAAAGCCGGATACGCGGGGCATCCGGGGCAGGAGAATCGGACAACGCGGCGCAGGGTGCAGCATGGGGCCGAGTGTATGGCGGGTTAGCGACAGCTCCGGACGCTACGGCAAGCGCCGCGAGTGCCTCCATCTGCTGCGTTGCAACATCGCCGCGGCGCCTAGCAGGGGTGGGGCAAAGGGGCAAGCGCCGGAGCATCACGCACCGCTTTGCCGCCGTGAAACAGTGTGACTCTTGCGCAACACACTCCCGGTTTGCCCCCTAAAACCGATAGGCTCCCGCTTGTGGGCGCGGTTGGGCTGTCATATCAACCGACATTACGACCACGGGAGAGAGCGCACATTTACCGTGCGTGCCCGCCACAGGGCGCCGGGGTCGCGGGATTTTTGGAGAGGAGCTTCCATGCGTTCGACCATCACCGGCTTTGCCGGCGCAACTCGATTCACCCTGCTTGCAGGTGCCGCCACTTTCGCTCTGGCCATGCCGGGCGTCGCGCTTGCCCAGGACGGCGAGCCGGAAGTTGACGGCCCTGAAGGCAGCAATGTCATCATCGTCACCGCTTCCAAGCGTGAACAGACGCTGCAGGAAGTGCCGATCTCGGTATCGGTGACCAGCGGCGAAGTTCTGGAACAGGCGCAGATCCGCGACGTTCTCGACCTGCAGACCGTCACTCCTTCGCTGCGCGTCAGCCAGCTGCAAAGCGCTTCGGCCACCACCTTCATCATCCGCGGCTTCGGCAACGGCGATAACAACTTCGGCATCGAACCGTCGGTCGGCGTGTTCATCGACGGCGTGTTCCGTTCGCGTTCGGCAGCCGCTCTGTCCGACCTTAACATGGTCAGCCGCATCGAAGTGCTGAACGGGCCGCAATCCACGCTGTTCGGCAAGAACGCATCGGCCGGCGTCATTTCGGTCGTCACCAAAGAACCGCAATACGAATTCGGCGGCATGGTCGAAGCCAGCTATGGCAATTACGATGCCGTGGTGCTGCGCGGTGAAGTGACCGGGCCGATCGCCGAAAACGTCGCCTTCTCGCTGGACGGCAGCTATAACCGCCGCGATGGCTATGCCCAGATCGTCAACCTTGATCAGGACATTTCGGACCGCAACCGCTGGACCGCCCGCGGCCAGTTGCTGATCGAACCGACAGCCGACCTCAAGATCCGCATTATCGGTGATTACGGCAAGATCGACGAAGTGTGCTGCCAGGTCTCGACCCTTGTGGCCGGCCCCAGCGCGCCTGCGGTCTTTGCCGTGGGCGGTGCGCTGGATACCAACTTCTTCAGCTACAACACCTTCCTCAGCCAGGTGCCGCGCAACACTGTCGACAACTACGGCGGGTCGATCCAGGCTGACTGGAACATCGGCAACCTGACCGTCACCTCGATCACGGCCTACCGCGAGCTGCAGAACTTCCTCGATCAGGACGTCGATTTCACCAGCGCCGACGTGGTGAGCGAAACCCGCGACCAGACGGTTGACATCTTCACGCAGGAACTGCGGATCGCATCGGACTTCGATGGCCCGATCAACTTCCTGCTCGGCGGTTTCTACTTCGACGAAGCAATCACGCAGGACAGCCGTCTGACGACCGGCGCAGATGCCCGTTCGTTCTTCAGCCTGCTGGGTGGCAGCCCGACGGTGTTCAACGGCGTGGAAGCCGCGCTTCGCCTGCCGCAGGGTTCGATCTTCTCGCCCGGTCCGCTGACTGCCGAACAATTTGCAATGGACAACCAGTCGTGGTCGGTATTCGGCACCGTGGATTTCGAGCCGGTTGACGGCCTCGTCCTGACGGCGGGCTTCAACTACACCGATGACCGCAAGGATTTCGCGCTGGCGCAGCAGTCGTTCGACGAATTGTCGGGCACGAACCTGGTCGATGCCTTCATCACGCTGGCTTCGGGCGGCACGGTCACCAACCGTGCGCAGTTCCAGGCGCTTCCGGCGTTGAACCAGCAGGGCCTGCTGGCTGCTGCCACCAACCCGCAGGTCAACCAGTTGCTGGGCCTGACCCCGTTCCAGTTCCAGCCGCCCTTCGCGGCCATTCCGAACTCTGTGGAACCGGGCCAGACGCAGGATGACCAGTTCACGTACCTGCTGCGCGCCGCGTATCAGGTCTCGAACGAAGTCAATGTCTATGCCAGCTACGCGACCGGCTTCAAGGCAAGCTCGATCAACCTGTCGCGTGATAGCCGCCCTGCCTTCGGCGACTATATCCCGGGTCCGGGCCGGTCGAGCTTTGCCGCACCGGCATCGCCGATCACCAATGCCGGCCTCGGCGTTGCCAACCTCGGCACCGGTTCGCGCTTTGCCGGGCCGGAAGAAGCTGAAGTTTACGAAGTGGGCCTGAAGGCACAGTGGGACGGCTTCGGCTTCAACCTTGCTGTGTTCGACCAGAACATTCAGGGCTTCCAGAGCTTCCTGTTCACCGGCACCGGCTTCCAGCTGAATAATGCGGGCGAACAGTCGGTTCGTGGTTTCGAATTCGATGCCACAGTCCGTCCGAGCGACAGCCTGGTCTTCACCTTCGCTGCAACCCACCTTGATCCGAACTTCAACAGCTTCGAAGAAAGCCCGGTGGGCAACCTCACCGGCTTCCGTCCGGGTGGTATCCCGGCGTGGAGCCTGGCGACTTCGGCGACCCACACGCTCGAACTGGGCAGCAGCGGTACCAAGCTGATGTCCCGCGTCGATTACGCGCATGAAAGCAACGTGGCGATCAACAACGGCCTGCCGACGTTCAACGGTCCGGTGAATGCACGCCGTGATCCGCGGATCTTCCAGCGTGAAACCAATCTGGTGAACGCGTCGATGATCCTCCAGCTCGAAAACGGTCTGGAAGTTGGTGCCTGGGCGCGCAACCTGCTCGATGATCAGTTCATCATCACGGTGTTCGACGGCGTGGCGCAGGCGGGTACGGTTTCGGGCTACCCGAACCAGCCGCGCACCTACGGCGGTCTGGTGCGCTTCCGCTTCTAAGCGGGCGCTTCAGCCGAACCAGAATAGGCCCCGCGCTATTAAGGCGCGGGGCCTTTTTCGTTTGCCTGAGCCGCTGGATTGTGGTGCCTTGTGAAGGTGTTGAAGTGAAGGCGTTGAACGCGCCTTGTTTAAGGGGGATCACATCATGAACTTTGCCGGCTTCTGGATCCGGGTCTTGGCCTACATTATCGACTTCATCCCTTTGGCCATCATCACGGGTGTGCTCGCTGTCGTGTCGGGGCAGTCCTTGCTCGATACCGACCCGGCCGCCCCGCTTTATAACTGGGCTGATCTCGTCAATCTGTTTATCGGGATTGCCTATTTCGTCGGTTTCGAAAGTTCGTCCTATCAGGCCACACCCGGCAAGATGGCGCTGGGCCTGATCGTCACCGACACCGACGGACGCCGCATTTCGCCGATGCGCGCGCTGGGCCGTTATGTTGCGAAAATCCCGTCTGCCATGATCCTGGGGATCGGCTTCATCATGGTCGGCTTTACCGAACGCAAGCAGGGTCTGCATGATTACATCGCCAGTACGCTGGTGGTGAAGGGCAGGCCCGGCGAAGTGGGCTACGACCCGGACGTCTTCGCCTGATGTCTTGATCTGGGCGGGCGATTGCGGGAAGCCTTACAGCTCCCGCAGCGCCTGCGCCGGTTTCGCCCGCAACAACGGCAACGATCCGGCCAGCGCAAAGCCGAGCACCAGCGCCACACCAAGGCCGAGCACGCCCAGCACCTCGCCCCAATCGGGCAGCCAGTCGAATTCGAACAGCTGGGTGATCACCACCCAGGCAAGCCCCCCGCCCAGCGCCAGCGCAACCAGCGCCAGCACCCCGGCGAGAAGGCCGTATTCGGCCAATTGCAGCAGCAGGATCTGCCGCCGGCTCGCGCCCAGCACGCGCAGCATCACCGTGTCATAAGTGCGCGCCGCCCGCGCCGCCGCAATCGCGCCCATCAGCACGGCGAGGCCTGCCAGCACCGTCACCGCCGCCGCCGCCAGCGTGGCAAGGCTGACCTGCTGAAGCAGCTTTCGCGCTTCGACCAGAATGCCGCCGACTTCAATCACGGAACTGGACGGCATCTCCTTGACAAGCGCCCGCAGCAATGTCCCGCGCGCCGCCGTGTCCGCGCCTTCGGGCAGATCGATGGTGGCCGAAAGATTATGCGGCGCGTCCGAAATCGCATTGCGGCTGAACACCAGCGCGAAGTTGAAGCCCATGCTTTCCCAGTCGATCTGCCGCAGGTTTGCCACCCGCGCCGTGCGTTCGACGCCAAGGATGCCGATGGTGAGGTAATCGCCCACCTCCAGCCCCACGGCACGCGCGAAATCGGCGTCGACCGACACCAGCGGCTCGCCCGCGTGAACCGGGCTCCACCATTCGCCTTCGACCATGCTGTTGCCTGCGGGCAGGGTGTCGGCATAGGTCAGCCCGCGTTCACCGCGCAGTGCCCATGCGCCTTCGGGAAGTTCCTTGAGATCGGCAACACGCGTCATCGCGTTCTTCGGCCCATAGGCCAGCACTGCGCCGCGCATCGTCGGCACGGTGCGGACTCCTGCCTTGGGGAAATCCTGCCGGATCAGCGCGACAAAACGCTGTTCCTTGGCAACCGGCACGTCCAGCACAAAGTAATCCGGCGCTTCCTTCGGCACACGCTGGGCGATGTTGCCATCAATCGCGCTCTGCACCGCAGCGAGCAGCACGAAGGCGGCAAGCCCGAAGCCCAGCGCCGTTACCAGCGCCCCTGTCGGCGCGCCGGGGCGGTGGATATTGGCGAGCGCGCTCCGCAGCAGCGGATTGGCCGGTCGCGGCAGGCGGCGGGCAAGGGTCTGGATGCCCCAGCCAAGCCCCGCCAGCAGCAGCAAAGCCCCGCCAGCGCCCAACAGGAACCCGCCCGACAGCATCGGCTGATCAGTGGTGAGCAGCGCCAACGCGCAGATCGCCGCAAGACCAAGGCCCGTCGCCAGCAACGCGCGCTTGTCACGCCCCAGCGGCACAATCCCCGACCGCATCAGCGCCATCGCCGGGAACGTCCGCGCCCGCAGCAGCGGCGCAGCGGCGAAGGCAAAGGCCACCAGCAGGCCATAACTCGCCGCCAGCAGCAGCGCGCCCGGCGCGATGATGAAGCCGCTTTCGACCGGCAGCAGCCCTTGCAACGCGCCTGCCAGCAGCGGCGTGACCAGCACACCCGCCGCCAGCCCTGCGATGCTGCCCGCCAGCGCGGCCACGCCAATCTGCATCGCATAGATGCGCACGATATCACCCGACGTCGCACCCAGCACCTTCAGCGTGGCGATGCTCGACCGGCGCTGATCGAGATAGGAGGAAACCCCGCCCGCAATCCCGATCCCCGCAATCACCAGCGCGGCAAGGCCCACCAGCGTCAGGAAATCGCTCATCTGCCGCACGAAGCGGTCCGCGCCGGGAGAGGCACGGTCACGGGTGCGGATATCGAACCCGGCTGTGGGGAACTGTTTGGTCAGCGCATCCTCGACCGCGTCGGCATCACGCGCCGGATTGGCAAAGGCGATGCGGTGCTTGCTTTGATACAGCGCGCCCGGTTGCAGCAATCCGGCTTTGGCAGGCACATCCTGCGCCACGATAATCGTCGGGCCAAGCTGGAAACCTTCGGACAGGCGGTCAGGCTCATCCTTGATGATCCCCGCCGCCCGCAGTGTGACCGTGCCGACCTTGAAGCTGTCGCCGATCTTGATGCCGAGCCGCTCCAAAGCGGTCTGTGCGATCCATGCATCATTGCCCGAAGGCGCGCTGACCTTGCGGCCATCGGTCAGCACCAGCGTGCCGAACATCGGCCACTTGCCGTCCACCGCCTTCAGTTCAATCGGCGCGGCGGCATCGGGCGTGCTGGCCATCGCCTGCATCCGGTAGCCGCTGGAAATGACGCCATATTCGGCAATCGCAGCGATTTCATCGGGCCTCAGATCGCGCTGCCACACCTCGACCTCAAGATCACCGCCGAGCAGTTCCTGCCCGCTTGACGCCAGTTCCCGCTCGATCGCGCTGGTCAGCGTGCCGATTGCGGCCAGCGCTGCCGTGCCAAGGAAGATGCACACCAGCAGCAGGCGCAGGCCTCGGAACCGCGCATTGAGATCGCGCCGGGCAATCGCCCAGGCTGTCGAAAGCGGCAGGCTCATGCCGAGGCCGCGAGGGCGGGGCGGGTGTCCGACGCGATCACGCCGTCCGCCATGGTCAGCACCCGTTCGCACCGCGCGGCAAGGCTGGCGTCATGGGTGATGATCAGCAAGGTCGCGCCCGTTTCGGCGCGGCGGGCGAACAGCAGGTTGATGATTTCCTCGCCGGTGGCCGCATCAAGGTTGCCAGTCGGTTCATCGGCAAAGATCAGATCGGGGCGCGGCGCGGTGGCGCGGGCGATGGCGACGCGCTGTTGCTCTCCGCCTGAAAGCTGGGTGGGGTAATGCCCGGTGCGGTGGCCAAGGCCGACCGCCTCCAGTTCCGCAACCGCGCGCGGGGACGCATCCGGCATGGCGGCCAGTTCCATCGGGGTCGCGACATTCTCCGCCGCAGTCATCGTGGGCAGCAGGTGAAAGGCCTGAAGTACGATCCCGATCCGTCCGCGCCGTGCGGAGGCCAGACCATCTTCATCCAGGTTGGTGAAATCCGCGCCCGCCACCGTCAGGCTGCCGCCGCTGGCCCGTTCAAGGCCGGACAGTACCGCCATCAGCGAGCTTTTGCCCGATCCCGACGGGCCGAGCAGCGCCACCACCTCTCCGCGTGCGATATCGAGATCGATACCGCGCAGGATCGTGACCGGCGCAGCAGTGCTGCCGAGGGTGAGGGTAAGGTTACGGGCGCTGATCGCGAAGGAGGGACTTGTCACAGGGTTCCGATGGCATAGGTGGGGGGATGCAACAAGCTACAGGTATGGAAGGCTCGCGGATGCACAAGCGCAAAGGCACGAAAACTTCGGCGGCGGCGGCGGCATTGCTGATGCTCGCCGGCTGCGGGGACGGGGCGGCGGATGCTGTGCCTGCGGGTGAGGTCGCGTCCGATGGCCAGCCCGCTCTGCCCGCGGTGCCGGTGATGGGGCCGGAGCGCAAGATCATCGCCTTCGGGGACAGCCTGTTCGCAGGCTACAACCTCGACCCGCGTGATGCCTATCCGGAAAAGCTGGAAAGCGCCCTCAGGGCCAAGGGCGTCAACGCCGATGTGATCAATGCCGGTGTTTCGGGGGATACCACTGCGGCGGGCCTGCAAAGGCTGGAATTCACGTTGGCCGCGCAGGAAACGCCGCCTGCGCTGTTTATCCTCGAACTGGGCGGAAATGATCTGCTGCGCGGGATTTCGCCTGAAGAAACCAAGGCGAACCTTGGCAAGATGCTGACTGTCCTACGCGACCAGAAGGTGCCAGTCCTGCTGATGGGGATGCGCAGTCCTCCCAATTACGGGCCGGAATATCAGGCGCGGTTCGATGCGATCTATCGCGATCTGGCCAAGGAACACGGGGCGACGCTGATCCCGTTCTGGCTGGAAGACATCTATCGCGATCCGTCGCTGTTCCAGGCCGACCGCATCCACCCGACGGCTGACGGGATCGAGCGGCTGGTGGAATCGACTTTAGGCGAGGTTGAGGGGGCTTTGCCGGAGATCAAGTAACTGACTTAATTGCAGTTTACAGCGGGAGTGGGGATTTCAGGCCCCCGTCAGAGCCCGCTTAGCGGCGTTTAGACCCCTGCTAGACCCGCTCTACACCCCCGCCAGACACCCTCCAGATCGCCGCTTCCGTGCGGATTGCATCAAACGGGGCCATTTCGGTGCCGGTCATCCAGACCTGCGCCTTGCCATTGCGAAGCCGGTTGAACAATTCGGTGCGGCGGACCGGATCAAGGTGGGCGGCAACCTCGTCCAGCAGCAGCACGGATGGCCGGCCCGCTGCGGCAAGGATACCGTGGGCAAGGGTGATGGCGATCAGCATGGCCTTCTGCTCGCCAGTTGAACAGGCGGCGGCAGGTTGCCGGGTCGAAGCCATTTCCACTTGCAGTTCATCACGTTGCGGGCCGGTAAGCGCGCGCCCCGCAGCCCGGTCCCGCGGGCGATTGCGGGCGAGTTCCGCGCGCAAGGCAGTCTCGTCCAGCGGCCCTCCCGGACAGTAGGTCAGGGCGGGACGGGCGAAAGGTTCGGGGGGGAGAGCGGACAGCTCATCCGCCAGCCGAAGCACCAGATCGGCACGGGTGCGCGCCACAGCGGCTCCGTGATCGGCAGCCTGAGCTTCGATAGCATCCATCCAGCGCGGATCGCTTCTGTTTTCCAAAAGCTTACCGCGTTCTCGCAAGGCCGTTTCCAAGCCATTGACCCGCCGCGAATGGTCCGGTGCAATGGCGAGCGCCATGCGATCCATGAACCGCCGCCGCGCGCCTGCGCTGTCGGTGAAAAGCCCATCCATCGCAGGGGTCAACCAGCTCAAGGCCAACCATTCGGCGAGGCTTGCGGCGCTGGCCGGTGCGCCGTTGACCCGCACCAGCCGCCGCGCTGGCTGCCCGTCTTCAGTATAGGTCCCGATCCGTGCCGAGACTGTCCCCGCCTCCGTAAGGCTGGCGCCGATAGCAAAGGGCAGGGGAGGGGCACCCGGCGTGTCTCGCCGCGCCAGATCGCCAAGGTTCGCCCGCCGCAATCCGCGCCCCGGGCCTAATAGCGACAGCGCCTCCAGGAGATTGGTTTTGCCCGCCCCGTTCTCACCCACCAGCAAATTGAAATGCGCCGTCTCCCCAAGTTCGGTGGCGGCGTGATTGCGGAAGTTTTCAAGGCTGATGCGGCTGAGGCCCATGGCTTAGAGGCGGTTAGCACAGGGGAGCGATTTAGCCAGAGCGGCTGTGTAAAATCGGCAATCCCAACCCTTGGCGAATTTTCCCAAGCTTTCGTTTGGATGAACGGCCAGTTTGCCGCGTGAAAGGTTCGAGCCTTTGAAAAGTAGCGATTTTCGCATTTGGCACGGCCCGTGCAACGTATTCTTCATCCCCGGGATGGTCCCGGAAAAACGCACAAGACACCTCAGGAGAATTCAAATGAACGCCATCGAAACCTCAAGCCGCCTGTTCGCCGCCACCTTCTCGGTTCTGCTTTCGGCAGCTTTCTTCGCCTATGCGATCATCCCCGCCACCCCGAGCCTGATCGCCTGATTTTGCCGATCACCCGACCATAAGGAACCACGCCATGTTTTCGCCTGACCAAACCGCTCGTTTTGCTTCAGCTGCCTTCGCTGTCATCCTGACCGTGGCCAGCTTCGCCTATGCAATTGTCCCGGCTACGCCCAGCCTGACCGCCTAACCTTTCGACTGGAGACTGACTGACATGAACGACATTACCGGCCGACCGGGCGGCAAGCCGCCCCGCGCAGGCTTCCGCCTCGACAAGAGCAGCGGCA
>JBEQBX010000007.1:0-52323 GCA_041639595.1 Porphyrobacter sp.
ACCGCAATGACGCGGCCGCCTTTCGCGCGCGCTTCATTGAGCTGCGCTGCGGTTTCTGCCGAAATTCGTCCGAATTCGGCGTGCATCTGGTGATCGTCGGTATCGTCGGCCTTGACCGGCAGAAACGTCCCCGCGCCCACGTGCAGCGTCAGCATCGCCCGTCCGATGCCGGCCGCGTCGATGGCATCGACCAGCCTTGGCGTGAAATGCAGCGACGCGGTGGGCGCCGCAACCGCGCCTTTCTCTGACGCGAACATCGTCTGGTAATCCTCCAGATCCTGAGCGTCGATCCCGCGTTTGGAGGCGATATACGGCGGGAGCGGCATGGTTCCGGCCCGGTCAAGCAGCACTTCGACAGCTTCATCCCCTTCGAAGAACAGGGTGAGCGACCCGTCGCCGTGACGCGCCTCAGCGATGGCGGTGACCCCGCCGCCGAAGATCAGCTGATCGCCTTCCTTCACCCGCTTGGCGTTTTTCAGGAAGGCCTGCCAGCGCCGGAGATCGATCCGTTTATGCAGCGTCGCGCCGATCTTTGCCTCACCCTCGGCACGGCGACCTTCAAGCTGTGCGGGAATGACGCGGGTATCGTTGAAGACCAACACATCGCCGGGGCCCAGAAGCTTCGGCAGATCGCGCACGCCCATATCCTCGAACGGCGCATCCGGCCCGCGCACCACCAGCATCCGTGCTGCATCGCGCGGACGCACCGGCCGCAGTGCAATGCGTTCCGGCGGAAGATCGAAATCGAAAAGATCTACTTTCATGGCGCGCGCCCGTAGCTGGAAGGTGCGCCTTTTGAAAGGGGTCAGGGCAGAGGGGCGCTCAGCATGTCGGCCGAAATCGGCGTGTCGGTTGCCGGAGCCGGCGGCGGCGGGGCCTTGTTGTCGGACGCCATCGAAGCCTGCACAATGTAGCTGGGGGTTGCAGGCGGTTCCCCGCGCGTGATCGCGTCGACCGCTTCCATGTTTTCAATCACCCGGCCGAAATTGGTGTATTTCTTGTCGAGGCTGAAACGCGGGTAGAAGACGATGAAAAACTGGCTGTTGGCGCTGTCTTCTTCCGAAGCGCGGGCCATCGACAGGGTGCCGCGCACGTGTGGCATTGGGTTGAATTCAGCCTTGAGATCGGGAAGTTCGCTCCCGCCCTGCCCCGTCCCGGTCGGATCGCCGCCCTGTGCCATGAAGCCTTCGATCACGCGGTGGAACACCACGCCATCGTAAAAGCCCGCACGGGTCAGTTCCTTGATCCGTTCGACGTGGGCTGGCGCCCAATCCGCCTGAAGTCGCACCTTGACCCGCTGACCATTGGACAGATCGAGCACCCACACGTTGTCAGGCTCAAACGCCGGATCGTAATTGATCGCGGAATAGACGCGCGGCGCGGCAGGCACCGCAGCATCCGCCTCCGGCTTTTCGGCAGTGTCGCCGAACGCTGTCGGAGGCGTATCATCACGCTGCTGCTGGGCGAACGCCGCCTGCGGTGCGGTCAGGAAAACGAGAGCGGCAAAAGCGGTCGCGAACTTGGCTTTGATCATGGTTCCATCCGGATGTGTGCGGCCGTGTAACCCCGCGGTCCTGACACTGCAATGAATGATGGGCAATGAATGATGGGCAATGAATGATGGGCAATGAATGATGGGCATCCACGCCGCCCCAGAATCAGTAATCGCCTTTCAGGCCCAATTCGCGCACCCGTGCGGTGACTTCGTCACACACGGGGGCACTGACGAAGCGCGCGATATCACCGCCATAGACTGCGATTTCCTTCACAAGCTTCGACGCAATCGGCTGCAGCGAAACGTCGGCCATCAGAAACACCGTCTCGATATTGTGATCCAGTTGCTGGTTCATCCCGGCCATCTGGTACTCGTATTCGAAGTCAGCCACCGCGCGCAGGCCGCGAATAATGACATTCGCGCCCTGCTTTTGTGCAAATTTCACCAGCAGCGCGTTGAAACCAACGACCTCGACATTGGTGAGCCCCATGTTCGCCACTTCGCGCTCGACCATGCGGAAGCGTTCCTCGGTCGAAAACATCGGGTTCTTCGATGGGTTGGTGGTCACCCCGATGATCAGGTGATCGACCAGCTTGGAACCGCGCCGGATGATATCGGCATGGCCCAGCGTGATGGGATCGAAAGTCCCGGGGTAGATCCCGATGCGGCGGGTCATCACATTTATCCTCTGTTGCGGCGGCGACGTCTAACGGTCACGCTCGACGATGTAACGGGCCAGCGCGCGCAGGATGTCAGCCTCGCTGCCGTAGGAGGCAAGGCGCAGCACCGCCTGATCGACCAGCGCGCTGGCCTGTTCGCGGGCCTTGTCTACGCCCATCAGGGTGACGAAGGTCTGCTTGCCCTGTTCGTTATCCTTGCGCAGCGCCTTGCCCGCCTTTTCGATATCGCCTTCGACATCGAGCAGATCATCGGCGATCTGGAAGGCCAGTCCGATATCGCGGGCATAGGCGCGCAGATGCATCCGGCCCGCAGGCGGAACCTTGCCAAGGATCGCGCCCATTTCGACACTGGCGGCCAGCAGAGCGCCGGTTTTCAGCTGTTGCAGGCGGGTGATGGTGTGAAGATCATAGGTCACGCCTTCTTCATCGGCGACCATGTCCATCATCTGCCCGCCCGCCATGCCGTGCATGCCCGACGCCTTGCCCAACGTGAGGATCAACTCGCTGCGCGTGAACGGGTCTTCGCTGGTCGCATCATCGGCGAGAATTTCAAACGCCAGCGCGTGGAGCGCGTCGCCCGCCAGCACGGCGGTCGCCTCGTCATAGACCTTGTGCAGCGTCGGCTTGCCGTGGCGCAGATCGTCGTTGTCCATGCAGGGCAGATCATCGTGGATCAGCGAATAGACATGGATCGCCTCGATCGCGGCGCCAGCCCGCAGCGCCGCATCGCGCGACACGCCGAACAGGCCCGCGGTACTGCACACCAGCAGCGGGCGCACCCGCTTGCCGCCGCCCATCGCGGCATAGCGCATTGCCTGGATCAGGCGCGCGGACGTGTCATCGGGAACGGGAAGCAGCGCGTCGAAGACCGAATCGATCTCCGCCTGGATGTTCCTGATCGCTTCACCCAGCAAGGTGCCCTGCGTCTCTGCCAGCATCGCCTTACCCTTCCGTGTCGAAGGGCCGCGTGCCGGTGGCCCGGCCATCGGCGGCAGTTACGATCCGTTCGATCCGTGCCTGCGCCGCATCAAGCCGCTGCTGGCATGCCGCCCGCAGCGCCTCACCGCGTTCATAGAGGCTGATCGACTGATCCAGCGGCACGTCGCCGCGTTCAAGCTGCTGCACAATCGTTTCAAGCGCGGCGAGTGCCTGCTCGAAGCTCATGCCTGCAATGTCCTGACCGGCCGCAGCCGGTGTTGAAGTGCCCTCGTCCATGGCGCGAAGCATTGACGGGGCGGGCGGGCGCGGTCAAGGCTGCCGGTGACGGGCGACATCAACCAACACAGGATTATCGAGCATATGCTGAAGTGGATCATCGCCTATGGCGTCGCGGCCGTGTCCTTTCTGGCGTTCGATATTGTCTGGCTGCGCTGGGCTGCGGGCAATCTTTATCGCCCCGTAATCGGTGAGATCATGGCCAAGGATTTCAACGTCGGCGCGGCGGTGGCCTTCTACTTCATCTACATCGCCGGGATCACCTGGTTCGCAATCAAGCCGGGCCTTGAAGGCGGCGGCGTGCAAGCGGCGATGCTGAACGGCATCCTGCTGGGCGCGCTGTGCTATGCCACCTTCGATCTCACTTCGCAGGCGGTGATGAAGGTGTGGGCGACGCATATCAGCGTGCTCGACATCCTGTGGGGCGCCTTCGTCACCGGCGCGGCGAGCGCGATTGCCACCTGGGCCGTGATCCGCTTCGCCCCCGCCACCGCCTGACATGTTCATCGGCCACTTCGCCCCTGCCTTCATCGCTGCAGCCGTAAGCCCGGAAAGGCCGCGGCTTGGCGCAATGTTCGTGGCGGCGCAACTGGTCGACTGGGGGTTCTTCGCGCTGTCGATAGTCGGCGTCGAGCATATGCGCGCCGTCGATCCGCCGGCCAGCGTGATGGCACCGATCGATTTCTATCACATGCCCTACACTCACAGCCTGATCGGGGTGGCGGTCTGGGCGGCGGCGATGCTTGTTGTGGTGGCGGTCCATCGCCGCGATTGGCAGCTGGGCCTTTTGGCGGGGCTGGTCGCGGTGTCGCACTGGCTGCTCGATTGGCTGGTCCACGTCCCTGACCTGACGCTTGACGGATCCGCGCCCAAATTGGGGTTCGGGCTGTGGAATGTGCCATGGGTGTCGATACCGCTGGAGCTAGGGCTGACACTGGGTGCTTTTGCATTTTATCTGCGCCGCACGCGCGGGCCGGCTGGACCGCCTGCAATTCTGATCGGCGTTATGCTGCTGCTTCAGGCGATCAGCTGGTTCGGCCCCCATCCGCAAACCGCAGGTGTGTTTTTTGCCATTCAGGCGCTGATTGCCTTCACGGTCATGACCATGCTTGCAACCTGGGTCGGGGAGAATCGCTGGTTCCGCAAACGCGGCAACTTGGCCTTCGCGCTCCAGTAATCTAGGGGGCAGCGCAAGGAGCCCCAGCATGACCGCCATCACCCCCGAAATCGTCGAACAGCACGGCCTCTCGCCCGAGGAATACGCCCGCGTCCTGCACGCACTGGGCCGCGAGCCCAACATGGTCGAACTTGGCATCTTTTCGGTCATGTGGTCCGAGCATTGCAGTTACAAATCCTCGCGTCTGCACCTGAAGAAGCTACCGACAGAAGCACCGTGGGTGATCTGCGGCCCGGGCGAAAACGCGGGCGTGATCGATATCGGTGATGGGCAGGCGGCAATCTTCAAGATGGAGAGCCACAACCACCCCAGCTATATTGAGCCCTATCAGGGCGCAGCAACTGGTGTGGGCGGCATCCTGCGCGATGTCTTCACCATGGGCGCGCGGCCGATTGCCAACGCCAATGCACTGAGGTTCGGGCGGCCTGAACATCCCCGGATGAAGCATCTGGTGCAAGGCGTGGTCGCCGGCATTGGCGGTTATGGCAACTGCGTCGGCGTGCCGACTATTGCAGGGGAGACGAACTTCCACCCGGCCTATGATGGCAACATCCTCGTTAACGCGATGACTGTGGGCGTCGCCCAGCAGGACAAGATCTTCTATTCGGCAGCCACCGGGCTCGGCAATCCGATCGTCTATGTCGGGTCGAAAACCGGACGAGACGGGATCCACGGCGCAACCATGGCCTCGGCCGATTTCGGCGAGGATGCCGAAGCCAAGCGCCCCACGGTGCAGGTCGGCGATCCTTTCACGGAAAAGCTGCTGATCGAAGCCTGTCTTGAACTGATGGCGACCGATGCGATCGTCGCCATTCAGGACATGGGCGCAGCGGGCCTCACCTCCTCGAGCGTCGAAATGGCCACCAACGGCAAGGCGGGCATCCGGCTCGACATGAACAAGGTGCCGTGCCGCGAAACCGGCATGACACCTTATGAAATGATGCTGTCAGAAAGCCAGGAGCGGATGCTCATGGTGCTGAAGCCGGGCAAGGAGGCCATGGCCGAGGCGATCTTCCATAAATGGGAGCTGGATTTCGCGGTAATCGGCGAAGTGACCGACACCGGGCACATGGTGCTCGAATTCAATGGTGAGGTGGTGTGCGATATCCCGCTCGGGCCGCTGGCCGCCGATGCACCGCTGTATGACCGGCCCTACCTTTCCAAGGAAGAATACGCCGTCTGGGCAGGCGTGAAGCCGCTCGCCGAGCTTCCCTCTACCGATGATGTCGGCGCAGACTTGCTCACGATGATGGGATCGCCCGACCTCGCTTCGCGTCGCTGGATTTCGGAACAATATGATTCGCAGGTCGGCGCGGATACGCTCCAGTCCGGCGGTGATGCAGGCGTGGTGCGGGTGCATGGGACAGACAAGGCGCTGGCCATAACCACCGATTGCACGCCGCGTTACGTGTTCGCCGATCCCTACGAAGGCGGCAAGCAGGCCATCGCCGAGGCCTATCGCAACCTTTGCGCTGTCGGCGCGCGGCCGCTGGCGGTGACCAATTGCCTCAACTTCGCCAACCCGCAACGTCCCGAAATCATGGCCCAGATCGTTCACGCGCTGGAAGGCATGGCGGACGCCTGCCGCGCGCTCGATTTCCCGATCGTTTCGGGCAATGTCAGCCTGTACAATGAAAGCAAGGCGACCGGCGGCGGATCGGCAATCCTGCCCACCCCGGCCATCGGCGGGGTCGGGATCATCAACGACCTGTCGAAGATGATGACCATGCATTTCAAACACGCAGGCGATGCGATTTACCTCGTCGGGCCGGAATTCTGGGCAAAGCCCGACCCGACCCGATCGCACCTTGGCCAGTCACTGTGGCTGCGCCTGATCAAGGGCATGGAGGCAGGGCGCACCCCGCCCACCGATCTGACGGTGGAACGCAATGCTGGCGAAATTATCCATGAATTGATCGCCGATGGGCTGGTCAACGCGGTTCACGATCTCAGCGACGGCGGCCTTGCCGTGGCGCTGGCGGAAATGGCGCTGGCGGGCGGCATCGGGGCCGAGGCTGATCTGGCCGGCAACCCCGATTATACCCCGGCACAGTGGTGGTTCGGTGAAGATCAGGGCCGCTATCTGATCACCGTTCCGGATGTTGCAGCGCTCAACGCAGCGCTCGCCAAGGGCACTCGCGATGCCGAAACCGCCGAAATCGGCTTCCAGCGAATCGGGACGGTCGGCGGCGATGCCGTTCTGGGTGTGCCGCTCAGCGAATTGAGGGCTGCCAATCAGCGGTTCTTTGCCGACTGGATGGAAGGTTAGCGGCGGGGCCTGCATTGCGCAGGCCCTGACCTCACCCGCTCACGCGGCGCTGCCCCGCTTAAGCGGCCAGCAGCTCAGGCTGCGGTTCTGCACGGGCGAGCAGGTTGAAGGGATCGACACCTTCAGCCTGCCAGATCCGGTGGCATTCGCGGTAAACCGCTGGTTCGGGTATGCGCAGTTCGGCGCGCACATCGGCCAACGGGCGTTCCAGCAACTGCCGGATTGGCTGCGCGATAAGCTGCGGCGTGCCCTGCCCGGTACGGTGCGCCTGCCGCACTGCGCCGAAAACCGGTGCAGTACTGCCCTTGATCAACTTCTTGATCTGCGCCGCGCCGGCATAGCCGATCAACAAGTGGCCGTGGCTTGGTGACTGGCCGTGCGTGAACAGCAGCACGCATTGTTCGCCCAGCGCATCGCGGCCATAGCCGGTCAGCACGTGGAACAGATCATGCGTATCGCGCGAACGGTTGATGTACCATTCGACCAGATCGGGAAAACGCGCCCGGCCGTTCCTTTCGGATTCCGCGACAAGACCCGCAGCGGTGAACCCGGCCTCTTCCATGAAATCGCAATAGGCGTGGGCAACCGATCCCTTGGGCGTGCGGCGCAGGGCGGCGTGATCATCGAGATAGTCCGGGAGGGCCCGTTCGGTCTGACGCAGGAACTCGCCGCGTTCCGACAAGGCAAGATCGCGCACCCGGTCCATGAAACCGGACGAGGGCAGCGATTCGAAGATGTTGAACACCAGTGCGGTGTCATCCTTGTCCTTGATCAGCGCCTGGAAATTGCGCACCGCGCGCAGCGGGCGATAGCGACCCTCAGGGCGATCGGGATGCCGCAGCACGGTGCCATCGGCGGAAAACATCTGGCTGTAGGCTTCAATGTCTGATCGGGTCATGTCGGCATCATCCTTCAAGGCGGGCCTGCTCTAGCCCCACTTGCTTACATGAATGTTAATAACCGATTCGGTTCACCAATCAAAACCCTTTTTTGAAATCCGCCGTCGCTATGCCGCAATCAGCTCTCGCGCCAGTCTTCGCGGGGCACACCCAAAAGGGTCAGAACCGCGGTCAGATCGCTGGCATCAATCCGGCCATTGGCGGCAGCGCGCGCCTTGGGCTTGGCGCGATAGGCAAAGCCATACGTCGCCGCCTCGATCATCGGGATGTCGTTGGCCCCGTCCCCGGTGGCGAGGCTGTGGGTGCCCTCCCCCAGCATCGCCAGCTCGTCACGCAGTACCGCGGCCTTGACCGCGCTGTCGGTGATGGGCCCGATCAGCCCGCCGGTAAGCTTCCCGCTTTCGACGCCGAGCCGGTTGCCGACCACCCGGTGAAAGCCGAGCTGTTCCGCGACAGGGTCAGCGAAATGGTGGAAACCGCCCGTCACCAGCACCGTGCGCGTGCCCATGGCCGCCAGCGTCGCCACCAAAGTCTTCGCGCCCGGCGTGGCCGTGATCCGGTCCGCCAGACAGGCGTGGATCGCGCTTTCTTCCAGTCCCGCAAGCAGCGCCACACGTTCGCGCAAAGCCGCTTCGAAATCGAGCTCGCCCTGCATCGCCCGCTCGGTAATCTCCGCGATCTGCGGCTTCAATCCGGCGTAATCGGCCAATTCGTCGATGCATTCCTGCCCGATCATGGTCGAATCCATGTCCGATACGAACAGGCGCGGGACTTTGATCGGCCCGCGCGCGACCAGCATATCGGCCGGCGCAAAGCTGGCATCGATGGCCGCAAGCAGAATCGCCGGATCGCCCTGCGAATGCAGTTCCAGCACCGCGCCGTCGTGCGCGGAGCCGGTCAGTTTGCCGCCCTCCCCCGCCACATAATCGGCCAGTTGCGCGAGACGCGTTTCACATTCACTCGTCTCTGCTATCAGCCGCGCAATGAGCATTCCGACTTCTCCTGAATTGCCGCTCGCGCTCATCGCAGGGCCGACCGCCAGCGGCAAGAGCGCGATTGGCATCGCGTTGGCGCAACACCTCGCCCAAAGCGGGCGGCAGGCTGTCATCATCAACGCCGATAGCGCGCAGGTCTATGCCGACCTGCAGGTGCTGTCCGCGCGGCCTTCCGAAGCGGAGATGGCGGGGATCGAACACCGCCTGTTCGGCGCGTGGGACGGCAGCGAGGCCTGTTCGGCCGCCGCATGGGCCGCGCGCGCCAAGGCGGAAATCGCCAATTGTCACGCGGCGGACGCAGTGCCGATCCTTGTCGGCGGGACGGGACTTTATCTCAAGGTGCTGCTGGAAGGCATTGCCCCCATCCCCGAAATCGACCCAGCGGTCCGGGCAACGGTGCGGTCGATGGATGAGGCAGACGCCTACAAGCTGCTGACCATCGAAGACCCCGAACGCGCCGCCATGCTCGACCCCGGAGACCGCCAGCGCATCGCCCGCGCGCTGGAGGTCAAGCGATCGACCGGCGTGACGCTGGCCGACTGGCAAATGGCCAAGGCGGGCGGCATCGCCGAGGAGGTTACGCTTTACCCGCTGATCGTCGAGCCGGAGCGCCAATGGGTTTACGACCGGTGCGACGCGCGGTTCGAGGCGATGCTCGATGCAGGGGCGGTTGCCGAAGTGGAAACCTTGCTCGCGCGCGGGCTCGATCCCGATCTGCCGGTGATGCGCGCCATCGGTGTGCCTGAAATCGCGGCGTGGCTGGGGGGCGAGATGGAGGCCGAAGCGGTGGTTGCCGCCGGGCAACAGGCGACCCGCAACTATGCCAAGCGCCAGTTCACATGGTTCCGGCGGCAACCTCCGGCAGATTGGCCCCGCGTTCACCCGGGCGCGGAATCAGAAAATATCGACATAGGCAGTCATTTCGCATCAATATTGCGCCAATAGGGCTTGACCTATCAGATTGTAACCGATAGCGGCCTCATCACACGGTCCGATGTGCACCCCCTGCATCGGGCCGGTTTTGTTGTTAAAGCCCCCTCGCCCGCGCCCACGCATGGGCAAGTGTGAAAAGATGGAGTTTCCTGTGCCCGGTCAGCCGGCCCCTGCCTCGCCCGCCACGGACAAAGCCAGCGCCATGAGCGGGGCTGCGATCCTTGTGCAGTGCCTGATCGAACAGGACGTCGAATTCGTGTTCGGCTATCCGGGCGGCGCGGTGCTTCCAATTTACGACGAATTGTTCGGCGATGAACGTATCCGCCACATCCTCGTCCGGCATGAAGCGGGCGCGGCCCATGCGGCTGAGGGCTATGCCCGCTCCACCGGAAAGCCCGGCGTGGTGCTGGTCACCTCCGGCCCGGGTGCGACCAATGCGATCACCGGCATTGCCGATGCGTGGATGGATTCCATCCCGCTGGTCGTCATTACGGGGCAAGTACCCACTGCACTGATCGGGACAGACGCCTTTCAGGAAGCCGATACTATCGGCATCACCCGCCACTGCACCAAGCATAATTATCTGGTGAAAGACCCCGCCGATCTGGCCGCAACGATCAAGGAGGCGTTCCTGATTGCGACCACCGGCCGGCCCGGCCCCGTCGTCATCGACATTCCCAAGAACGTCCAGATCGCCGTTCCGTCCGAACGCCGGGCGCTCGTTCGCGCTGGTGCACATCGTTACGCCCCGCAAACCGTGGCGCCTGCCGAACAGATCATCGAAGCCGTCGACTGGATCGCCAATGCCCAGCGCCCGATTTTCTACACGGGCGGCGGGATCATCAATTCCGGGCCTGAGGCGAGCCGATTGCTGCGCCAGTTGCAGGACATCACCGGCGCGCCTGTCACATCCACTTTGATGGGCCTTGGCGCGTTTCCCTCGACCCATCCCGATTGGCTGGGAATGCTGGGGATGCACGGCACCTTCGAAGCCAATATGGCGATGAACAAGTGCGATGTGATGGTCTGCATCGGCGCGCGCTTCGATGACCGGGTGACCGGCAGGCTCGATGCATTCTCGCCCGGATCGAAGAAGATCCACATCGATATCGACCGGTCCTCGATCAACAAGACGGTGCCGGTCGACATGGGCATCGTCGGCGATTGCGGCACGGTTCTGGCCCAGATGATCGAAGCGTGGGGATCGCGTCAGGCGAAGAACCTTGGTGAATGGAAGGCGCGGATTGCCGGATGGCGCGCGCGCGAGTGCCTTGCCTATCCCGAACGCTCGGTGAAAAACCCGGGCATGATCATGCCGCAAAAGGCGGTTGAGCGGCTGCACGCCCTCACCCACAAGCGCAACCCGATCATCACCACCGAAGTCGGCCAGCACCAGATGTGGGCGGCGCAGTATTTCGGCTTTGAAGACCCGAACAAGTGGCTGACCAGCGGCGGCCTCGGCACGATGGGCTATGGCCTGCCCGCCGCGATCGGCGCGCAATTGGGCCACCCCGATGCGCTGGTGATCGACATTGCGGGTGAAGCCAGCATCCAGATGAACATCCAGGAACTCGGCACCGCCAGCCAGTATCGCCTGCCGGTTAAGGTGTTCATCCTCAACAACGAATATATGGGCATGGTCCGCCAGTGGCAGGAACTGACCTATGAAAGCCGCTATTCGAACTCCTATTCGGACAGCCTCCCCGATTTCGTGAAGCTTGCAGAAGCCTATGGCTGGAAGGGCATCCGCATCACCGAGGAGCGCGATCTGGACGATGGTATCATGCGGATGCTGGACCATCCCGGCCCCGTGATCGTCGATTGCATGGTCGCGCAGGATGCCAATTGCCTGCCGATGATCCCAAGCGGCGCGGCGCATACCGACATGATGCTGTATGGCGACAAGGTCGACGGCACGATGGACGACGAAGCCAAGGCGCTGGTCTAGGACACGCATAATGCCCATGAAAATCGCTGAAGCAGCTTCCGAGCGCCACGTGCTCGCCGTCACCGTTGATAACGAACCGGGGATCCTCGCCAAGATCACGGGTCTGTTCACCGCGCGCGGCTATAACATCGACAGCCTGACCGTGGCCGACATCACCGAGGATCACGCGGTCAGCCGCATCACCATCGTCACAAATGGCCCGCCGCGGGTGATCGACCAGATCGAGGCGCAGCTTGAACGGCTGGTGCCGGTGCACAAGGTAACCGACCTGACGACCGCAGGCCCCCATGTCGAACGTGAGCTGGCACTGATCAAGGTCACCGGCACGGGCGAAAAGCGGATGGAGGCGCTGCGGCTGGCCGACATCTTCCGCGCCCGGCCTGTCGATACCACTACCGAAAGCTTCATCTTCGAAATCACCGGCCCGCCCGACAAGGTCGACAGCTTTATTGCCCTGATGCGTGAGCTTGGGCTGGTCGAAGTGGGGCGCGCCGGGGTTGTCGGCATGATGCGCGGGCCGCAAGGCGCCTGACAAGTTTCAACGCGTATAATCTGCAAGAGAGAACACTCATGAAAGTCTATTACGACGCCGACGCCGATCTGAACCTGATCAAGCCCCGCAAGGTCGCGATTGTCGGCTATGGCTCGCAAGGTCACGCCCACGCGCAAAACCTGCGCGATAGCGGCGTGGCCGAAGTCGCCATCGCCCTTCGCGAAGGTTCGGCCACGGCCAAGAAGGTCGAGGCCGCCGGGTTCAAGGTGCTTTCCAACACCGAAGCCGCCAAGTGGGCTGACCTTATCATGATCCTTGCGCCCGATGAACATCAGGCTGCGATCTGGGAGAATGACATCAAGGGGCACATGAAGCCCGGCGCTGCGCTGGCGTTCGCCCACGGGCTGAACGTCCACTTCGGCCTGATCGAGCCGCCTGCCGATATCGACGTGATCATGATTGCACCCAAAGGCCCCGGCCACACCGTGCGCAGCGAATATGTGAAAGGCGGCGGTGTGCCGTGCCTGATCGCTATCCATCAGGACGCCAGCGGCGCAGCGCATGACGTGGCGCTTGCCTATGCCTCCGCAGTCGGCGGCGGGCGTTCCGGTATCATCGAGACCAACTTCCGCGAGGAATGCGAAACCGATCTGTTCGGCGAACAGGCCGTGCTGTGCGGCGGGATCACCCACCTGATCCAGGCCGGTTTCGAAACGCTGGTCGAGGCCGGTTACGCCCCCGAAATGGCCTATTTCGAGTGCCTCCACGAAACCAAGCTGATCGTCGATCTGCTGTATGAAGGCGGCATCGCCAACATGCGCTATTCGATCAGCAACACCGCCGAATATGGCGACATCACGACCGGTCCTCGCATCATCACGGCTGAAACCAAGGCGGAAATGAAGCGCGTTCTCGCTGACATCCAGTCTGGTCGTTTCGTGAAGAACTTCGTGCTGGATAACCGCGCCGGTCAGCCCGAACTGAAGGCCGCGCGCAAGATGGCCGCCGCTCACCCGATCGAGCAGACCGGCGAAAAACTGCGCGCCATGATGCCATGGATCGCGGCGAACAAGCTGGTCGACAAGGCCAAGAACTAGACGGCAAAGATTTCCACCGCCCGCCTGCTGTGGCGGGCGGTGGAACCATCACGTTGCATCGGGTATTGGTGTCCTGAACTCACAGGAGACCATGCCCCATGAACCGTTTTACTCTTGCTGCTGCCGCAATCGTAATGGGAGTGACCGGCGCAATCGCCGTCGCCCCCGCCCTGTTTGCGCAAGGCGCGCCGGAAGTGCCGGGCGCGCAGGACGCGTCGCGCGTTACCGCTGGCACCTATGCCGCCGATCCGGGGCACTCGCTCGTGATGTTCGAAATTAACCACTTCGGCTTCAATGATTACTTCGGCATCTTCGGGGATGTGGCTGGCACGCTGGTGCTCGATCCCGCCAATCTTGATGCGGCAAAGGTCGATGTGACCATTCCTGTCGCCAGCGTCACCACCGCCAGCAAGGGCTTGACCGATCACCTGCTGCGGGCCGGCAAGGATGGCGGCAATCCCGATTTCTTCGGCCCAGCCCCCGCCGCTGCCCGCTTCGTTTCCACGGCCGTGAAGGTCGATGAAAAGGACGCGACCAAGGCGATAATCACGGGCGATCTGACGCTGAATGGCGTGACCAAGCCGGTTACGTTTGAAGCTGAATTCACCGGAGCAGGCGCCAATCCCTTCAACAAGAAGGCAACCGTCGGCTTCGAGGCCGAGGCCGAAATCAAGCGGTCCGACTTCGGCGTGAATTACGGCATTCCGTTTGTCAGCGACGAAGTCGAGCTCGACATCAGCGTGGCCTTCGAAAAGCAGTAATTTCGGTAACTCGACAACACCACTCCGATCGGGCAGGCGTGTCGTCACGATGCGCCTGTCCGATTGCCACAATATCGATGATTTCAGAAAGCTGGCAAAGGCGCGGCTGCCTTTCCCCGTGTTCGATTATATCGATGGCGCAGCCGATGACGAGTTGACCAAGGCCCGCAACACCGCAGCGTTTGCGGGCGTCGATCTGGTGCCGGATGTGCTCGCCGGGGTGGAGGACATCGACACATCCTGCACCATCCTCGGTCGGCGATCGGCGCTGCCGCTGATGCTCTCGCCCACGGCTGTGCAGCGCGCCTTTCACTGGCAGGGCGAAACGGCCGTAGCGAAAGCGGCGGAAAAGCTCGGCCTGTGGTTCGGCATTTCCAGCCTTGCGACGCGCAGTATCGAGGACATCGCCGCGCTGACCAGCGGGCCCAAGCTGTTCCAGCTCTATGTCCACAAGGACAAGGGGCTGAACACCCACATGATCGAGCGCTGTCAGGCGGCGAAGTTCGATGCGCTGGCGCTGACGGTCGATACCATCGTTTCAGGCAAACGCGAACGGTGCCTGCGCAGCGGTTTCACCACCCCGCCGCGCTTCACGCCCGCCAGCATCCTCAGCTACGCCGCCCGTCCGCGCTGGACGCTGGATTACGTGCTGCGCGACAAGTTCCGGCTGCCCAATCTCGATACTCACGTGGCCGAGGGCAGCGGCAAGGCCGTCAGCATTGCCGAATATTTCAACACAATGCTCGACACGTCGATGAACTGGGACACCGCTGCCGCGATCCGTCAGCAATGGGGCGGTACATTCGTATTGAAGGGCGTGATTAGCGCAGGGGATGCGCGCCGCGCGGTGGAAATCGGCGCTGACGCCATCATGATTTCGAACCATGGCGGGCGGCAACTGGACGGCAGCCGTGCACCCTTCGATCAACTTCCCGAAATCGTGGATGCGGTCGGCGGGAAGATCGAGATCATCTGCGACGGCGGCGTGCGGCGCGGCACCCATGTGATGAAGGCGCTGTGTTCTGGTGCAACCGCGGCATCGGGCGGGCGGCTGTATCTTTATGCGCTGGCGGCAGCCGGTCAGGAGGGCGTCGAACGCGCACTGGGCATTCTCAAGGACGAGATCGAACGCGGTATGCGGCTGATGGGCGTAACCTGCATAGACCAGCTCAGCCCGGATCGTCTGCGCCAACGATAATTGCGCCTGTCATATTCGTGCAACCTGACCAGAGCTTGGCAGCATCCAACGCCATTTCGGGGGAACATAGATGATCCGTTTTGCCGCACTTCCGGTAACCTGCGCTGTCCTCGCCCTTTCCGCTTGCGGGGGTGAGCCTGCGCAGCCCGGCAATGATGCCGAAAGCTTCGCCGCCCGCATTCGCTTGGCCGAAGCGTCACCAGTTATGCCCACGCCACTGGCCACCGCCGCCCCGCAAATCGCCGATCCGCTCACCGGCGCAGCGCCCGGCCCATTTGCCCGCGGTACGTTGACCGATCCGGCATCTGCCACGTGCGGCGCGCCGCTGATGGGTCCGTTCATCGGCAGGCCCGCCGATCAGCCCACCCGTGCCGATATTGCCAAAGCACTCGGCCGCACCGACAATCTGCGCTTCGTAGCGCTGGGAACGGCAGGCGGCGTCAACCCAGATCCCGCCAATCCCCGCCTGTCGATCATGCTGGATGGTCAGAATATTATCCGCGACGCGCGTTGCGGATGATTTGCGCCATTCCCGACTTGCGCCCTGCGCAATAATCGGCAAAGACTGCGCCCCATGACGCGGAACCCGGCCCTGCTGCTTCGACTTATACGCCCTTGGGCGTAGGCAGCCGCGTGCGAGGATCAGCGCGGCACCGCTCCCAAGGGTAACCCGCCGCAGCCTCCCACTCCCTTTCGCGACGAGCCAACTTCCATGCCCATGCTCAAAGAGCCTTCCGCCAAGTATCGCCCCTTCGGCCAGATCAACCTGCCCGACCGCCAGTGGCCATCGCGTCTGATCGAGAAAGCGCCGCGCTGGCTTTCCACCGATCTGCGTGACGGCAACCAGTCGATCATCGATCCGATGGATGCGGTGAAAAAGCGCCGGTTTTTCGATCTGCTGGTGGAAATCGGCGTTAAGGAAATCGAAGTCGGCTTCCCCAGCGCGGGCGCGACCGAGTTCGACTTCATCTCTGGTCTCGTCAAATCCGACGCGATCCCCGATGATGTCATCGTGCAGGTGCTGACGCAAAGCCGCGAAGACCTGATCCGCACCAGCTTTGCCAGCCTCGAAGGCGCGCGCTCTGCCATCGTCCACCTCTACAACGCCGTCTCCCCTGCATGGCGCGACATCGTGTTCCGCATGAGCAAGGACGAGGTAAAAGCCATCGCCGTTGCAGGCGCCAAGGTCATGCGTGATGAAGCGGCGAAGTATCCCGGTACGGACTGGCACTTCCAGTACTCGCCCGAAACCTTCTCCACCGCCGAACTCGATTTCAGCATCGAGGTTTGCGAGGCGGTGATGGAGGTGCTGGCCCCGACGCCCGAACATCCCATCATCCTCAACCTGCCGGCCACGGTCGAGGCGGCTACGCCCAATATCTACGCCGACCAGATTGAATACTTCGCCCGCCACTTGCCCAATCGCGAAGCCGCGATCCTGTCGCTCCACACCCACAATGACCGCGGCACCGGCGTTGCGGCGGCAGAGCTTGGCCTGATGGCAGGCGCGGACCGCGTCGAAGGCTGCCTGTTCGGCAATGGCGAACGCACCGGCAATTGCTGCCTCGTGACGATGGCGCTGAACCTCTACACGCAAGGCGTCGATCCGCAGCTCGACTTCTCGGACATCGACCGGGTGATCGAGACCGTCACCTATTGCAACGATCTCCCCGTCCATCAGCGCCACCCCTATGGCGGGGAACTGGTCTATACCGCGTTCAGCGGCAGCCATCAGGATGCGATCAAGAAGGGTTTCGAAGCCCGCGACACGCAGAATGACGAGCAATGGCGCGTGCCTTATCTCCCCATCGATCCGGCTGATCTGGGACGCAGCTACGAAGCGGTGATCCGCGTCAATTCGCAGTCCGGCAAAGGCGGTTTCGCCTGGGTTCTGGAAAAGGATCAGGGCCTGAAACTGCCCAAGAAGATGCAGGCCGATTTCAGCCGCCATGTGCAGACGATGGCAGACGAATTGGGCCGCGAACTGAACGCGCCCGATATCTGGGATGCGTTCCGCAAAGCCTATCACGTCAAAACCCATCCCAAGCATTTCCAGCTGGTCCGCTACGAAGAAAGCCGCGCATCGGACGGGACCCGCATCTTTGCCGGGACCATCGCGGTCAATGGCGCCGAACAGAGCGTTTCGGGCCGCGGCAACGGGCTGATCTCCAGCGTGATGGGCACCTTGCGCGAAGCCTTCGGCGTCGAGCTTGAGGTGGTGGATTACACCGAGCACGCCTTGGGCGCAGGCACGGATGCCCGCGCTGCGGCCTATCTGGAATGCCGCGCGCCTGATGGTCGCACCATCTGGGGCTGCGGGATCGACGAAGACATCGCCACCGCCAGCGTCCGCGCCGTGCTGTCAGCCGCCAATGCGGCCGTGGCTGCCACCTGAAACGCACCGCCCTTCCCCTTGCGCCGCGCCGTTTTTGCGCGCAACTTCGCGGGCAAGGGAGGGAGCGCTGGCTATGAACATCGGTGAGCCGAGCCTTCAGGCACCTGCCGCGCCAAAGGTTGCAGGTAATCTGGCATGGGGCGATCTATCCGCCGCGCTGGCGGCCGGCGCGCGTGATTTCATCGCCATGCCGCGGTTCGGGCTGTTTTTCGGCGGGGTTTACGTGTTGGCCGGCCTCGCGATCGGCTGGGCGACGATCACCGGCGGCAACCTTACCTGGCTCATACCGGCGATTGCGGGCTTTCCGCTGGTCGCCCCGTTCGTGGCGGTCGGCCTGTATGAAGCGAGCCGCCGCCGCGCCGCGGGTGATGGACTGAGCTGGCGCGCGGTGCTGGGCGCGTTGAAGGGCCATGACGACGACCAGATCCTGTCGATGGGCGTGATCGTCTTCGTCGCCTTTTCGTTCTGGATGATCGTCGCCCATGCGATCTTCGCGGTGTTCATGTCGGAAAGCGGGATGGGGCGCGATCCGCTCGCCGCTTTGCTCACGCCGTCAGGATTGGCGATGCTGAGCGTGGGCAGCGCAGTTGGCGGGGTGATGGCGTTCGCCTTCTATGCGATGACGGTGATCAGCCTGCCCCTGCTGGTCGAACGCAAGGTCGATTTCCTCACCGCGATCATCACCAGCTTTCAGGTCGTGCGGCAGAATTTCGCGGTGATGCTGGGCTGGGCCGCGATCATTGCGGTGCTGCTGTTTGTGGCGATGCTGCCAGCGTTTCTGGGGCTGATGGTGGCCCTTCCCGTGCTGGGTCATGCGACATGGCACCTGTATGCGCGGGCGGTGGATTAGGGAGAGAACCGCGTGAACGAAGCCATCCTTGAACCCGATCTCAAGATCATCGATCCGCACCACCACCTGTGGGACCTGCGGCCGATGCTGCCGATGTTCCCGAAGCCGCACCATCACTTCATCGCAGCGTTGGTGGACAATGCGCATTACACCTTCGACCAATTGCACGCGCACCTGACCAGCGGCCACAACATTGTCGGCACCGTCTTCATGGAATGCGGTGCCTTCTACAACGGCGCCTATGGCGATGCCTTGAAACCGGTGGGCGAGGTGGAATTCGTCAATGGCGTTGCCGCGCAATCGGCAAGCGGGCTGTATGGTACTTCCCGCTACTGCGCGGGGATCGTGGGCCACGCCGATCTGATGCGCGGCGAAGGCGCGGGCGCGGTGCTGGATGCCTTGCGCGCGGCAGCGCCGGGGCGGTTCAAGGGCATTCGCCATGCCGGCGCCTGGGATGCGGATGCCGATGTTCTCGGCCCGCCGTTCCACCACCCAGCAGGCCTTTATCGTGATGCCACCTTCCGCGCCGGGTTTGCCGAACTGGGCAAGCGCGGGATGACCTTCGATGCATGGGTGCTGGAACCGCAATTGCCTGATGTGATCGACCTTGCGCGGGCCTTCCCCGATCAGCCGATCTGCCTGGACCATTCCGGCACACCCCTGGGTGTGGGCGCCTATAAGGGCCGCTTGCACGAACGCTTTGACGAATGGCGGCGCAATATTCACGAGCTTGCCAAGTGCCAGAACGTGGTGGTCAAGCTGGGCGGACTTGCGATGGCCTTCTGCGCCCTGCCTGAAGATGGCCCCTGCGCAGGACACGGGTCCGAACATCTTGCGGCCCTGTGGCGGCCCTATATCGAAACCTGCATCGAAGCCTTCGGGCCGCACCGCGCGATGTTCGAAAGCAATTACCCGGTCGATTACTGGGGCGCGGATTACGCGGTGCTGTGGAACGCGTTCAAACGCCTGACCCGTTCGGCCAGCGCGGATGAAAAAGCGGCGCTTTATGCAGGCACAGCGGCGCGGTTTTACGGGCTGGAGCATTTGCTCGCCTGATCCCCTTGCCAAAATCATGCTTGGCAGGTCTGGAACCGGCGTTAGAGACACGGGTTAAGAACACAGTTTTCAGGAGAAACCCATGCCGCTTCCCGCTCCGTTCGATCGACTGCGCCTGCCGCTGATCGGATCGCCGCTGTTCATCGTCTCCGGCCCCGAACTGGTGATCGCGCAGTGCAAAGCGGGGATCATCGGCAGCTTTCCTGCGCTGAACGCGCGGCCGCAATCGCAGCTGGACGAATGGCTGCACCAGATCACCGAGGAACTGGCTGCACACAACCGCGCCCATCCCGACCGTCCGGCAGCGCCCTATGCCGTCAACCAGATCGTTCACAAGACCAACGACCGCGTCGATGCCGACATGGCGACTTGCGAAAAGTGGCAGGTGCCGATGGTCATCACCTCGCTCGGCGCGCGCGAGGATATCTACACTGCCGTGCGCAACTGGGGCGGCGTGACGATGCACGACGTGATCAACAACCGCTTCGCGCGCAAGGCGATCGAAAAGGGCGCGACCGGTCTCATCCCCGTCGCTGCCGGTGCAGGCGGCCATGCGGGCGCGCTGTCGCCCTTTGCGCTGATGCAGGAAATCCGCGAATGGTTTGACGGGCTGGTGGCGCTGTCAGGCTCGGTCGGGCACGGGGCGACGATCCTTGCCGCTCAGGCCCTGCGCGCAGACTTCGCCTATGCGGGCAGCGCCTTCATCGCCACCAAGGAAGCCAACGCGACCGATGGCTACAAGAACGGCATCGTCGAAGGATCGTCGGAAGGCATCGTCTACACCAACCTCTTCACCGGCGTGCACGGCAACTATCTGCGTTCCTCGATCGAAGCGGCAGGGATGGACCCGGACAACCTGCCGGTCAGCGATCCCAGCAAGATGAACTTCGGCAGCGGCGGCAACACCAAGGTCAAGGCGTGGAAGGATATCTGGGGTTCCGGCCAGGGCATCGGGCCGATCAAGGAAGTCGGCACGGTCGAAGATCTGGTCGACCGCATGGAGCGCGAATATCACGCTGCCAAGGCGCAGCTGCTCGCCAATTCTGGCTATGCTTCGTGGGGAGCAATGGCCGAGGCGGCGGAATAGCCCTATTCAGCCGCCCACAGGCTTTCCGCCATCGCATCAAGTTCAGTAAAGTCGAAGCCGGTGCCGAGCGGGTCCTTGCGATTAAGCACAACCCGCCGGCGCTGGGCCAGCAATTGCCGGCGCAGCGCGCCTTGCAGCAGGTGCAGACGTAGCAAAGCCTCAATCAGCGCGGCTTCATCATCGTGGCGGCGGGCCTGCGACCAGCGTGCCTCGATCCGGCCGACGCGGGCACTCACCACTTCGTTGTAACGCGGGTGCGGCCCGCGGTGCAGCGGCATTCCGGTGTGAACAGACGCCGTCTCTGTTGATGGCAGCAGCAACCCGTTGCGCCGAAAATCGTCAAACCCGACCCTTACCCGCCCAACGTCGGCAAACATGTGTCCAAAGCAGCGTTGCGAGAGCAATTGCCGGGGCAGCAGGTGATGGCGCTGCAATCCGGGATTGTAACCCGCCGATCCCCGCGCATTGATCGAGCGGAAGGTGATGATCGCCACGTTTTTGCTGTGATCCCGGGCGCGCATCCCTATTCCCGGCGCACACTGATCAACGCGCGATCATGCGAAGGCCAAAGGACCAGTCGCGTGCCATCGGGCGCGGCGATCCGTTCGGCCGAATCGAGACTGCCAACAATAACCAGATGATTGATCAGGCGAATGCCAAGACGCGTGGCTGCCACCCGGTCGGCGCTCAAGGGCGGTTCGATACGCAGCTCCTGCCCGGTCCAAAAGGCAAGGCCCGCGCTTTCCAGCGCGCCATCGGCAGTTTCGACAAAGGCTGTCAGCCCCAGCGCGGGGAACGGTCCGCCATCAAGCCAGGCGCTGGTGACGGATTCGAAAAACCGCCGTCCGATCGCTGTACCCGCCGGCCCCCACCCGACCGCGACAACATCCTCCATCTGGCGCACCAGTTCGCAGGCCAGCGCCAGCATTGCGCGCATAACCGGCAGGCTGTTGCCGCCGGCGGCGATATGTGGGCCCGGGCGCATCACCAGCGCCTCATGCTGCGCAGCAACGGGCAAGGCGGGCAGATCAAAGCGATGCGCAATTTCGGGAAACGGACCTGCCGGGCCAGGGGCAAGTCCGGTGAGATCGAAGGTCATGCCATCGCGAAGAAGTTCCAGCCAATGCAACTGTCCGGGCCACAGCGCCCCCTTATCGGGCGCGTCTTCTGACGCGGGATCATGGCTGATGCTGACCGAAGGCTGACGGCCTGCAACATCACGAAGGGCACGGCGATCTGGCCGCTTACCCTTGGCGAAAAGCAGGTGCAGTTCGGCGGGCTGAGCGCGCTGCGACTGTGAAATCGTCCAGGCCCCCTCTAACTGACCCGATTGACACCAAATTTCCGCTTCGTTTGACGGGTTTGGCAAGAATCGTCGAGTCCCCAAAGGTGAAACCTGTCTCATTCTGGATCAAACTCTAGAACAGGCCGAGCCTCAACCCCTCGGCCAGTGCTGCGCCGGTTTCGCTCGCCTTGCAAAGCGCAGTTTCCGGCACCTGCTTGGGTGCTGCGATCCTTTCCGGGCTTTGCGCCGCAAGATTGACAATCAGCGGCTCAGCCACCCTTCGCAGCCGCCAACCCGTCACGATCCGGTCGATCTGCCGCTGCGCGCCCTCTCCGTCCGATCCGGCGGCGATGATCGTGGCATAGGGCCGCCCTTCGATCAGGCCCAGCAGGGGATAATAAGCGCGGTCGAACATCTCCTTCATCAGCCCGCTCATGGTGCCGAGGTTTTCGGGGCAGCAGAACAGATAGCCGTCGGCAGCGTGCAGCATATCGGGCGATGCGGCTTCTGCCGCGACCAGCCACGCCGCATCTCCGGCGCCTTCAGCCGCGGCCTGCGCCAGCGCCGCACTCGCCCCCGTGCGGCTGTGCCAGACGATCAGCAGGCGGGGTACGGCAGGCGGCATCAATGTCATGGCGCAAAGGCTGCGCTGCACGGCTGTCGATTGTCAACCGCGCTGCCCTGTTGCGCCACGACGGATTGCGCTACGACGCAGGGCCATGGCTACCAACCCTTTGCCCCCGCCCGGTTTTGCTCCTGTTCTGGGCGTGTCCGTCTCGCTTTCGGGCAAGGCATGGCGTTGGCGCGGCGGCAATATGGAACTGGGCGAGGCGCAGGCTGACGGGCTGCACGGCCTTGATCATTCGATCCTCGACCAACTGCTGCTGACCCGCGGCGTGGCCGAAGATGATCTGGCGCGTCACGCCCAGCCTACCTTGCGCGGCTTTCTGCCCGATCCTTCGATCTTCCGGGACATGGACACGGCCGCCACCCGCCTGGCGCAAAGCGTGATGACCGGCGAACGGGTGACGATCTACGGCGATTATGACGTCGACGGCGCGACCAGCGCGGCGCTTCTGGTGGAACTGCTGCGGCATCTTGGGCTGGAGGCTGGATATTACATTCCGGACCGGCTGCTTGAAGGGTACGGCCCTTCGGGTGAGGCGCTGGTGCGGTTGGCGGAAAGCGGATCGCAGTTGATCGTCACCGTCGATTGCGGCGCGATGGCGCACGAAGCGTTGGGCATGGCCCGCGATGCCGGCGTGGATGTGATCGTGGTGGATCACCACAAATGTTCGCCCGAACTTCCGCCGGCGGCCGCGTTGGTCAATCCCAATCGCCTTGATGAATGTGACATCGGCGCAGCCCACGGCCACCTTGCTGCCGTCGGCGTCGCTTTCCTGCTGGGTGTGGCGCTGGTGCGCACATTGCGCGGCAAAGGCTGGTTCGGCGATCATCGCCGTGAACCTGATTTGATGGGCCTGCTTGATCTGGTGGCGCTGGGCACGGTTGCCGATGTCGCTGCGCTTCACGGGCTGAACCGCGCATTCGTCTCGCAGGGTCTGAAGGTGCTCGCCCGGCGCGAGCGGATCGGGATGGCGGCGCTGATGGATGCAAGTCGGCTGACGCGCGCGCCGCAATGCAGCGACCTTGGCTTTGCACTTGGCCCGCGGATCAATGCCGGGGGACGGATCGGCGAATCGACGCTTGGCGTGCGCCTGCTCACCACTACCGATCCCGAAGAAGCCCGCGCCATCGCTGCGCAGCTTTCGCAATTGAACGAAGAACGCCGCGCAATCGAAGCCGAGGTGCAGGAAGCTGCCGAGGCGCAGTTGGCAGGCCAGCACAATATGGCGGTGCAGGTCATCGCCGGGCACGGCTGGCACCCCGGCGTGATCGGGATTGTGGCGGGAAGGATCAAGGAAAAGACCGGCAAGCCTGCGGTCGTCATCGCGCTTGACGATTTGCAGGGCAAGGGTTCGGGCCGATCGATCAGCGGCGTGGATCTGGGCGCAGCGATCATTGCCGCACGCGAAGCCGGGCTGCTGGTGGCAGGCGGCGGACATGCAATGGCAGCCGGGCTGACGATCGATCCGGCGCGGCTGGCCGATTTTGCCGGGTTCCTTGATGAACGCCTTGCCCGCGATGTTGATCGCGCGCGCGCCGGGGCGGCGATGTTGCTCGACTTGGCGCTGGCTCCGGGCGGGCTCACGACGGAACTGGTCGAGACGCTGGAAGCAGCCGGGCCTTACGGCGTCGGCTGGCCCGCGCCGCGTATTGCCATCGGCCCCGTGCGCATCATCAAGGCGGATATCGTCGGCAAGGATCACCTGCGCCTGATTGCCAGCGGCAATGACGGGCGCAGTTTCAAGGCCATCGCCTTCCGCGCGGTGGAAAGCGAAATGGGGCAGACCCTTTTACACCGCCATCAGGGCCGCCGTTTCCACCTGGCCGGGCGCGCCAAGATCGACGATTGGGGCAGCCGTCCGGCGGCGGAATTGCAGCTGGAAGATGCCGCTTTCGCCGATTGAGCCGGTGCGTGAGGATTTTCCTGCTGGCTGCACAACTCGGGGGTTGACCGGTCTGAAACACCCCCCTAAAGGCGCCTCTCGCAACCGCGACGGCCCCTTCGTCTAGCGGTTAGGACGCGGCCCTTTCACGGCTGAAACACGGGTTCGATTCCCGTAGGGGTCACCACTTCTAGTGGTTGCTACAGGGCGGCAGGCTTCGGCTTTGCCGCCCTTTTGCGTTCTGGCGCTCCACTCGCATCAGCTTCATCCCCCTTCCCTCGTCCGGCTCTTGCCTGTAAGCAACGCCGCCATGGGCAGCGGCCAGAATATTCCCACCGCCGGGATCCTGCTTGCGGCGGTGACCTTCGTGGCGCTGCTGCTGCTTGGAACTGACGTCGTCATTGCGCTGGCAGTGTTGACGGTGTGGGTCGGATCATTGCTGGTCGCCGCCGGACGTCCGCCGGAACCGCCCAAAGCCAAGGTCAAGCAGCGCCTCACGCTCGACGCGATCAGTGACCTTATCGAACGGTCTTCCATCCCGCAGGTCATCACCGACCGCAACACCATCGCCCTTGCCAACCAGACCGCGCGAAAGCTGCTGGGGCCGCATGTGATCGGCCAGGACGCACGGGTGGCGCTGCGCAACCCGCAGGCGATTTCGCTGCTGGACGAAAACAGCCAGAACGAAGCGATCGTGCGCGGGCTCGTGCGGCGGGGCGATATCTGGCAGATCAACCGTCAGAGCATCGATGACCGGCTGGCGATGCTCGAATTCATCAACCAGACCGCCGAGGCTGACATCAGCCGGGCGCACACCGATTTCGTCGCTAATGCCAGCCATGAATTGCGCACGCCGCTCGCCGCGATTCTCGGCTATGTGGAAACCTTGCAGGAAGGCGGCGACAAGCTCGACACGCCGACCGCGCAGAAGTTCCTTGGCATCATCGAACGTGAAGCGCAGCGGATGCACGCACTGGTCAGCGATCTGATGAGCCTGTCACGGGTCGAGGCAGAAAAGCACGACCTGCCGACGACACGGGTGGACCTCGCCTCGCTTGTCGAGCGGGCGGCGCGCGATGCTGCGGGATCGAACCGGATCGAGCGGCTCAAGCTGGAGATTACCGCAGAACCGGTGGTGACCGGTGATCGGCAACAGCTCGAACAGGTCGTGCGCAATCTGGTCGACAACGCGATGAAATATGGCGCGACCGACAAGCCAGTGACCGTGAAGCTGGATCTGGCCCAAGGCGATCTGGCGCGGATCGCGGTGACTGATACAGGCGAGGGAATCGCCCCTGATCAGATCCCGCACCTCACCCGCCGGTTCTACCGCACTGATCCGGGCAGAAGCCGTGCTTCGGGCGGGACCGGGCTGGGACTGGCGATTGTGAAGCATATTGTGGAACGCCACCGCGGCAGGCTCGACATTACCAGTACGCTGGGCAAGGGCACCCGCGTGGTGGTACGGATTCCGCTTGCCGACAACGGCGGGCAGGTCAACCCGGACACTTGGGCGGGGGGAGACATGGCGTCAGTCGAAACGGAAATCGGACATTTGTCATAAACCTGACTTATTTGTTCAACATGGTGCCGTGTTGGGGAAGGTGCCGGACGGCGCCAGCGATGCTGTCCAGACAAACCTCGGCCTGAATATCAACGCGCACACCAGCAGGGAAAAACAGGGCTGTTCATGTCGCCGATCACGCTGATCCTGATTGCTTTGGGCCTTGGCCTGCTGGGCTGGCTGGCTGGCCGTGCCAAGGCATGGAGTTTTGCGTCGAGCGACCCGTCGCAGCGTCCGGCATCGCGCCCGATCTACCATGCATGGTATGTTGCCTTGTGGGTCGTGATCCCAGTGCTGCTGTTCGTGGTGGCATGGTCAGTGATCGCGCCGCAACTGGTGCTGCAAACCGTGCTGGCGTCCTCCGCCGCCGAAAGTCTGCCGGTCTTCGGCTTCGAACGTGACGCCTTCCTTGGCGAAGCCCGCGCTGTCGCGCTGGGGCAGGCGCCGGGGGTCTTCAACGACGAAGCCGAACCGCTGATCGCGCCCTTCCGCGAAGCCTTTGCCCATTACAACACCATCGGCATCATCGTGACGGTGCTGATTGCGATTGCCGGGGGCGCCATGGCGTTCCTGCGCCTGCGCCCACAGTTCGGCGCGCGCACCAAGGTCGAGCGAACGGTGATGATGATCCTGCTGCTTGCTTCGCTGGTGGCGATCCTCACCACCTTGGGCATTTTCGTCAGTCTGGTGTTCGAAACCGTGCGGTTCTTCGGCATGGTTTCCCCCATCGATTTCCTGTTCGGCACCAAATGGGGCCCGGATACGATGGGCAGCCCCGATGCGGTCGATCCGTCGCGCTATGGCGCGGTGCCGCTGTTCTGGGGGACGATCTTCATCGGTGCGATCATCGCCATGATCGTGGCGATCCCGCTGGGGTTGATGAGCGCGATCTACCTCACTCAGTACGCCGACCCGCGCGTGCGCACCTGGATCAAGCCGTTGCTTGAACTGCTCGCGGGGGTTCCCACGGTGGTCTATGGCTATTTCGCCGCGCTGACGCTGGCCCCGCTGATCCGCGATGCGGCGGTCGCAATCGGCATCACCAGCGCCTCCACCGAAAGCGCGCTCGCCGCAGGCATCGTGATGGGGGTCATGATCATTCCCTTTGTGTCATCGATGGCCGACGATTCAATGGCGGCGGTCCCCGGCGCGATGCGCGACGGCAGTCTGGCGATGGGCGCGACCAAGTCCGAAACCATCCGCCGCGTGCTGTTCCCCGCTGCGCTGCCGGGCATTGTTGCCGGCGTGATGCTCGCCGTCAGCCGTGCGATTGGCGAAACGATGATCGTGGTGATGGCCGCCTCCCCCGCCGCCAATCTGACCGCCAATCCGCTTGAACCGATGTCGACCGTGACGGTGCAGATCGTCAAGTTGCTGACCGGCGAACAGAGCACCGATCACCCCGCCACCCTCAGCGCCTATGCCCTTGGCTTCGTGCTGTTCATGGTGACGCTCGCTCTCAACTTCATCGCCCTGCGCGTCGTCAAGCGTTTCCGTGAGGCTTACGAATGAGTTCTCCCGACCTCCCCCACGATGCCGAAGCCGCGCCGCAAACCCGCGGCCCGACGCGCACCCCCGCCTTCGAAAAGCGCCTGGCGCGCCGTTACCGTGCAGAGCGTAACTTCCGCCGCATCGGCCTTGGCGCAGTGGTGTTTTCGGTCGCCGTGCTGGTGTTCCTGCTCGGAAATATGCTGCTGAACGGGGTGGCTGGTTTCCAGCGTGCGGAACTGGCCGTTACCATCGACTTTCCCCAAAGCGGCGTGACGGGTGATCCGGTTTCGCTGACCGCCCCGTCGGCGGTGCAGACGCTGGAAATGCAGGGCCTGCCCGATGTGGTGACCTTCTTCGCCGAAGAACAGCTGGGCAAGGACGCCGCCGCCGAAATCGCCCCCGAAGGCTGGCGCGATGTCGCCGCCGCGTTGACCGCCAATCCCGACCTCATCACCCGCAGCCAGACCTTCCATCTGCCGACCACCTCGGCGTTGGCGGGCGCATTGCAGGGCGACGGTCCGCCTGCATTGCAGGCGCTGGCGCAAAAACTGTCGGATCAGGGTAAGCTTTCGCGCAACTGGGATTGGGGCTTTCTGGCCCGTTCCGATGCGACCAGCCCGCAATCGGTCGGCATCTGGGGCGCGCTGAAGGGTTCGATGCTGACGATGCTGGTCACACTGGTGCTGGCCTTCCCGATCGGGGTGCTTTCGGCGCTGTATCTTGAGGAATATGCCCCGCGCGGCCGCTGGACCGACATTATCGAAGTGTCGATCAGCAACCTTGCCGCCGTGCCTTCGATCATCTTCGGCCTGCTGGGACTTTCGGTATTTCTGGCGCTGTTTCCCAACCTCAGATCCGCGCCGCTGATCGGGGGCATGACACTGGCGCTGATGACCATGCCGGTGATCGTGATTTCGGGCAGGAACGCGATCAAGGCGGTGCCACCTTCTATCCGGGACGGTGCGCTCGCCATCGGGGCGTCGCCGGTGCAGGTGGTGTTCCACCATGTTCTGCCACTGGCGCTGCCGGGGATGCTCACCGGCACGATCATCGGCATGGCCCGCGCGCTGGGCGAAACCGCTCCGCTGCTGCTGATCGGGATGCGCATTTTCGTTGCCACCCCGCCCGAAGGCTTTGCCTCACCCGCCACCGTTCTGCCGATGCAGATCTTCCTGTGGTCCGATGAAATCGACCGCGGCTTTGTGGAACGCACCAGTGCGGCTATCATCGTGCTGCTGGTGTTCCTGCTGACCATGAACGGCCTCGCCATTTACCTCCGCAACAAATTCGAGAAACGCTGGTGACTGTAATCCATCCCAAAATGACCGACCAAAGCGCAAAGATCCGCGCGCGCGACGTCTGTGTCTATTATGGCGACAAGGCTGCAATCGACCATGTGTCGATCGACATTTCGCCCAATTACGTCACCGCCTTCATCGGGCCGTCCGGCTGCGGAAAATCAACCTTCCTGCGGTGCTTCAACCGCATGAACGACACGATTGGCGCAGCCAAGGTGACCGGCCTGATCGAGCTGGACGGTGAGGATATCCACGGCAGCCGCATGGATGTGGTGCAACTGCGCGCCCGCGTCGGCATGGTGTTCCAGAAGCCGAACCCCTTCCCCAAATCGATCTACGAAAACATCGCCTATGGGCCGCGTATTCACGGGCTGGCCGAAAAGAAGGCCGATCTGGATGTTGTGGTGGAACGCTCGCTCACCCGCGCGGGCCTGTGGGACGAGGTCAAGGACCGGCTGGAGGATTCGGGCACCGCGCTTTCGGGCGGTCAGCAGCAGCGCCTCTGCATTGCCCGCGCCATCGCGGTCGATCCCGAGGTGATCCTGATGGATGAACCGGCCAGCGCGCTCGACCCCATTGCCACCGCGAAGATCGAGGAACTGATCGACGAGCTGTCGGGCCGCTATGCCATCGTGATCGTCACCCATTCGATGCAGCAGGCCGCCCGCGTGAGCCAGCGCACCGCATTCTTCCATCTCGGCAAAATGGTCGAGTATGGTCCCACATCGGAAATCTTCACCAATCCTATCGAGGAACGGACGAAGGATTATATTACAGGACGTTACGGCTGATGGCTGAACATACCGTCAAGGCATTCGACGAAGACATCACGCGCCTGCGCGGCCTGATCGCGGAGATGGGCGGCTTGGCTGAAGTCGCGATTGCCGAATCGCTCGACGCGCTGGTGCGCGGGGACGAGGCGCTGGCCGAACAGGTAGTGCTGCGCGACAAGCGCATGGACGCCCTCGAAATGGAGGTCGACAAGCTGGCGGTGCGGATCATCGCCCTGCGCGCGCCGATGGCGGATGACCTTCGCGAAGTGATCGCCGCGCTGAAAATTGCCGGCGTGCTCGAACGGATCGGCGATTACTCCAAGAACATCGCCAAGCGGACCGGCATGATCGAAGGCCGCGCGCGGTTTGAACCCCTGACCCTGCTGCCCACCATGGGCGAATTGGCGGGCGAGATGGTGCATGATGTGCTGACCGCCTATGCCGCCCGCGATCCCGAACTGGCGCGCGAAGTGATCGCCACGGATGCCAAGGTGGACGGCTTCTACAACTCGATTTTCCGCAATCTGGTCAGCTACATGGTCGAAAATCCCTCGACCATCTCCAGCGCGGCACAATTGCTGTTCGTCGCCCGCAATATCGAGCGGATCGGCGATCATGCGACCAACGTGGCGGAAATGGTGCACTTTGCTGCAACCGGCGTCTATCCGCCCGAAGGCGACCGCTGAGCCTTGCTGGACGCAGGGGTGGGTTTGCCGGCGCCTGATGCCTGCCAGACCCCTGCCAGCCCCCCTCCAGGCCCATTTTGACTGCGGTATAAAGCGATGTTTCGCGTGAAACATTGCAGAGCGGATTTGGCGCGGTTGTAATTCGGCGCAGTTTCATCAAACTGTCGCAGGAGTGACACATAGGCAGGGCCATCGCCCGCCTGCGGGCTTGAGGAGGCACCCTGCGCATGTCCGCTGCCAAACTGCTGTTGGTCGAAGACGATCCGGCGCTGTCCGAACTGCTCGAATACCGTTTCAAGAACGAAGGCTATGCGGTGCGTTGCACAGGCGACGGCGACGAGGCACTGATGCTTGCGTCGGAGGAAGTGCCCGACCTCATCATCCTCGACTGGATGATCGAAGGCACCAGCGGCATTGAGGTGTGCCGCCGGTTGCGCCGCGACAAGGCAACTGCCCACGTGCCCATCATCATGCTGACCGCCCGCGAGGCCGAGGATGACCGCGTACGGGGATTGGAAACCGGCGCTGACGATTACCTCACAAAACCCTTTTCCCCCCGTGAGTTATTGGCACGCGTCGCCGCGGTGATGCGCCGCATCCGTCCTGCCCTGGCGGGTGAGACAATTGAAGTTGGCGATCTCAGGCTCGATCCGGTCGCGCACAAGGTGCAACGCCGGGGCAAGGCGCTCCAGTTGGGGCCTACCGAGTATCGCCTGCTCAGGTTCTTCATGGAAAGCCCCGGCCGGGTGTTCAGCCGCGGGCAATTGCTCGACGGGGTGTGGGGCACGGATTCGGACATCGAACTGCGCACGGTCGATGTCCACATCCGGCGCCTGCGCAAGGCGATCGAGGTGGAAGGGGCCAAGGACCCGATCCGCACGGTGCGTTCGGCCGGATACGCGATCGAACCGGTTTAACGACAAACCCCGGCCCAGCGGTCGTCCTGATCCAGGTGGAAGTGATCGGCGTGGGCGGCGTTGTATTCGGGCGACAGCACGGTGGCAAAGGCGGTGCAGGCCCCGTCGCGCACGGCCCTCAAGAATTCCGCTTCCGGCCCGCCCTGCTGCCAGTCACCTAACACGCTGATCCGTCTGCCGTCTTCCAGTACGAAAGCGGCGATGTCAATCGCATTGGCGGTGGCGTGTTCGCTCCATGGACCCTCTGCGCCGCCGTACATCCGGCGACATGAGAACGCGCCAAGATGCTCGATCCGGGCGAGCTTGCTACCCAGAGTATCCCGCGCGGCCGGGGTCACGCTTTGCTGCCGCCATATCTCCAGCGCGGCGGCAACCGGGCAGGTCACCGGCGGCGTATCAGGCGCGAGCGGATAACGCCCAAGCCGGGTACGGTCTGGCCGGGCGCAGTCCCCCTCCCCCACGGGCGGCAGCGCAGTGAAGGCGATACCACTGCGGGAAAGCACCGCGCGGCATTCCGTCACATCGCTGCGCAACCGGGCAAGTTTTGCCCGCGTTGCCAAGCCCGGGGGATCGCGCAGGTCGAGCGGCGCCCAGGGATTGTGCTGCGGATGATCCTGAAGCCACTGCAACCCGGCGATCGCTGCGATCAGCGGCACCAGCGCCGCAATCGCAAGGCGTGCTGCGCGAAAATGCCTGTTCGGTGTTCTGCGGGCCATCAGCTGCCTCTAATGAAAATCCCGCGATTTCGGCAGGATACGATGATCGCGCGGATGGCCGGTCACATTCGGCACCGGAGCAAGTTCGTCGATCAGGTCGCGCGCCAGCGGATGGCCGCGTTCGGGCATCAGGCGGTTGACTTCATCCGCACGAGCAAGCGGCGCATTCAGCAGATCATCCGAAAGCGCGTGCAGCCGCTGTGTCGCATCGGTCATGTTCGCGGCAATCACATGGATTACCTCGTCGTCATATTCGACACGCCCCCGCACCTCCATCAGCCGCGCCCCCATCACCACCTTGCGCTGTTTTTCTTTCAGATCAGGCCAGACGACGAGATTGATGACCCCAGTCTCGTCCTCTAGGGTGATGAAGGTGACGCCCTTGGCGCTGCCGGGACGCTGGCGGATCAACACCACGCCTGCGACCTGCACCATGCTGCGAAACTTGCGCGTTCTGAGATCGCTCGCCCGCACAAAGCCGCGCGCGGCGAGGTCTGCCCGCAAGAACGCCATCGGGTGCGCCTTCAGGCTGAGGCGGGTAGTCTGGTAATCGGCCACCACTTCCTCGGACAGCGGCATGGCGGGCAAAGCCGTCAGCGCCCGTTCCGCCCCTTCCTCGCGGACCCCAGCAGCGCGGAACAGCGGGAGATCAGGCACGGCGATCAGGCTGCGCGCATCCCACAGGGCCTGCCTGCGGGTAAGGCCCAATGAAGTGAAAGCATCGGCGTTGGCAAGCCGCTCGATATGCGCTGGCGAAAGTCCGGCCCGGGTGCGCAGATCGGCAATGTTGCGGTATGGGCCATGCGTCTCACGGGTCGCGACCAATGCGGCCGCGATGTGTTCGGGCAACCCGTCGATCTGGCGCAGGCCAAGGCGCAGGGCGTGACAACCTCCCTCGCCTTCCAGCGTGCAATCCCAAGCCGAGTGGTTCACATCCACCGGCAGCACCCGCACGCCATGTTCCACCGCATCGCGCACGACCTGAGCGGGCGCATAAAACCCCATCGGCTGCGAATTGAGCAAGCCACAGGCAAAGGCCGCCGGGTAATGACACTTCAGCCAGCTCGACACATAGACCAGCTGGGCAAAACTGGCCGCGTGGCTTTCGGGAAAGCCGTATTCGCCAAAGCCCCTGATCTGGTTGAAACACCGCTGCGCAAAATCGCGGTCATAACCGCGCCCGACCATGCGTTCGACCATCATGTCCTGAAGCTCGTCGACCATGCCGCGGCTGCGGAAGGTCGCCATCGCCTTCCTCAGCCGGTTGGCCTCAAGGCTGGAGAACTTCGCGGCATCCAGCGCGATCTTCATCGCCTGTTCCTGAAAGATCGGCACGCCCAAGGTGCGTCCAAGGATGCTGGTCAGCTCGTCCGGGGGGCCGTATTCGGGCGCAGGCGCGGGGATCTGGACGGGTTCCGCGCCCCTGCGGCGCTTCAAGTAGGGGTGCACCATGTCGCCCTGGATCGGCCCGGGCCGGACAATCGCGACCTGGATGACGAGATCGTAGAACTCGCGTGGGCGCAGACGCGGCAGCATATTCATCTGCGCCCTGCTTTCCACCTGAAACACGCCGAGCGAATCCCCCCGCCGGAGCATCGCATAGGTTTCAGGGTCTTCGCGCGGGACGCTCGCCAGTGTCAGTGCGCGGCCATGATGCGCGGTCAGCAGATCAAGACATTTGCGGATACAGGTCAGCATTCCCAGTGCCAGCACATCCACCTTCAGAATGCCGAGCGCCTCGATGTCATCCTTGTCCCACTCAATGAAGCTGCGTTCCGGCATGGCGCCGTTGCCGACGGGCACGGTTTCAGTCAGCGGACTTTCAGTCAGAATAAAGCCGCCGACGTGCTGACCCAGATGGCGCGGCATTCCAATTATTTGCTCGGTAAGCTTCAGTACCCGCCGCAAGTGCGGATCTGTAACGTCGAGCCCGGTTTCGGCGGCGTGCTTCTCGCTGATCTCGCGCCCCCACCCGCCCCACACGGTGCGCGACAAGGCGCTGGTGACGTCCTCCGACAGCCCCATGGCCTTGCCCACCTCGCGGATCGCCATGCGCGGGCGGTAATGGATCACAGTCGCGCACAGTCCGGCGCGGTGGCGGCCATATTTGCGGTAGATGTACTGGATCACCTCCTCGCGCCGCTCATGCTCGAAATCGACGTCGATATCGGGCGGCTCCTTGCGTTCTTCGGAGATAAAGCGGTCGAACAAGAGCTGGTGCTTGGCCGGATCGACAGAGGTTATGCCGAGGACGTAGCATACGGCAGAATTGGCCGCGCTGCCCCGGCCCTGACACAATATCGGCGGATCGCACCCGCGCGCGAAATCGACGATATCCTTGATGGTGAGGAAGTAGCGGGCCAGATCAAGCTTGGCGATCAGCGCCAGCTCGCGCTCCAGCGTGGCGCGCACGCTTTCCGGCACACCGCCACCGGATTCTTTGGCCGGATAGCGCCGTGCGGCGCCTGACCAGACTTCGGTTTCAAGGAAAGCTTGCGGGGTCCGGCCATCGGGGTAGATCTCCTCCGGATATTCATATCGCAATTCATCGAGGTTGAAATTGCACCGGTCTGCCACATCCCGCGCAGCGGCAATCGCGTGCGGCCAGCGGGCGAACAGGCGCTGCATTTGTGCAGGGCTTTTCAAGTGCCGTTCGGCATTGGGGTGGAGCAGGTGGCCGGCCGCCGCGACCGTGGTCTTGTGCCGGATCGCGGTCATCACGTCTTGCAGCGCGCGGCGCTCGGGCGCGTGGTAGTGCACATCATTCGTCGCCAGCAGGCCAAGATCATGCGCGCGGGCGAGGCTGTCCAATCGCTCGATCCGGGCGATATCATCACCGCGATAAAAGTAGGCAGCGGCGATGTGACGCAAGGTCGGCAATTGACGGGTCAGGTGAGGAAGGAGGTCGGAAAACGCCATCTCCCTATCGTCATCCTGACGTAGGTCGGGATCGCTTGCCGCAAGCGGTCCCGGATCAGGTTCGGGACGACGGAAAGGGATCACATTGCTTTCGACCGCAATCGTGAAGCGCGCGTCCAGGTCATCCGGGGGGAGCAGGATTAGCTGCACGTCTTCCGAGTGTTCTGCCAGCAGCGCAAGGTCAATCTCGCACACACCCTTGTCCTGCCATTCGCCGGAAAGCGTCTGCATCCGCCCCGCGCTGATAAGGCGGCACAAGCGGCCATAGGCGGCGCGGTCTTCGGGGTAGGCGAGGAACGCGAGCCCCTCGACCGTCTCGATCCGGCAGCCGATCACCGGACGCAGTTTCAACGTCCTTGCCTCGGTATGGATGCGCACCACCCCGGCCAGCGAATTGACGTCGGCGATGGCAATCGCGTCATAGCCGAGCGTGTGGGCCGTCAGCACCAGATCAACCGCATCAGACGCACCGCGCAGAAAGCTGAAACAACTCGCCAGCCCCAGCTCCACAAACGGCGCGCGCAGCGGAGCGGCGATACCATCGGGGTCGATATCGAGCGTGCGCTTGTCGGGGGTGAGCGGCGCGTCGGGCATCAGCCCTCCAACTCCGCGAGCCGCGCCCTCACCGCCGCCAGATCAGCCGCGAACAGTGCCGCCTGCTGCTCGCGCGCATCGCCCTCCAGCCTCAGCAGATAGGAGGGGTGCGCGGTCACCCACAACTCCGCTCCGTCATCCAGCGCCAGCGGGCTACCCCGGGCCTTCGAAATGCTCACCGTCTTGCCGAGTATCCCGCGCGCCGCACTGGCCCCTAGCGCCAGCACAAGACGGGGCCGCACGATACTGCGCTCCGCCTCAAGCCACCAGCGGCAGGTGTCGATCTCTTTGGCACCAGGTGACTGGTGCAGCCGACGCTTGCCCTTCCAGGTGAACTTGAAGTGCTTGACCGCATTGGTGACATAAGCGGCGCTCCGGTCGATCCCGGCGCGGACGAGGTATTCGCCTAGCAATTGCCCGGCCGGCCCGACGAACGGTCGCCCGGCCATATCCTCCTGATCGCCCGGCTGTTCGCCAACAATCATCAAGGCGGCGCCAAGCGGCCCCTCTCCCATCACCGCCCGGTTATCGAGTTCGCCGATCGGGCACATGCGGCAGGCGTGAATGGCCTTGCCCACACCCTCCAGTGTTGCCGGCTTCTCGCCCATGTCCAGGCTGCCCGATGACACCATCGCCGCCTCCCTCGCCTGTGCCCCGGCGATCAGCTGCGGGATCAGCTCGGCCTCGGGCAGGTTCTTCCAGTACTTCTTCGGCATCTCGGAAAGCATCGCGCCGACCTTGAGCCGTGCGGGATTGAAGATCGAAGCGTAGTAGGAACGCCACAGGTCTTCGACCGGATCACCTTCGGGCGCGTCGGAACGCTGGGCAGGCGGGCCTTCACGCATGGTCTCCCCGTCCCAATGGACGCTTCCGCGCGGGGTAAGGATCGACCAGCGCATATTGGCAAACCGGCGCATGAAGAACGCGGCTTCGGCGCGCACGATGTGATGATCGGGTTCAAACCAGGCGACGAAATGCGGGGTGCCATCTTCGTCGGCAATTTCGCGGAAGCGGACGAAGGCATGCATTTTGTGCGCATCGCGGCGCACGGATTTGGCGAGCTCCTCGATCCGGCGCACTTGCAGGTCGGCCTTGTCCTCCATCAGCCGGGGATTGCGCTGAAGCCGCCAGAGCACCTGATAGAGCAGCCCGAAACGCGCAGGGTCAGTGTGTAACGCGGCGCGGCGGGCGATGGTGAGAAACAGCTGGCTGGCACGCACCGGCAGAGCATCGGCGCGCGGTGCAGGCAGGCGCTTGTCGCTGCGGGACGGGCCATCGCCAAACAGGTCGCCAGTTCCGCCCGGCTCGATCCAGCTTACCCGATCAGGTGGCACGTCGCACTGGATGAGCCCCCGCGCCCGCTCGCGCCAGAAGGCGAAATCATCGGGCGCAGGCAGGTGAATGGCGTAATGCGCGCCTATCGAGACATTCTGCATCGCAGTCATCAGAACAGCTCCAGCTGTTCCTGCTTCGGAACGATCAGACCGCGCAAATCGGCGCGGTCGGTCAGCAGCGTGGGCCGCCAGTCCAGCGCACAGATAAAGGGCCGCACCTTGGCGACCGATGCGGTGAGCAGCGCCACATCGTCCAGACGCAACGTCCGGTGCCGCCGCGCCGCGAGGATACGCGCCACTGCCGTCGTCCCCAACCCCGGCACCCGCAGCAGCATCTCCCTGGGTGCGCGGTTCACATCGACCGGAAAGCTTTCACGGAACTTCAGCGCCCAGGCGAGTTTCGGGTCGATATCAAGCGGCAGGTTGCCATCCACCTCGGCAGCATCAGCCACCTCCTGCGGTGCGAAACCGTAAAACCGCATCAGCCAGTCGGACTGGTAAAGCCGGTGTTCGCGCAGCAAGGGCGGACGCTTCAGCGGCAGCACCGCGCTGGCATCGGGGATGGGCGAAAAGGCGCTGTAATAGACCCGGCGCAGCCCGAATCTGTCATAAAGCCGGCTCGCCTTGCCGATGATCGCTGCGTCGTTGGCATCATCCGCGCCGACGATCATCTGGGTCGATTGACCCGCAGGCGCAAAGCGCGGGGCATTGCGGAAGCGCTTCCTTTCGTCCTTCGCCTCGATAATCCGCGCCTTGGTGCGCCCCATCGCGCCTTCGATCTGGCCTGCGTTCTTGTCGGGCGCGAGGCGGGTCAGCCCGGCATCGGTGGGCAGTTCGACATTGATCGACACGCGGTCAGCATAAAGCCCTGCTGTATGGATGATCTCCGCATCGGCTTCAGGGATGGTCTTGAGATGGATATAGCCGCGAAAGTCATGCTCCTCGCGCAGGATCCGGGCGACTTCGACCAACTGCTCCATCGTATGATTGGCGCTCTTGACGATGCCTGACGAGAGAAACAGCCCTTCGATATAATTGCGGCGGTAGAAATTGAGCGTGAGGTCGACCACCTCCTGCGGGGTAAACCGCGCCCGCGCCACGTTTGAACTTTTGCGGTTGATGCAGTAGTGGCAATCGAAAATGCAGTGATTGGTCAGCAGGATCTTGAGCAACGAGATACATCGTCCGTCCGGAGCATAGGCGTGGCAAATGCCCATCCCCTCAGTCGAGCCAACACCTTTGCCGCCCAGCGAATTTTTCTTCGCAGTGCCGGATGATGCACAGGAGGCGTCATACTTCGCCGCATCGGCGAGAATTTCGAGCTTCTGGCGGAGTGTGTGCTGGACCATGAGAACCTAGGAACACCTTTCGTGTTCCTTATATGTTCCAACAGCCCTTCTGCCAAATGCAAAGCTTGCAAGCGATCCCTGGCTGCGATCAAACGCGTCGTAGGATCTGACCATCCTGGCGGAGATGGCCACCTTCGCACAAATAGTCGATCACCGCGGGATGCATCGCGCCTTCGAAGGCAACCCCGGCCAGCCCTCCATCAACCCAGGCAATCGAGCCGAGCGGGGCGTTGATCCCGTTCACCTTCATCGTCACCCGGTCGCCCACTTCGGCAAAACCGGCTTTCGCACGGATTTTGCAACCGCCTTCGGAAATGTCGATCAGGTCAACGAACACGAGGCGCGACCGCACCCGGCTTTTGACCGTGATATGCATGGGGCGGCGATCGGACGCGCGTGGAATCGAATCGAAGTTCATGCAGGGAACATCGCATAAAGCGGTAAAAAAAAACTGAGCGAACCGCGGCGTCAGGCATAAAGCCCCTGCAAAAACCAGTCGGGCACCCCGCCCCGCCTGTCGCCCGCAATTCCCTGACGATAGATCCAATAACGCCGTCCGGCCTCGTCCTCGATCCGGTAATAATCGCGCAACCGGGCAGTGGAGCGTTCGCGCCACCACTCGGGCGCGATCCGTTCCGGCCCTTCAACCCGCATTACTTCACGCACTTGTCCTCGCCAGCGGAAGCGTTGAGGGACACCATCGGGTGAGGCATAAAGCACCGCAATCGGCTCTGCCCGGTCGAGCAGTTTAAGGGGCCGGGCATGGAAAACCAGCGCGCCTTGCGCTGCGGGAACCGGCTCCAACGGCGGCTGCCAGCCCTGCGCGCGTTCGGGAATATGGCTGGCGCGGGCGATCGGGCGGGTGACAGCTTTTGCTCCCAATCGCACCGTCAGCCGATCGATGCAGGCGGCCAGCGAGGTGCCATGGTTTTCGGCTGCGGCATCGAGATCGGATTGGGAAAGCGCCAGCGGCTCGCTCCATCTGGCGCGCAGTTGCACCATCTCGATCCCGAACCCCGCCTCGACATCATCGAGCCTTGCAGCGAACAGGCGAGTGATGTGGCTGACCTCGCGGGTGGTAGCGGCCAGTTCGATGCGGCGCTGCAGCACCTCGCCATCAACCCGCCACAGCGCCAGTTCAAGCCGCCGGGCACCCTCGCTGCGCGCTTCGAGGGCGCGGATCATGTCCTGGGCCAGATCGTCCACCACGCGGTCAAGCAGGCTGCGGTGGCGCAGCGGCTCCATCAACCGGCGCTGGACCATCGGCATGGTGCGCGCGGTGACCGGCAGCAGCGGTTCAGGCACGCGGCCCAGCAATTGGTCGAGCCGCAGCAGCGGATTGGCGGCGGGCGCGCGGTGATTGCGGAACCGGCGGCGCAGGGCATCGCGTGCATCCGCCTCACGCACAGGGTCATCCTGTGCGCCGCTCACCCCCGCCAATTCGCCAAGCCGCTTGATGCCAAGGCGCCGCAACACAGTCAGCACGTCATCGTCGAGCCTGAGCGCAGCCACCGGCAGATCGCAAAGCTGACGGAGCGGGTCGTCATCAGGGCCAAGGATCGCGCGCCCCCGGCAATGATGCCTCCCGAAGTGCGACAACGCCCAAGCCGCCCCTGCGGTTGGCGCAAGCGCGGCGCGGGCACTCAGGCCGCGGGCGGTAAAGGCAGCGCCAACATCGGCCAACAGCCGCGCCTCTCCCCCGAACAGGTGGGCAACCCCGGTGACATCGACCAGCAAGCCATCGGGCGGATCCAGCGCGCTCCACGGCCCCCAACGCTGCGCCCAAAGGCTGAGCTTTTCCAGCATCGCAAGGTCGCCCGCCGGATCGGCAGGAACAGCGGCCAGGTCGGGGCACAGCGCCCGCGCATCGGCAAGCAGCATTCCGGCGCGCGCGCCTGCTGCCAACCCGGCATCATTGGCCGCCGTGATGCGCGGGCCATGCGCCGTTTCCAGGATCAGCGCGGCAGGGGCAGCATCAGCCGCCACCCGCGCATCAGGCGCCTGCGCCAGCCGCCAGCGATCGACCGACAGTCGGGCGAGCCAGACCGACATGATCCGGCGCTGAGGCCGGTTCGGGATCATTGGAGATGCGCAAGGTTCCGTTATCATCGCTCAACATCCATTCGCCTGGCGTGTGGGTGCGCGCACGGAAAAGCTCTGCGTGCCAGGTCGCGGCGCCCGGAGCGACAGGGTTCCAGCGCGACGGCGGGGAAGGCCCCGCGCTCACCCGCCAGCGCATCCGCGCGGAGGATAGATCGGCTTTCGCATCCAGCCGCACCAACCACAGCCTGACCCCGTGCCGTTCGGCCATAAGGCTGAGGCGGCGCGAGGCGGTGAAGCCGAGCGCGCGGGGATTGCCCGCAATCTCTCCGATCACACAGGCCAGATCGCGGCATTTCAGCCCCTCCTCCAAGGCGAACAAAGCGTCTTCGGGCGTGCTGGCGGCGACATGAATCAAGCGGTGGCGCCATTCGGGCGGCAGGCCTGCAAGACACGGCCGCCCGCCGAGCCGGATTGCCGCACGGTCCTGCACCCACAGCACATGGCGGGTGCCCTCGTCCTCGCCAGTTGACGTCAAGGCGTCACGCGCCAGCGCCAATGCCAGCCCCGCCCCGCTAGCTTCGTTGGCAGGAGCTAAAATCTCGGAATGGAAAGGTTGCGCAGACAAGCCCGGTCGCCAGCGCGGCTCAGGCGACACGCGAGACAGGATACGGGTATCAGGTGGCCTGAAGGACAAGGAGGACATGGGCGAACGACTCATTTGTTCGCATTATGTTCCGATATTGTACCGATGGCAATGCAAAGGGCGCGGGAAGCGAATCTGCTCCCCACGCCCCCTATTGCGCTGTCGATATGCAAATCAGTCGTCGACTACCGGCCCAGGGAACTCACCCATGTCAGGCGCATCGTCCTGCCATTCGCCATGCTGCAGATTGGAATTGCGCATGCCGTAGATGAAGTAGAACGAGGTGCAGATTACCATGTAGATAACGAAGTGCTGCAACACCTCCCAAGGCACCGTCGTGATCAGGTACAGACAGGACAAGATGCCCAGAACCGGCAGCACCGGATACAAAGGCACCTTGAACCCGCGCGGTAATTCCGGCGCAGCGCGGCGCAGGTAGATTACCGAAAGGCACACCACTGCAAACGCAGCAAGCGTGCCAACCGAGGTCATGTCACCAAGGAAATTGATGTCGAGAAAGCCCGCAGCAACCGCCGTCACCGCACCGACCAGCAGTGTGTTGACTGCCGGCGTGTGGAAACGCGGGTGAACCCGGCTGAACACCTTGGGCAGCAACCCGTCGCGGGCCATAGTGTAGAAAATGCGGGTCTGCGCATACATCAGCACGAGCACCACCGACGTCAGGCCAATAATCGCGCCAACCTTGATGATCTTGGCAAGCCAGCCCCACTGCGGGCCAAAATTATCAACCACAACCGCGACCGGATCTGGCACATTCAAGGTGTTATAGGGCACCAGCAGCGTCATGATAGCGGCGACCAGCATGTAGATCACCGTGCAGACCACAAGCGAGCCGATAATGCCGAATGGCATATCCTTGGCCGGGTCCTTGGCTTCCTGCCCGGCCGTCGAAACAGCCTCGAAGCCGATATAGGCGAAGAACACGATGGAAGCGGCACGCATAATCCCGTCGACCCCGAATTCGCCGGGACCGGTGTTTTCAGGAATGAACGGCACCCAGTTGGTTGCCATCAGTTCGGGCAAATTGCCGAGCACAATCGCGCCGCCGACAAGAATAAAGGCCGCCAGCACGCTGACCTTGATAGCGACGATGACGTTGTTCACCTTGGCCGACTCCGACACGCCCACCACCAGCAAGGCAGCCAGCAGACCACAGATCAGGAAGGCGGGCAGATTGAAGATCGTCGTCACAGGCTGGCCATCGATCAGCACCGGCACACCGTCACGCAGCAGCGGATAGCCCGCAGGCCCGGTGAACTGCGGCGGAATTACAAGGCCGAAATCCGCCAGCAGGCTGACCACGTAACCCGACCAGCCAACCGCCACCACAGAGGCGGCAAGCCCATATTCGAGCAGCAGCAGCGCGCCCATGATCCACGCCACGAACTCGCCCAACGTTGTGTAACCGTAAGTATAGGCCGACCCTGACACGGGCAGAGTTGAAGACAGTTCGGCATAGCAAAGCCCTGCAAAGGCGCAGACAATGCCCGCCACCACAAAGCTCAAGAGCACTGCCGGGCCAGCGTGGAGCGCCGCCGCACTGCCGGTGCGAACAAAGATGCCCGCCCCGATGATGCAGCCGACACCCAGCAGCAAAAGGTTCCATTTGCCGAGCGAACGCTTCAGTTCGCTGGTCTGGGTTTCACGCTGAACCTGCGCGATAGATTTACGCGCAAACATCCGGGCAAAGACGGATGGCTTGGGCTTGCTTGCCATTACAATTTCCCCCTGCACACCTGCGCGGCGCGCGGCTTGATCCTGTCAAGAAACATCTGGAATAGGTCTCCCTTAGATCGCGGCAGATCCCCCGCGCGATCGTCATGGCATGACGCTAGCGCAACACGCTCGCAAAACAAGCGACAAAGCGCAGGCTTTCCCCCGGCGTGCGCAGCCGCTACACCCCCGGTCATGTCCACAACCTTTCAGCTCGACACCGGCACCAGCCGCGCCAACCCCACTCCGCAGGTGATGAAGCGGCTCACCGTACCGGCAATCCGGGCCCGCAAGACCGACGGCGTCACAGGCGAGCCATTGGTAATGCTCACCGCCTATACCGCGCGTCAGGCTCAGTTGCTCGACGCGCATTGCGATCTGCTGCTGGTCGGCGATTCCTTGGGGCAGGTCATCTATGGCCTGCCTTCGACCGTTCCGGTGACGCTCGACATGATGGCGAACCACGGCGCGGCAGTTGTGCGCGGTTCGTATCATTCGGTGGTGGTGATCGACATGCCGTTCGGCAGCTACGAAGCATCGCCGCAGCAGGCGTTCGAAAGCGCCGCGTTCCTGATGAAGCAGACTGGCGCTGCGGCGGTAAAGCTGGAAGGCGGAGCGGCGATGGCGCCGACGGTCGCCTTCCTATCGCAGCGCGGCATCCCGGTGATGGGCCATGTTGGCCTTACCCCGCAGGCGGTGAACGTGCTGGGCGGATATGGCGCGCGCGGGCGCTCCGAAGCCGAGGCGGAGAAGATCGTCTCGGATGCCAAGGCGCTGGACGATGCCGGGGCGTTCGCCATCGTGCTCGAAGGTGTGATCGAACCGATCGCGATCGCCGCAACCAAAACAGTCGCCTGCCCCACCATTGGCATCGGTGCTTCAGCCCAGTGTGACGGACAGGTGCTGGTGACCGAAGACATGCTCGGCATGTTCGAACGGGTGCCACGCTTCGTGAAGCGGTATGAAGATATTGCCGGCGTGATTGACAGGACCGTCGCCCGCTATGCCGAGGAAGTGCGCAGCCGCGCCTTCCCGGGCGAAGAACAGACCTACCAGCCAAAGGCTTAAGCTTCGGCGTCCTTTGCCAGTCGCAGCGCAAGTGGTGCCGCCAGCACCAGCTGCGCAAGGTGATAAAGCAACAGCGGCGCGATCACGAACCCGGCACTCGCGGACGGGAACAGGATCGCGGCGAGCGGCGCGCCCGTCGCGACACTTTTCTGTGAACCTGCGAACAGAAATGCGACCCTGTCAGCCCTTGGCAGGCCGATCAGGCTCGCCGTGCCCCATGCCGCCACCAGCGCCAGCGCCAGCATGACCAGCACCAGCGCGATCAGAACGGCCCAGTCGCCCGCAGCAAACATCCTTGCCAACCCCTGTTCCACCGCGCCCGAGAAAGCGACATAGACGGCAATCCCGATCACCGCCCGGTCCAGCCAGGCAATTCGCGCACGATGCTTTGCGATCCGGTCGATCACCCGGTCCTGCACGATCTGTCCGATCACGAAGGGTAGCACCAGTATCAGGCCGATGCGGATGATCGCCTCGGAGCCGATGTCGCCCGCTGCGCCCCCGCCCAGCAGAGCGAACAGCGGCGCGCTTATAAAGACACCTGCGATGTTGATGAGAGCCGCACCGACCACCGCCAGTCCCACGTTGCCCTGCGCCAAGCTGGTGTAGCTCGTGGCAGATTGCACCGTGGAAGGCAGGCAGCCAAGATAAAGAAAACCCAGCGCCACCAGCGGCGGCAAGACCGGCCCGGCAAGGCTCGCAAAGCCCATTCCAGCCAGCGGCATCGCACCGAATACAAACAGCATCAGCGGCCCGAAATAACGCCAGTTTGCCAGCCCCCGCGCAATCTCCGCACGGCGAATTCGCATTCCGTTGACGAGGAAGAGCGCAAAAATGCCAGCGTTGGATACATCTGTGGCGATCGCACGCGCCTCCCCTGCGGCAGGGAGGATGAGCGCCAGCGCGGTGGAAATCACCAAGACGGCAATCATCGGATCGGTCAGAAACGGCAAGCGCGATGGCGGGGCGTCGGCGGAAGGCTGTGACATCGGGCCACGCCCTGCCCTGCCGAAGCGCGCTTGTCGAGCATGTGCCGCTATCGCGTAGCGAGACTGCGCGGGCGGACCTCGGCCAGCAGTTCTGCAAAGCGCAGCACGTCCTGCTGGTTGTCCAGCGCCTGCGCCGCGCGCAGCCTCTGGCCAAGCAGCGCAGGATCATGACCTGCACCAAGCCTTAGAGCATGATCCAGCAACAGCGCAGCGCCCGTCCAATCGCTGCGCCTTACCTTGCGATCGGCCAGAGCAGTGACTGCACTTGCCGTCTCGGTATCGCCTGCGACATGGCGCATCAGCAGCGCCTCTGCCGCCTGACTGTTGCCAAGGCGCACCTCGGCCCACACCGCCTTGCGCATTAGCAGCCATGTGCGGCGCGCTTCGGCGGCCCGCATATAAGCTCCCATCGCACCGCGCGGATCGCCAGCACCCAGCAGTGTGTCGCCAGCCAGGCTTGCGACATCAGCCGAAGCGGGAAGCTTGGCACGCAACTTCGCGGCCTGATCACGCGCATCATCAGACCTGCCGGCAAGCAGAGCGCCGCGCGCCTTGGCGGTCGGCGCGGGAAGGCCATCGCGCACCGCCAGTAGCACCGGACCACCGCTTTTCCCGCCGTAAGCGCGCGCCAGCAAAGGGGCGGCCCGCCCCCGGTCGCCCATCCGTTCGTAAGCCCGCGCAACCACCATCATCAGATAGGGAGAAGCTTCCGGCAGCATCGCCTCCGCCCCGAAACGAGCGACCAGTTCACCATCACGTCCCCCGGCGAGCATCGCCCGGGCGAGCAGTTCGCGCAGGCGTGTATTGCCCGGCTGACGCGCAACCAGCGGTTCAAGCGTTGCCGCCGCGGTGGCGGCATCGCCTTCTTCAAGGCTGATCACCGCGTCCAGCAACAGCGCGGCAGGCGCGCCGCGTGCGGCCATCCCGCTGCGCACCAGCAGCCTGCGGGCAATCGCATACCTCCCACCGCGCGCGGCCAGCACCGCCTGAAGATAGGGCACGCGCGGATCCTTGGGGGCCGCTTCCTCGAGCCTGCGCACCGCCTTCAGCATCGCCCCAGCCTGTCCGCTATCGCCAAGGGTCGCGGCATACTCTGCCAGAATATCGGGATTGTCAGCATCGGCTTCCAACGCCGCTTCGAACCACCTGATCGCCTCAGCGCCGCCCCGCGCATCGCGGACCATCAGCGCGCGCAGCAACAGCACGGGGGCATGGTCCGGCCCCAGCGCGAGCGCACGATCGGCCGCTTCCAGCGCGGTAAGATGCTCACCGCCGCGCAGCCGCAGCCGTGCAATCGCTAGCCAGAGGTCGGGGCTGTCGGGCGCAAGGCTGCGGGCTTCATCCAGCTTGCGGCCAGCATCGACCAGCGCGCCCTTGGCCATGTCCTTGTCAGCATCGGCTAGCAGGCGCACAAAGCCGGGACCGGCCGGGCTTACGGCATCGTGCCCGCGATCCGCCCCGCCGCCGGAACAACCGCCAAGGACTGCTGCCAGCGCAAGTGCGGACAGCGAGGCCCGATGCCTAAGCGTGCAAGTCATACTGCTTGAGCAGATCGTACAGCGTTGGACGGCTGATCCCGAGCAGCTTGGCGGTGCTGGAAATATTGCCCTCGCTGCGGGACAAGGCATGTCGGATCACCCGGCGATCCGCCGCCTCGCGCGCGGCCTTGAGGTTGAGCACGTCGGCACCCTCCGCCTCACCCGCCCCAAAATCAAGATCCTCAGCGTTCACCAGCTTGCCATCGGCCATGATCACCGCGCGCTTTACGCGGTTTTCAAGCTCCCGGACGTTGCCGGGCCAGTCATGCGCATCGATTGCGGCAAGCGCATCGGGCGCGAAGCCGGTGACGGACGGATTCATCTCGGTAGCAAAGCGTTTGAGGAAAGCCTTGGCGAGGAGCACCGGATCGCCATGCCGTTCAGAAAGGCCGGGAATGCGCACCACGATTTCTGCCAGGCGATAAAACAGATCTTCGCGGAAACTCCCCTGCTGAATCATGGATTCTAGATGTTGATGGGTGGCGCAAACGATGCGGGTGTTCACCGCAATCGCCCGCCGCCCACCGACGCGTTCGATGGTGCGTTCTTGTAAAAACCGGAGCAGCTTGACCTGAAGAGGCAGCGGAATGTCACCGACTTCGTCAAGGAACAGCGTTCCTCCGTCGGCACTTTCGATCTTGCCTTCGGTGGTTTTCACAGCCCCGGTGAAAGCCCCCTTTTCGTGTCCGAACAGTTCGCTTTCCAGCAGATTTTCCGGGATCGCCGCGCAGTTGATCGCCACAAACGGTCCGCCTGCGCGGTCACTTGCATCATGCAAGCCCTTGGCAAGCAGTTCCTTTCCCGTCCCGCTCGCGCCCAGCAGCATCACCGACACGCTGGTGCGCGCGACCCGCTCGATCGTCCGGGCGACTTTGACCATTTCAGGCGCACTGGTGATCAGGCGGCCGAGCACGGTCTTGTCGGCGCTGCTGGTGGCAATGAGTCGGCGATTTTCTTCTTCGATGGTGCGCAGATTGAAGGCGCGGCGTACGATCAGCCCCAGAGTATCGATGTCGATCGGCTTCTGGTAAAAATCATAGGCGCCCCGTGCGATCGCCGCCAGCGCGCTTTCGCGTGCGCCGTGGCCACTGGCGACGATTACCTTGGTATCGGGCTTCAACGCCATGATCGCATCCAGCACGGCGAAGCCCTCGGTCGTGCCGTCAGGATCGGGCGGCAGGCCCAGATCCAGTGTGACGACACCGGGGGCCTCGGCGCGCAACGCTGAGATGGCACTGTCGCGATCACCGGCAATCACGACCTCGAAATCGTCGTAGGCCCATTTTAACTGCGCCTGCAGGCCCGGATCATCTTCGATCACCAGCAGCACGGGTTTCCTGTCAGCCATCACGCAACCTCTTGTGGTTTTTCAGCATTCTGCACCCCGAGCAGGCGCGCAGCCTCGGCCAGCGGCAGGACTACGGCAAAGCGCGTGCCCAGCCCCTCGCGGCTTTCGACCGCAATTCGTCCGCCCATCGCCTTGACCAGTTCACGCGCCTCGAAAGCGCCAATCCCGAACCCGCCCGTCTTGGATGACACGAATGGCTTGAACAGCCCAGCACGCACAAATTCCGGATTCATGCCGCGGCCTGAGTCCACAACCTCGATCGAGCCCTTCAGCCCCTCGGCACTTACATCGAGGAACACCGGACTATCCGGCTCGCTCGCGTCTATCGCGTTCTGGACGAGGTGGATCAGCGCCTGCTCCAGCGCCTCGCGGTTCGCCATCACCTTTACGGGTGCCTCACGCGTGAGAGCCACGGGATGCACACCTGCAAACCGCGCTGCAATACTGCGAGCAAGTTCGGCCAGATCGATTGGTTCAAGGGCTGCGACCTGCCCGGAGCCATAACGGCCCAGCTTGGCCAGCAAGGCCGAAAGCTTGTCCGCCGAGTTGCGCAAAGTCACCAGCATGTCCGCACGGAAGGCGGGATTGTCGGCGTGCTTTTCGGCGTTGGCAGCGAGCAGCGATAGCTGGCTGACCAGGTTCTTGATGTCGTGCATGACGAACGCCATGCGGCGGTTGAATTCATCAAAGCGGCTTGCATCCATCAGCGCCTGCTGCCCGGCCTGCTCTGCCAGATAGCTGGCAAGCTGCTGTCCGGCGACGCGCAGGAGATCGAAATCCTCCCAGTCAAGCTGACGCGGATTGCGCGGCCGGGCCAGCACGATCACACCCACAAGCCGGTCGAAATGAATCAGCGGCACCAGCGCCCAAGCATCTTCGGCCTCGGTCAGCCAGCGCGCGACGTGCGGCGCTTCACCGTGATGATTGAGCCCCTTGCGCGCCTCGTCCAGCGCAAGCACGAGGTTATGCTGTTCGAGCAGGGCAGACAGTGCGACATCGCCCGCCACCGCGGGCACCGCGATGGTCGACCAGTTCCAGCGCGCAGTCAGTTCAAGTTGGGCCTGATCATTGGGCATCAGCAGCAGGCCCGCGGGACTTTCAGTGATGTCTGCAAGCGCTTTGACCACGCGTTCCTCAAGGCTCGCTCCGCCGCTGCCTCCGTGGCCGATTGTGCCGGTGAAGCGCAGCCATTCCTGACGATAATCATAACGATGCTGGAACAGATGCTTGGTCGCAGTTACGCGCAGCCAGCCGCGCACCCGCGGCGAAGGCAAGGCAATGGCCGCGGCAAGGACCGCTGCGACGACGAACATCGCCTGGCTTGCGCGCGCCACATCGCCGCCAAGGATCGCCAGCGACTTGGTGACCAGCACCATTCCCGCCAGATAGCCGCCGATCAACAGCAGCGACAGCGTGCGGAAGGTGACTGCACGCGATGGGCTGAACTGCACCCGCGGCCCGGAAGCACTCATACCGAGCGCGAACAACACCGCCATCGCCCCGGCGAACACTCCGCGCAGATCACCCAACGCGCCGGGCGTTGCGCCTGCCAGATAAGTCAGGGTGTACAGGTTGAGATCATAGGCAAAAATGCCCGTCAGCGCGATGCCGGTCCAACGCAGGACGGGCCGCAGCACGCTTGCCGCTCCGGCGTAAAGGTTGTGCAGGAGCATCAGCGCGCCGATCGCAACCAGCATATCGATCAGCACCCGCGCCTCGAATACAGCTTGGCTGACCCCCGGCTCCCCGCCGAACGGCTTGCCGGCCAGCACCATCAATGGCTGGAGCAATTGCACCATCACCAGCGCGATAATCACGGGGCGTACAGGTTTGAGGCTTTCGGTCCGGCCATCGGCGGCAAACAGGCTGAACACCGTTGCCAGCAGCGCCAGGTTGCGGACCATTGCCGCAGCCACCGCTGCAACATGATCAGTGCCAAGGCCGGCCGCCAGCGCGCACCATATTGCGCTTGCGCCGGCAGCGGCCATCAGCCCGATGCGGTCGGGACGGGCACGTTCGCCGTGCTGCCAGATCCACAGCATCGCACCTGCGCTCAGTACAGCACCCACCAACCAGGCGACGAGCCCTGCCAAGGGCACCAGAATACCGCCCCAGATCACCGCGCGCCCTCTGGCCACAGGATCACCCGCAGGGTCTGCAGCAGGATCACGAAATCAAGGAAGGGCGTATAATTTTTGGCGTAGTAGAGATCATATTCAAGCTTGCAGCGACTATCCTCGACCGATGCGCCGTATGGATAGTTGATTTGCGCCCAACCGGTGATGCCGGGCTTCACCATGTGACGTTCGCCGTAAAAGGGAATTTCCTCCTCCAGACTATCGACGAAGGATGGCACTTCCGGGCGTGGGCCAACAAAGCTCATCTCACCCTTCAGCACGCTCCAGGTCTGGGGCAGTTCATCGATCCGCACCTTGCGGATGAAACGACCGAGACGCGTGACGCGCGGGTCGTTTTCCTCAGCCCACTTGGCTCCATCCTTTTCGGCGTCAGTGCGCATCGAGCGGAGCTTGATGACGGTGAAAGGTTCCCCGAACAGGCCGACGCGCTGCTGGCGGAAAAAGGCCGGTCCCTTGCTATCAATCTTCACCAGCAGCGCGAACAGCGCAATGATCGGGAAGGTCAATGCCAGCAGAATGACACTCGCAGTGATATCGAAGATGCGCTTGACCGCGCTGGAGAACATTCGTCCACTCGAAAAACCGTCGGAGAAAATCAGCCAGCTCGGGTTGATCGTGTCCAGATCCACGCGTCCTGTCTCGCGCTCGATGAAGCTGGAAAAATCGTTGACGTGCACGCCTTTGGTCTTGATGCGCAGCAGATCCTTGAGCGGCAGCGAATTGCGCCGTTCCTGCAGCGCAAGCACCACTTCGGACACGCCCAGATTTTCAACAAACCTGCCAAGATCGTGGATCGCCGAACGCGGGATCGCTTCCTCGACGACCCGGTTGTTGTCGCTCATCGCGATATAGGCAACAATCGCAAAGCCGGTCTCGGGCTTGTCGCCCAGTTCGCGCAGTCGCTGTGCCCGGTCGCCTGCGCCCAGCACCATTACCCGCCGACGGAAAGATGACGAGCCGAGGAAGGAATTGAGCAGCAGCCGGTCTGCGATCAACACCAGGATCGCCAATCCCATGGTGTAGAGCAAGGTTGAACGCCAGAACATGTCGCTGGGGAGGATGAAGTCGATCACCGCCAAGGCAATGATGCCAAGGCTGATCGCTACAAGAACCCGCGCACCTGCGAACCGCAGGGAGCGAAGGGCGTTGGGCCCGTAAACCCCGACTGCGATCATCGCCAGCCAGATGACCGAAGCTGTGCCGAACAGAGCCAAGCTGCGCTCACTGAAGGTGCCGGTATCCACTCCGATCTGATGGGTACGCCATTGCCACGCAAGTTCAGCCGCGAGCACGAGTAGCCCGAAATCGAGCAAGCCGAGCAGAAGCACGGCGTGCGGGATATAGTGCTTGAACAGGCGGATCATGTGTGGGGCGGCCTCTGGTGCTTGCTTCCCCGCTTCTAGCGCCGAGACCTTAAGTGTCGGTAAATCTTACACCCACCTTGTGAAGTACCCATTTCTGCGTGCGAGGAGAATTAATACGGCGGTTACAAACCGGCGCGCGGCCGGGGCAGCGTATTGGCAAGGCGGGCAGTCGCCGGGGTCAGGCACTCAGCCCGCCCGCAGCGCCCGCAAGGCATGCCAAGCGGCACCGCATCAAGCCGGTCAAGCGACACGCCCCGCGCGTGAGCTAAATCGGCGGCAAAGCGCGCTTCGACCCCGAGGACTACCGCGCGCCTGCCGGCGCACATCACCCCGTCCCCATCAATCGTGCGCGTGATCGTGAACCAGTGCCGCGGCGTCGCTTCACCTTCGCCGAATGTCACGGCCTGGGTAAGCACCGTACCGGGCCGCTCGAAGGCGGCAAAGGGCACCCATGCCGGCCAGCGCGCACCCTCCAGCGGGTGTATCGCCCCGCTGCCCCCGGCGACGAAGTGTGTCATGCGACCTGCGCGGTCGATGATGGCAGTGAAGAATGGCAGCCCACGCTCACCCACGCGGCCCAAAGTCGTGAGCCGCTGGGCGATCTGATCGAAGCTGACCGCAAAGCGGCGTTGCAAAACGGCAAGATCATAACCCGTCGCCTCGCACGCCCGAAGAAAGCGACGATAGGGCAGCAATACGGCGGCTGCGAAGTAATCGGTGATGTGTTCGCGCAGAGCGTCACGTGCATCGGGCGTGGCAAGATTGGCGCCTGCCACCAGCGTTTCGATCCCATCACGCATTTCAAGCGCTCCAACTTGCCGTGCGATTTGGAACCGACGCGCAGCGCCGGGAAGCATTTCGGACAACTGCAATTGCCGCGCGTGGAGATCAAGCCGGTGCACCTGACCCGGCATCACCTCGGCGGGCAGGATGCGCACCTGTAACTGGTGCTTTTCGCGTAAGCGTTCCGAAAGTGCGGCGCTGATTTCCCCGCGCGAAAGGCGCAGTTCATCGGCCAGATCCTCTGCCGCATGATCCAGATCGGCGAAATGGTTCTGCCAGCGTTCGACTGCGCGGCGCGCTGCACCGGCAGCATCTTCGGCGGCAATACGATCGCCGCCGACCCCACCCTCGCGGGTGTCATAAAGCCGCGCAAAAGCAGCTGCGATTTGCGGGGCTGCGGCAAGGAACTCCTGCACTTCCTCCCGATCAATTCCCAGATCGGCAAAGCGTTTATCCGCCATGCGCCGTGCCATCCCGTCCAGCCCGCCAATTGCATCGTCCTCCCGCAAGGAGCTTGGATCAAATTCAAACTGTTCGATGACCTGGACCAGTACCCGCGCCGACAGCGGACGCTGATTGCGTTCGATGAGGTTAAGATAGGAGGGCGAAATGCCAAGTATGCCAGCCATCACGGCTTGGGTGAGGCCTTCGCGTTTGCGAAGGCGGCGGAGCGCGGGACCTGCAAGGATAG
>JBEQBX010000008.1:0-51830 GCA_041639595.1 Porphyrobacter sp.
CCTGCGCGATGTCGCAGCGCGGCTGGCACCTGAGGGCTTGCTGATCATGTCCACACCGAACCGCACGGCGGCTTCGCGCGTGCTGCTGGTCGGCGCGGCCGAAGCGGTAGGCTATGTCCCCAAAGGCACCCACCACTGGGAAGATTTCATCACGCCCGATGAATTGGAGGCGTTGCTGGCCGATGCGGGCCTGATGGTGACCGCCAGACGCGGCATCGCATGGCGACCGGGCAAGGGGCTGCACCTGTCGGACGATATGTCGCTGAACTATATCCTGAGCGCGCGGCGGGCTTAAGGACAGCTCCGCCCCTTCAGCGGTCCATCGCTGAACACGCCCGCGACGCCCGCCGCCTTCAACATCGCGGCCAGCTTCACATCGCCGCAGCCCTTGCCCTTGGGATCATCGCCTGTCTGCAAGCTGGCGGGGAGGAATTCATTTTCGGGCCGCACGGTCCACGCGTGGACCGCCAACCCTGCTGCCTTGGCTTGGGCCACCAGCGCAGTCGGCGTGCCTTCGGGGGTCAGCACCAGACCAATATGTGCCCCCACCGCATCGGCATATTTCGCGATCTCCGTCAGCCCGGTCGGTGTCACCATTTCGGCATAGCGCATCGCCGGTTCATCTGCGGGGCCATCCTCCGGCTTGACCAGTTGCACCAGTCTGAACCCGGCGCCGCGCTGTTTCAGCCGCTGGAGCGGGGCAATCTCGAAGCTCTGGATGAAAACTGGATCGGCGGGCGTGATGCCCAATGTGCGGAATTCGCGCAGCAGTAGATCGACCATGTCGATGCCGGTTTCCTGCAACAGGAATTCGGGATGCTTGAGTTCAGGGTAAAGGCCGATCCGCCGTCCCGTCTCCGCTTCCTTGGCGCGGACCAGCTTCACGATGTCGGCGAGCGTCGGCACCTGATACAGCCCATCAAACCGCGCATTGGATGGGCGCAGCGAAGGGATGCGCTCCTTCGCGCGCAGGGTCCGCAGTTCAGCCAGCGTGAAATCTTCGGCGAACCAGCCGGCGACCTTCTGCCCGTCGATTGTCTTGTCGCGACGGCGATCCTCGAACTCCTCGCGGGTCGGAACGTCGGTGGTGCCGGACAACTCGTTTTCGTGGCGCGACACAAGAACAAGATCCTTGGTCGCGACCAGATCAGGCTCGATATAATCCGCGCCCTGATCGATCGCGCGTTCATAGGCGGCAAGGGTGTGTTCGGGCCGCTCGGCACTCGCGCCGCGGTGGGCGATGATCAGCATATCCTGCGCCGCTGCCGGTGTGGCCGCCATCAGCAGGGCGGCAAGGATCAGGCGGGCTTCAACCATTGATCGCTCCCAACGCAGCTGCCAGCCGGTCCGGCCCATGTCCGGAAATCCGCGCAAATGGCACGGCGGCATCAATCAGCACCTGCTCCACGATTGCTGCAAACCGGTGACGGTCGGCTGGGGCGCTGAAAAAGCGCGTGCCATCATTGACCCACGGCAGATCGGGTTCGAGCAGCAGGTAAAGATCAGCCTTGGGCGCGGTCATCAATTCGGCGGGCCTGTGCCCGAGCAGCATCTCGCACCACGCCGCCGTCATCAGCGCGTCAGTATCTGCCAGCAGCAACGGCCCGGCCCAGTCGCTCGCGGCGGCGATCATCGCCTGCTGCGCGCGGCCGATCAGGAGCAGGTCGCCGAGCGACAGCGGTTCCTTGTGTACCTCGCAATGGCTACGCCCGTATTCGCCTACGGTGACAGTCCCGGCCTCCCTTGCCAGCAGCGCGGCCAGCGTCGTCTTGCCCGTGCTTTCCGCGCCGTGGAGGCAAATGGTGCGGCGGTAATAGGCCTGCACCGGCGCAGGGAGATAGGGCCAATGTGCTGCCGGATCGGCGCGAACGGCGCTGGCGGTGAGGCTGGAAAGCGGATCATCCCCCAGCCCCAGCACCCGCCCGCCCAACGGCACGAACAGCCCGCCAACCTGCCGCGCCAGTTGCGCGCCGTAATCCTCACCGGCAAACAGGTAGTCGATGGGTTCGGGATGCGCGCGGGCTACAATGCCGCGCCAGACCGGCCAGAAATCGGCGCTGTCTCCGGGCGCCTGCGGCACGATCTCACCATGGCCGATCACGCGGCAATCGGGGGCCAGATCGCGCATCCACTCTAGCCGCAATTCGCCCGCGATCGGATCGTCGGGCAGCCAGCACACCAGCACCGTCAGCTCGTCCACCAGAGCGCGGGCGGCCCGGATCAGCGCCAGATGCCCGGCGTGGGGCGGCAGGAACTTGCCAAGCAGGAAGCCGCGTTTGGTCATGCTGCAATCGCCTTGCCATCGCGTGCGGCCTTGGCCCAAGCGATCAGGCCGACCGTCGCCAGCACCAGAAACGCCGCATATAGCCCGGCAGTGAGATACAGCTCGCGGTTGAGGTAGACCCAGATCGACAGCACATCGATGGCGATCCACAGCGCCCAGTTTTCCACCCGGCGCATCGCCAGCAGCACCTGTGCGACCACGCTCGCGCCCGCAATCGCGGCATCGGCGTAGGGCAGGGCAGCATCGGTGTAGCGCGCCATCGCCCAGCCGATGCCGAGGCTCGATCCCGCGACCAGACCCAGCGCGGCGGCGCGAGCGGGCCAGCCCATCCATGCCACGTCGACCATCTGCGTCAGCCCTCCGGCGCGCGCCCAAAGCCACCAGCCCCAGCCCTGCACGACAAAGAAGAACACCTGAAGCCACGCCTCGCCATACAGCCGCGCGTCGCGGAAGATCACGAAATACAGCGCCACCATCGCCATGCCGAACGGGTAGTTCCAGATTGAACGTCGGACGAGCAGGCCAATATTGGCCAGCCCCAAGGCAACGGCAATGAGTTCCAGCGGGTTCATTGGATGCCGGTCAGCCGAAAGCGGCGGACCATTCATCCGGCTTGAACCCGGCGAGCAGGCCGCCGTCGTGTTCTGCGATGGGCCGCTTGATCACCGAAGGATGGGCGGCGAGCAGCGCGGGCGCGGTGGCAGCGTCGGCGGCCAGTGCCTTGTCTGCATCCGACAGCGCTCGGTACGTTGTGCCCTTGCGGTTCACGACCACGTCCAGTCCGGCGGCGGCGATCCATGCGGCAATCTTCACCGGGTCTGCGCCTTCCTTCTTGTAATCGTGGAAGGTGTACGTGCTCCCTTGCGCATCGAGCCACACGCGGGCCTTTTTCACTGTGTCGCAGTTCGGGATGCCGTAGAGGTGGATCATCACTGTCTCCGTTCAAATCCGCGGCGCCAGATGCGCGTCGGCAATCGCCACAGCAAGGGCATCGGCCGCATCGCTTCCGGCCAGCGCGATGCCCGGCAGCAGCACCTTCACCATCGCGGCAACTTGCGCCTTTTCCGCTGCGCCCGTGCCGGTAACCGCCTTCTTCACGAGCCGAGCAGCGTGTTCGTTGACGGCAAGCCCCGCCGCGCCGCACGCCGCCAGCACTGCGCCGCGCGCCTGTGCCAGCTTGATGGTGGATTGCGGGTTCTTGTTGACGAAGATTTCTTCCGCCGCCGCGCGGGCGGGCGCGTGTTCGGCAATCACCGCCGCCACGCCTGCGGCCAATGCGGCCAGCCGTGCCGCCATAGGCGCGCCGGCATCGGTCTTTATCTGACCATTTGCGACATGGCTGATCCGCGCCCCTTCAGAGCGGATTACGCCCCAGCCGGTCGAGGACAGCGACGGGTCAAGCCCGAGGATCAGCACAAGATCACAGCCCGACCCGGAAGCCGAACCGCCACAGCATCGCAATGAGGAACGCCGCCCCCAAAGCTATTGCCAGCAGCCACTCCCAGCGTTTCAGCCCAGCTTCTCCATGACGTCGTCGGAAATTTCGTAGTTCCCCCAGACGGTCTGCACGTCATCGTCATCGTCCAGCGTGTCGATCAGCTTCATCAGCGTGCCAGCGGTGGCTTCGTCGACATCGACGCTGAGCACCGGCTTCCATGCCAGCTTCACATTGTCTGCCGGGCCGAGCACCTTTTCCAGCTCGCCCGCAACCCCGTGCAGGGCATCGGCAGCGGTCCAGATGGTGTGGCCATCGTCCGAAGATTCCACATCATCCGCGCCCGCTTCGATGGCGGCTTCGAGAACCTTTTCCTCGTCACCCGCCTGGGCCGAATACTCGATCAGCCCGCGGCGTTCGAAGCCGTGGCTCACCGACCCTTCCGAGCCCAGGTTGCCGCCGTTCTTGCTGAAGGCGGTGCGGACGTTGGTGGCGGTGCGGTTGCGGTTGTCGGTCAGCGCCTCGACGATCAGTGCGACGCCGCCCGGGCCGTAACCTTCGTAGCGGATTTCCACATAATCTTCGCCGCCGGCCTGCGATGCCTTGTCGATGGCGCGCTGGATATTGTCCTTGGGCATCGATTGCGCGCGCGCCGCGTTGACCGCCAGGCGCAGGCGCGGGTTCATGTCCGGATCGGGCATGCCCATCTTGGCCGCCACCGTGATCTCGCGCGACAGCTTTGAGAACATCGCTGCGCGTTTCTTGTCCTGTGCACCCTTGCGGTGCATGATGTTCTTGAACTTGGAATGGCCTGCCATTGGACGAACTTCACCGGAATGTTGGAGATTTGAGCGGCGGCCTTACCCCGATGGGCGCGGCCGATGCAAGGGCGTGCGTGGTGAGAGCGATGAGCCTGCGCGAGCGGATCGCGGATGTGGCGCGGTTTGTGGTGCGTCCGGCTTACGCGGCGCAGCCGATGGCTTGGGGGCGGGCTGCGGCGCTGGCACTGCTGCTGGTGTTCGCGCTTGATCTTGCGCTCGACCGGCTGGTGGTGGGCATGACCGCGGCGTGGGATGACGGAGCAAGCTTCCTGCCCACACCGCTGGTGACCAAGACGGCGCTGGCGCAGGATGTGATCGAATTCCTTGTCCTCGCCCCCGTACTTGAGGAATTGGTCTTTCGCGGCTGGATGACCGGCCGCATCGCCGCGCTTCGTTTTGCGCTTTATGGTTTTGCCGCACTGCTGATGTTCGGTGTGAGCCTTGTCGTGCCTCCCGAATATGCCTTGCCGGTCGCGTGGTGCGGGGTGGGTTTCGCGTTTGCAGGGCTTGTCCATTGGGGGCTGACCCATCGCCGCGATACCGCAGTGCCCGTTTGGTTCACCCGCCATTTTGCGTGGTTCGTGTGGGGATCGACTGTGCTGTTCGGCCTGATCCACCTTGGCAATTACACGCCGATCCAGCATCCGCTTGGCCTGCTGATCGTGCTTCCCCACACGATCGGGGGGCTGCTGCTGGCCTATGTCCGCACCCGGCTCGGGCTGGGCGCGGCCATGGCGCATCATGCGGCCTATAATGCGGTGGTTCTGGCCGGGATTTACGGCTGGTGGTGAGGGGTCAAACCCGTACGGCCGTGCCGCTGGCGCTGACCATCAGCATCGATCCGTTGGCGCCGATCACTTCATAATCGAGATCGATGGCAACCACGGCATTGCCGCCGATGGCAGCCGCTTCGGCCTGCAATTCCTCGATGGCCTGTTTGCGCGCATCGGCGAGAATGCGTTCATACGAACCCGAACGCCCGCCGACGATGTCTCGGATATTTGCGAACAGATCGCGGAAGATATTAGCGCCCACGATCACTTCGCCGGTGACGATGCCGCAATATTCCTGAATCGGACGCCCTTCGAGCGTCGGAGTGGTGCTGACGATGACGCTGCGCGCGTCTTTCCAAGGGGATGCCATTATATTTCTCTCCTCTCAAAGCTGTCTTATCGGGATAACACAGCTTTGAGAGAATTCAACGAGATTAGCGCGCGGGCGCCACGCATCACGCCATGCCGAGCGCGTTCTTGTACGTCTCCAGCAGCATGTCCTGTTCGCTGCGATCGTCGGGCTTCATCTTCCGCAGGCGCACGATCTGGCGCATGATCTTGGGGTCGTAACCGACCGCCTTGGCTTCCATGTAAACGTCACGAATATCGTCAGCGATGCCCTTCTTTTCTTCTTCGAGGCGTTCAATGCGTTCGATCAGCAGGCGCAGGCGGTCGTCGGTGGTTTCGGCCATCGGGGTCTCCATCGGCAAATTGAGAATCGGTTGGCCGGTGCGATAGCCAGCGATGCGCCAACGGTGAACGCCCTGACGAATTAATCCTGTGCGTTCTTCGCGATACTGGCTTCCATCCGGGCGATTTGATCAGGCGTGGCGGGGGTCTGGCGGGTCGCTTTCCATTCTGCGGCGGGCATTCCGTGGATCACTTCGCGCGCGGCGTCCTTGTCGCCCGGAAAGCCTGCATCGCGGATCCAGTCGGCAAGGCAGTTGCGGCAGAACCCGGCCAACCCCATCAGATCGATGTTCTGCGCATCGTGGCGGCGACGCAAATGTCGCACCAGTCGGCGGAAGGCGGCTGCGGCCTGAGCATCGTCCAGCGAATCGAGCGGATCGGCATTGCTATTCATCGCGCTTTTCCTTGAGTTGAACTCCGCCTGTGCCATAGGCAGGCGCGAAGAGGGATAGCCAAAAATGTCACGACGCGACCAGTCAAGGATCGACCCGCGCGGCCGCAAGGTCAAAATTCTTGCCACGATCGGCCCGGCGAGCCGCTCGCCGGAAATGCTCGAGAGGCTGGTGCGGGCAGGGGCGGACGCCTTCCGGCTGAACATGAGCCACGGCGCCCATGCCGATCACGAGGCGGCGATCATCGCGATCCGCGCGCTGGAAAAACAATACGCGCGGCCGATCGCGATCCTTGCCGACTTGCAGGGGCCAAAGCTGCGCGTTGGCACGTTTGCAGCCGGTCAGGCGGTGATCCGCCATTCGGGGCATTTCGTGCTCGACCGTGACGAGACACCGGGCGATGAAAACCGCGTGTGCCTGCCGCACCCCGAACTGTTCGGCATCATGGAGCGCGGACAGCGCCTGCTTATCAACGACGGCAAGATCCGGCTGAAGGTGCTGGAAGCGGATGCCAGCCGCATCCTGTGCAGCGCCGAAGTGGGCGGGGTGATTTCCGACCGCAAGGGCGTGAACGTCCCCGATGCCGAAGTACCGATCCCGGCAATGACCGAGAAAGACCGGCGCGATCTGGCCTTCGCCACCGAACACGGGGCGGACTGGATTGCGCTCTCCTTCGTTCAGCGTCCCGAAGATATCGCCGAGGCCCGCAAGCTGATCGGCACCCACGGCACCGCTATCTGCGCCAAGATCGAAAAGCCGCAGGCCGTCCACCGTCTCGATTCCATCATCGAACTGGCTGACGGGATCATGGTCGCGCGCGGCGATCTGGGGGTCGAGCTTGAACCTTACGAAGTGCCGCCGCTCCAGAAGATGATTGTCAACATGGCACGCCGCGCGGGCAAGCCGGTGATCGTGGCCACGCAAATGCTGGAAAGCATGATTGAAGCCCCGACCCCGACCCGCGCCGAAGTGTCCGATGTGGCCAACGCGGTCTATGACGGCGCGGACGCGGTGATGCTGTCAGCCGAAAGCGCGGCGGGCGCATGGCCGGAAGAATCCGTGGCGATGATGGACCGCATCGCGGTGCAGGTCGAACGGGATGAAGGTTACAAGGCGCGCGTCCGCTTCCTCGATACGCCGCCCGATGCGACAACTTCGGATGCGCTGGCCCATGCCTGCATGACCATTGCCGACACCGTACCGATCAGCGCGATCACCGTCTTCACCACCAGCGGATCGACCGCGCGGCGGGTGGCACGGGAGCGGCCAGCCACCCCGGTGCTGGTGCTCACCCCGTCCATCCGTACCGCGCGGCGCATGGGGCTGCTGTGGGGCGCGCACGCGGTGGCGACCAAGGATATTGGCAGTTTCGAAGAGATGATCGGCAAAGGCAAGCGCATGGCGCTGCGCCACAAGGTCGCGTCGGCCGGATCAAAGCTGATCGTGCTGGCCGGTGTGCCGTTCGGAACGCCGGGGGCGACCAATCTGCTCCACGTGGTGAGCGTGTCGGGTGACGAACTGGACAAGCACAAGGGCTGATGCCTGCGTTTAGAACGACTGGCTGACCCTGAGGTTCAGGCGCGGGGTGTTGTCGCCGGTGTCGTAGCGGTCTTCGGTCAGCGGAACGGCGACTTCGAAATCCAGGTCGAGATCGCGGGTGATGTCGGTTCGCAGGCCCGCGCCGCTTGACGCCAGCGTGCCGCCTCCCAGACCGCCTGCAAGGTTTGACACCGTTCCGCCGTCGGCAAAGGCGTAAAGCTGCACGTTGCGGACGGCGCCCATTGCCTTGGGCCAGTCATAGCGCAGCTCCGCCAGACCGGCGACGCCTTCATCGCCGACGCGCTGCGCAAAATCATAACCGCGCAGGAACCCAGTTCCGCCCAGGGCAAAGCTTTCCCCGATCAGCAGCGGTGCGCTGGACAGCTGCCCGGTGGTACCGAGTGACAGGCTGACGCGCGGGACGATCCCCCGGCGCCAGTTCAACCACCAGCCGAGCGTCGTGAAATCAGGCTCGGCATCGAAACGCGAAGCGAGCGGATCGCCGCTGCCGGTGGCGCCTAATACTGGTACGCCTTGGCTAACCGTGGCGCGGCCTTGGAGTGTGCCCCCGGCCAGCGGGCCAAAGCCGTAAAGGCCCAGCCGCGCCAGCGCGATCCGGTCCCAGCGGGCCAGCGTGCCGAAGCTGTCCTGTTTCAGATCCTGCACCTCGCCGCTCGCCTCCAGCCACAGGCTGCGCGATTGGGCGCGCATCAGCGGATGGCGCAGGCGGATGCCGCCCTGCCAGGCTTCGCCCAGCAGTTCGCGATTGGCGAGATAGGCGCCGGGTTCGGTGCGCGAATACGATCCGAACGCGCCGATGCTGGTCCCAATATCATTGACGATCACCGTGTAGCGCGCGCTGAAGAAAGCCAGCTCATCGGGATCAAGGGGTGTGGCCGAAAAGCTCAGGTCGACGCGGTCGCGTGGGGAGATCAGGCCGTTGGCGTCGAGATCGATGCGCGCGCGCACGGGGCCCAGCGGCTTTGTGCCATCGGTCGCCACCAGCACGCTGCCGCCCACATCGTTGCGCCCTGCGTCCACGACAAGGGTGCCCGCATTGCCCCGCCGTTCGAAACGGGTGCCGCTGATCCACACACCGGGCAGGTCGTCTGCCAGCAGCACCTCGCGCTGCAAGGCAGATAGGGTCACCGGCTCACCGTTGATCAACCGTTCAAGCTGGCGGCGAATCGCCGGATCGTCGCTGCCTTCAATGCGCACTGCGTCGATCGTGCCTTCGTCGATCTGCACCCGCAGCATTCCGGTGCGAAGCGTCTGTTCCGGGATCCATGCCGTGGCAAATACATAGCCTTCGGCGCGAGCCTTTGCGGCGATCGCATCGGTCAGGCGCAACAGATCGGCGCGGCCCAGCGGGCGTCCGGCGAAAGGTTCGATCACGGGGGCAAAAGCGGCGCTGTCCAGCGCAACCAGCCCGTCGATCACTATCGCGCCGACATCCAGCACCTCTGCGTCCCCGTTTGCCAGCGGCATATCGAGCACGGGCAGTACCTCGATCCGCACCTGAACGGGCGGCGGCAAGGCAATGTCATCGCGGTTGATCTGACCCTGCGGATTGGTCCGGTCAAGCACGTCCTGCGCCGCCAGCGGATTCGCTGCGAGCAGGACGACAAAGCTTCCCCAAAGATTAACCGATCGCAGGCTCAATGGCGTCTCTCGATGAACAAACGTGCGGCCACGCTACATCAAAAAGGTTAATCAATTTCGATCGAAATCTTTTGTTAACCAGAAGCTTAAACGAGATATCCCATGATTTGCGAGTATTACGTGAGGATGGAGAATCCTATGCAATACTTGTCACGCCTCCTGCTGCCCTTTTTTCTACTGCTGTTCAGCGGTGCTCCGGCGCTCGCTCAAAGCGGGGAATGGACCGTCACCGAAGTCAAAGGCGTGGTGACGATTGTGGATGTGCGCGGGGAGCGGCCTGCCAAGGCCGGAGCCACGCTGGCGGCAGGCGCCGCGCTCCGCACCGAAGCGCGGTCTTCAGCTGTACTGGTGCGCGGGCGTGAGTTCGTGACGATGCGCCAGAAGGCGCAGATCCGCCTTCCCGCTGCGCGTGAGCGTGGGTTGATGCAGATCCTCCAGGATTATGGCAGCGCGCTATTCAACATCGGCAAACAGCCTAACCCGCATTTCGGGGTCGAAACGCCCTATCTTGCGGCTGTTGTGAAGGGCACGACCTTTGTCATCAGCGTGACGGGTGAAGGTGCAAGCCTGCAGGTTACCGAAGGCGCAGTCGAAGCGTCGACACAGGACGGCGGGGTGCGTGAGCTTATCCTGCCGGGTTCGGTGGCGATGATCGCAGCGGGTGATCCGATGCGGATGGTGATCGAAGGCGAAGGGCGGCGCGTAATGGATTCGCCCGCTCGCGGTGCGGGCGCACCGGCTGCTGCTCCGATGCCCGGCGCGGCAGTGTCTGAACCTGCTGCGCAGAATGACCGCGGCCCCGTGCGGATCGAGGAAGCGGTGTACAGCACGCCGCGCGATCTTGGCGAAGTGTCAGGCGGTTTTGTATCCGGCGAAGTTGCGGTACTGGCGGCCGGCGTAGCGGCCGATTACACCGCGCGCGGCAATGCACCGGCGGTCGGCGATACAGCCGGGCGCGGCAATGACGGCGTGGTCTGCGCGGGCGGAGCCTGCGCCAATGATAACGGAGCGGGGAACGTTCCGGGTGATCCGCCCGATCGAGCACCGGCCAATGGTGCGCCCGGCAACGATAATCCTGGCGAGCGTGCTCCGGGCAACGGCAATCCCCCCGCCGAAAACGGTGATCCTGCCGTTGGTGCAGCGGGCAACGGCGATCCTGGCGATGGTACCCCCGGCAATCGCCCACCGGCAGACGGGCCTCCGGGCAACGGCAATCCCGGCGATCGCCCTCCGGCAGACGCACCCCCGGTCGACGGCACCCCCGGCAATCGCCCACCGGCAGACGGGCCTCCGGGCAACGGCAATCCCGGCGATCGCCCACCGGCAGACGCACCTCCGGTCGACGGCACCCCCGGCAATCGCCCACCGGCAGACGGGCCTCCGGGCAACGGCAATCCCGGCGATCGCCCTCCGGCAGACGCACCTCCGGTCGATGGCACCCCCGGCAATCGCCCACCGGCAGACGGACCTCCGGGCAACGGTGGCGGTCCGCGTGTGCGGGACGACGCGCCTTTGCACACCGATCTTGGCCCTGCTGCCTCGGCGGCTGCCTATTATCATCAGCCCTGATCGGCCCGCCCGGTCATGAAAACCTTGCGCCTCTCCTTGGCCCGGGCCGCGGCATCGCTCTACAGCGATAGCTGGCGGGTTGCGACCCTGATGGTTTGCGCACTGGCGCTTTTGGTTACGACTGGGGCGCTGGCCGGAGCCTTCCGCGGCCCCGAAAACCGCATGGCAGAACTCAGCTTTGCGCTGTTCGGCAAGGAAGCGAGCGGACAAATCCATGTCGTCGAGATGGACGCCGCCAGCATGGCAGCGATCCGGCGCTGGCCGTGGCCGCGCGATCATTACGCCCGCGTGGTGGGCGCGCTGGATGCAGCCGGCGTGCGATCGATCAATTTCGATGTCGACGTTTCCAGCAGCGCCGATGCCGCAGGCGACCGCGCCTTCGCCGAAGCAATTGCGGCAGCGCAGGCGCCGGTTGTCTTGCCGACTTTTGCTCAGAATGCCGGATCTGGTGATAGCCGCCAGCTGGATTCGCTGCCGATCCCGATGCTGCGCGAAAATGCGCTGCTCGCTTCGGTTTCGGTCGCCCCTGATCGTGATGGTCTGGTCCGGCAATTGCCGTTCGGCACGGTGACGAATTCCACGCCGCGCCCTTCGCTGTCGACCCTTGTGGCCGGACAATCCGGAGCGGTGGATGACAAGTTTCCTGTAGACTTCGCGATCGATCCCGCGACCATTCCGCGCCACAGCTTTATCGCCATCGAACAAGGCATGATCGCCCCCGGCAGCCTGGCGGGCAAGGATGTGATCATCGGCGCAACCGCGATCGAACTGGGCGATCGCTACGCTGTGCCGCGCTATGGCGTGATTCCCGGCGTGGTGATTCAGGCCCTGGCGGCAGAAACGCTGGCAAGCGGCGCCCCGGTGCATGGTTCGTGGAAGCTGCCCTTGCTGCTGGCTGCGGGTCTGGCGGTCGCGGTGCTCGTCGCGCAGCGCCGCGGCGCGGTTTTGCTGCGCGTGGGCGGGGCTGCGGTGTTTTTGCTGACAGGATGGCTCGCAGCGCGGCTGATGCTGGGTTATTGGTTCGAAATCGTCCCGGCGCTGGTGATGGTTGCTGCCGCAGGCTTCCTGCGTAACATCGCGCTGACGCATCGGATTGCGGCACAGCGCCGCCAGATCGATGCCGAAAGCGGATTGGCCAACCGCAGGGCGCTGGATGCGCGCCCCGCCAATGCCACGGACAGCTTTCTGGTCGCAGCCCAGATCGATGATTTCGACGCGCTCAAGCTTGCAATCGAAGGCGAGCGCCTCGGCCCGTTGCTGCGTCGGATTGCCGAGCGGTTGGCGGTGACGAGCGGGGTGCCGGCTGTGTACCGGATCGAGGATCGGACGCTGGCTTGGATTTCTGTGCTGCCGATTGACGAGCTTGAGGCGCAGTTGGCCGGAATCCGTGCGCTGATGCGCAGTCCGTTCGAAATCGCCGGACGCCGGCTGGGCGTGTCGCTGACCTTCGGGGTCGCTGACAGCAATGAGACCGGCGCCAATATTCACGCATCCCACGCAGCCAGCCTTGCCAAGCGCGCGGGCAAGTTCTGGCGGCTGCATACGGCCCAGGAAGGTGCGGCGGTGAACCAGCAGTTCTATCTGCTGGGCGAGCTTGACGATGCGCTGCGCAGCCAGAATATCGCGGTGCTTTACCAGCCCAAGCTCAACCTGGTGACGGGGCAGATTGATGCGGTCGAGGCGCTGGTGCGCTGGAATCACCCGGAACGCGGATTGCTGCCGCCCGATTGCTTCATCCCGCTGATCGAGGAGGCCGGCCGGATCGACGATTTGACGCTGGCCGTGCTGAAGCAGTCCCTGACCGATGTACAAACATGGGGCGAACGCGGGCTGACGATCGGAGCGGCAGTCAATATCTCGGCCGCGTTGCTAACATCCGAAGGCTTCGTCAGCCGCGCGTTGACGATGGTGGCGCAAGCTGGTGTCCCGCCGCAACAAGTGACATTCGAAGTCACTGAAAGTGCGCAGTTCGAAGATACCGATACAGCGATTGCCATGCTCCAGCGGTTCCGGGCGACCGGAATTCGCATTTCGATGGACGATTACGGCACCGGCCAGTCGGCGCTGAACTACCTCAAGCTGCTGCCGCTGTCCGAACTGAAGATCGACCGGATGTTCGTGGCTCAAGCCCATGTGGACAAGGGCGATGCGATGCTGGTGCGATCGACGGTGCAATTGGCGCACGAGCTTGGACTGAAGGTGGTTGCCGAGGGGGTTGAGGAGCCTGCCTGCCTCGCCTTCCTCGAACAGATCGGCTGCGACTACGCCCAAGGGTATTTTGTGGGCCGCCCCATGGCGGCAGACAAGCTTGCCGAGGTCGCAGGTGCTTCTGGTAATCGCCAGGTCGCTCCCGCCCGGATGCGCGCAGCCTGAGCAGTCGGCCACGCTGGCCCTTTGAATTGCGGCATCTTCCTGATAGCCTGAGCCTGACTGGCCGGCGCTACCCGGCCCGAATGCGGGAGAGGCTTGGGCATGATCAAAATGGTAAAGGTGACCGCGTCGGCCGGGCTGGCCATGATCGGACTGACGGGCTGTGTCGTCAGCATTGCGGATAATGACGGGGACCGGGCCGAAGCTGTGCCGCCGCCGCCGATGCCCTGCAACGCGGCAGCGGCGCAGTATCACGTCGGCCACGACGCCACCCAGTCGATGGGCGAGGCGATATTGAAGGACAGCGGCGCGCGCACCTTGCGCTGGGGACCGCCAAACGGCGCGTGGACGATGGACTACCGTGAGGACCGGGTAAACGTGCGCTATGACCAGAAGGCCAAGATCATCGAGATCACCTGCGGATGATCGTCGCAGAAGCGGGGCGATCTAGGTCGTTCTCCAGGTCCCCCTACGAAGCCGCTTTCGGCTTTGCCCGCGCGGTACGGGAAGGAAATCGCATTATCGTTGCGGGTACGGGGCCGGTTGAACCGGACGGCTCGACCACGCCCGGCAGCGCGGCCCAGCAGGCGGAGCGGTGCTGCGTGATCATCCTTGCCGCAATCGAAGAACTGGGCGGATCGGCGGCCGATGTGGTTCGCACGCGGATGCTGCTGACTGATGCAGACGATCAGGACACTGTCGGCGCGGTGCACGCGCGCTATTTCGGCGCCGCGCGTCCGGCGGCAACGATGGCGGGCGTTGCATGGCTGTGCCGTCCGGAATGGAAGGTCGAGATCGAGGCCGAGGCATTGGTGCAAAGCTGATGCGGCGCGCTTTTGTTTATCTTGCAGCGATTGTCGCAGGCTGCGCGTTCGGGCTCGGCAGCGCCTTGTGGCTGGCGGGATTGTGGCCGCCAGGGCGCGCACTGGAATTCGGCGATGTCGATGTCGGCGGGTGGCGCAGTGACTTTGCCACCGGATCCCGCGCCGCCGATCCCTACACCCGCGCCCGCGTCGCCAGGCATGGCCTGCTGGCCTTGGCCCGGAGCGAGGCGGTTTATCTGACGCGCGCGACCGATGACGCAGGCGATCCCTTGCGCGATGGCTGCACCTACCGCCTGTCCGGCGGCGCGATGCCGGCGAACTGGTGGTCGGTAACCCTGTATGACGCGGCGAGCATGCTTCCCGCCAATACCGACAATGCGCTCAGCATCGATGCGGAGCGGGCGGGGACGGGCGCGTGGTCTGCGGTGATCGCGCCTGTCCGGCCAAAGAGCGGTGAGGCGTGGATATCGAACCGCGGCGCGGGGAATTTCGATCTGACGCTGCGGCTTTACATGCCGGCCCCGGCACTGCTGACTGCACCTGAAGCCACCCTTGATCCGCCGCGGATTGACCGCCTTTCCTGCAAGGACAAGCCATGAAGCGCTGGATCGGACCCGTGCTGGCGATGCTGGGATGCGCCGCCGCGGTTCACGCCGCGACGCTGCATTACGCACCCGGGCTGATCATGACCCGCGCAATGGACGTGCTGGAGCAACGCGGCGTTGCGCTGCACGCGTTCACCCCGCCGCAGCGCGTGACCCCTCAGACCCAGCAAGTGGTGCGCTCCTCACCTGATCTGTATTATGCGCTGTGCCGATACGATCTGAGCGATCCTGCCACCCGTGTCGATCTGCGCATGGCGGCATGGCCCGCTTACCAATCGATGTCGTTCTTCGACGCGCGAACCGATAACTTCGCGACCCTGCGAGCAACCGGGCAGCAGGTGAATACGCGGCTGTTACCACCGGGCAGCGCGCCAGAGGCGGGGGCGATCGTCAGCCCGACAAGCAAAGGCGTGGTTCTGGTCCGCCGCCTGGCGCCCGATGCCGCCCGCTTCGCCGCCGCGGCCGAAGCCGGGAAGGCGGATGCCTGCCGGTTGACGCGGGTCAGCCGCTGACCGCGGCCAGGCGGGTTTCAATCAGGGCGATCAGCGCGGGTAAATCGGGCAGTGCGTTCAGCTCCGCCGCGCTCACCAAAACTTCGGGAGGGCCGCTCTGGCCGCGAAGCAGGATCGCGGGCAGGGGCACATCGCGCCGGTCCAGGTCGGTCCGAAATTTGTCCCGATAAATGAACAGCGTGGGCAGTCCGATGGTGCCAAGGAAGCGCCGCCATGCGCGCCGCATTGCCACCGGGCCATGGGTCAACGCACACAGCGAACAGGGGTAGGTTGCAGGCGAAACGATCTTGTGCACCATATCGCCAAGCGCGTTCAAGACCCCCCCATCGGCGTTGTAGACGAAAATGAGCGTGGGGATTTTACTTGCCATTCTGTGACTTACGGAAATTTTTGCAAACGGGATGTGCAGGAAATTGAACCGACTAACAATTTTCCGCAAGAACCGCTGCCGCATCGCCCTTTTCCGCGAGGCTCAAGGCGGTTAGAGCCGAGACCATGCACGGACAATTCCAACTCACCGACGATCAGCTTGCCATCCGCGAGGTGGCGCAGCGGTTCACCGCCGACCAGATCACGCCCCACGCGGCGGAATGGGATGAAAAACACATTTTCCCGCGTGACACGATTCAGCGTAGCGCGGAGCTTGGCTTCGGGGCGATCTATGTCTCCGAACAATCCGGCGGCATCGGCCTTGGGCGCTTGGAATCGGCGCTGATCATGGAGGCGATGGCCTATGGCTGCCCCTCGACCAGCGCGTTCATCTCGATCCACAACATGGCCGCATGGATGATCGACCGCTTCGGCGGCGACGCGGTCAAGGCGAAGTATCTGCCGCAGCTCATCACCATGGAGCACATCGCCAGCTATTGCCTGACTGAACCAGGCTCCGGATCGGACGCGGCGGCGCTCAAGACAACCGCGCGGCGCGATGGCGACCATTATGTCCTGAACGGCACCAAGCAGTTCATCTCCGGTGCTGGCGCTAACGAGATCTATGTCGCGATGGTGCGCACCGGGGAAGACGGGCCGAAGGGCATTTCCTGCATCGTCATCGAAAAGGACATGCCCGGTGTCAGCTTCGGCGCGAACGAGAAGAAGCTTGGCTGGCATTCGCAGCCGACCGCGCAGTTGATCCTTGAAGACGTCCGCGTTCCGGCAGAAAACCTCGTCGGCGCAGAGGGCGAAGGCTTCCGCATCGCGATGATGGGGCTGGATGGCGGGCGGCTGAATATCGGCGCATGCTCGCTCGGCGGGGCGCAAAGGTGCCTTGATGAAGCGGTCAAGTACACCAAGGAACGTAGCCAGTTCGGTCAGCCGGTGGCGGAGTTTCAGAACACCCAGTTCATGCTCGCGGACATGGCGACCGATTTGGAAGCGGCGCGGGCGCTGCTTTATCTGGCCGCGGCCAAGGTGACCGACAATGCGCCGGACAAGACGCGCTTTTCCGCAATGGCCAAGCGGCTGGCGACCGATAATGGTTCATCCGTGGTTGACCGCGCGCTGCAATTGTTCGGCGGTTACGGTTATTTGCAGGATTACCCCATCGAACGCTTCTGGCGCGATCTGCGGGTGCACTCGATCCTCGAAGGCACCAACCAGATCATGCGCATGGTTGTGGGCCGGGATCTGCTGCGCCAGTGATGGCCACGCGGCTTGCCATGACAACGCTGGTGGTGCCCGATTATGACGCGGGCATCGCGTTCTGCGTCGATGCGCTCGGCTTCGATCTGATCGAAGACCTCGACATGGGCGCAGGCAAACGCTGGGTGGTGGTCGGCGGCAAGGACGGCGGGCAATTGCTTATTGCCAAAACCGCTACTGACACACAGTCGGCCGCAATCGGTAATCAGACCGGCGGGCGCGTCGGCTTTTTTGCCCACACTGACAATTTCACAGGCACCCATGCACGGCTTGTCGATGCAGGGGTGACGTTTCACGAGCAGCCGCGCCACGAAAGTTTTGGCACCGTTGCCGTCTTCAGCGATCCCTTTGGTAATCGCTGGGACCTGATCGAACCGAAAGAACCGGCCTAATGACCGAACCAATGACGGCTGACGTCCTGATCCGCACCAACGGCCCGATTGGCCATATCAGCCTGAACCGGCCCAAGGCGCTGCACGCGCTGACGCTGGACATGTGCCACGCAATGAGCGCTGCACTTGGCCAGTGGGCAGGAGATGACAGCATCAAGGCGGTAATCCTTGATCACGCCGAGGGCCGCGGTTTCTGTGCTGGCGGCGACATCGCGTTCCTGCGCAATTCGGCGCTGAACGATGGCGGGGTTTCCGGCCGGAAATTCTTCCATGACGAATATCAGCTCAATCACCAGATGTTCACCTACCCCAAGCCGATAGCTACTTTCATGGATGGCATCACGATGGGCGGCGGCGTGGGCATTTCGCAGCCCGCCAAGTATCGCGTGGCGACCGAGAATACCCGGTTTGCCATGCCCGAAACGGGGATCGGCCTGTTCCCCGATGTTGGCGGCGGCTGGCATCTTTCGCGCCTGGGCCAGCGCCTTGGTCAGTTCCTCGCCTTGACGGGCGCGCGGCTTGACGGGGCGGAGTGCCTGTGGGCCGGGCTTGCCACGCATTATGTCCCCCACGAGATGATCGAGGACTTGAAGGCGCGCATTCACGATCATCCGGACAGGATCGCCGGCATCCTGTCAGAGCCGGTCGGCACACCGCCCAAGGCGCGGATCGAAGCCAACGCCGACAAGATCGCCAAGCATTTCGCGTTGGACGCCTATGAAGACATCCTCGCCAGCCTTGAAGCCGCTGCCGAGGCGGGTGACGACTGGGCGATGAAGGAGCGCGATACGCTCGGCACCAAAAGCCCGCAGACCTGCAAGGTGGCCCTTCGGCAGTTGGCCGCTTCGGCAGCGATGACCGACTTTGCCGACAATATGCGCATGGAATACCGGATCGCGTCGCGCGTGCTTACCCGCCCGGATTTCGCCGAAGGGGTGCGCGCGGTGATCGTCGACAAGACCAACGATCCCAAATGGGACCCCGCCACGCCCGAGGAGGTGAGCGAGGAATTGCTCGACGCGATCTTCGCCCCCTTGCCCGAAGGCGAGGAGTGGCAGCCGCTCGGCGGCTAACAATTTGCGGGTTGTCTCCTTCGTCATTGCGGGCGAAGCGGGGCAAACCATGGACCATCGCCATGGATCGCCGCCCGGCATGTTCGGGCCTGCGGCGCATTGCGATGATGAACGGGAAAGATCATGACCTACGAAACCATCACCGCTGAAACCGATGCCCGCGGCACCAAGGGCGTCACGCTGCTGACGATCAACCGCCCGCAGGCACTGAACGCGCTCAATTCGCAGGTTCTGGCCGAGCTGATCGATGCTTTTGCTGCCTATCAGGCCGACCGCACCCAGCTGTGCGCGATCCTGACCGGCAGCGGGGACAAGGCGTTTGCTGCAGGCGCTGACATCAAGGAAATGAGCGAGAAGCCGGCGGCGGACTTCTTCCTCGACGATTTCTTCAGCCCGTGGACGGCCGAGATCGTCAAGAAGACCCGCAAGCCGTGGATTGCAGCCGTCAACGGCTTCGCGCTGGGCGGCGGATGCGAGCTGGCGATGATGGCGGATTTCATCATCGCATCCGACAAAGCCAAGTTCGGCCAGCCCGAAATCAAGCTTGGCGTGGCGCCTGGCATGGGCGGATCGCAGCGCCTGACGCGGGCAATCGGCAAATCGAAGTCGATGGAGATGTGCCTGACGGGCAGGATGATGGCTGCCGAGGAGGCCGAGCGCAGCAACCTTGTCGCCCGCGTGGTGCCGCATGAGGAACTTATCGCCGAGACGCTCAAGACCGCCGCTAGCATTGCCGCGATGCCGCCGATGGCAACCATCGCCAACAAGGAAATGGTCAACTCCGCCTTCGAAATGACGCTCGATCAGGGTTTGATCGTGGAGCGCCGGATTTTCCAGATCCTGACCGCGTCAGAGGACAAGGCCGAAGGAATGGCTGCCTTTATCGAGAAGCGCGAAGGACAGTGGAAGGGGCGGTAATGCGCCTGAAGGGGAGAGTATCATGAAGATCGCCTTTATCGGCCTCGGCAACATGGGTGGCGGCATGGCTGCCAATCTGGTCAAGGCCGGCCACGAAGTCCGCGCCTTCGATCTTTCCGAAGCCGCGCTTGCCGCTGCACGGGACGCCGGGTGCACCACCTTTGCCGCCGCACAGGAAGCCTGCGACGGGGTCGAAGCGGTCGTTTCGATGCTGCCCAACGGCGCGATCGTGAAGCAAGTCTACTGGGACGACGTGATCGGCCATGCGCCGGAAGGCGCGATCTTGCTCGATTGTTCCACCATCGACGTCGCCACCGCGCGTGAAGTGATTTCCGTGACCGAGGCACATGGATATCAGATGGTCGATGCGCCGGTTTCAGGCGGCATCGCAGCTGCGGCGGGCGGAACGCTGACCTTCATGGTAGGCGGGTCGGATGAAGCTTTTGCCCGGGCGCAGCCGATCCTTGCCGCGATGGGCAAGGCTGTGATCCATGCGGGCGATGCAGGCAACGGTCAGGCTGCCAAGATCTGCAACAACATGCTGCTCGCGATCCACATGATCGGCACGTGCGAGGCTTTTGCCATGGCTGAAAAGCTTGGGCTGGATGCGCAGACGTTCTTCGATATCTCCAGCGTTTCATCGGGCCAGAACTGGTCGATGACGGCCTATTGCCCGGTGCCGGGCGTTGGGCCGAAAACCCCTGCGGATAATGATTACCAAGGTGGATTTGCCGCGGGTCTGATGTTGAAAGACCTCAAACTGGCGATGGAAGCGGCGGCTAGTGCCGGGGCCAAGGTCGAATTGGGCGAGCACGCGCGCGCCATTTACGAAGCCTTCGCCAAGGATAATGCGGCCACGGACTTCTCGGGTTTGATCCGGACGCTTTAGGAACAGCGGCGTGCGGCGGGTGCGGCAAGCCGTTCTGCCGCCGCCGCGTCGCGCTGCCGCAAACCTCCCATGGCCATCTTGAGCGGAGCGCAACCAAATTGCGCACCCCTGCCGATGGCCAGACCGACGATTTCACCGAAAGCGTCTGGCGGCATCACCAGCAGACCACGCTGAAGGAAGCGATCCTGCCAGCGGTTGGCGCCTGCGATGATCGAGGCGAATGTGTCGCGCGACACGTCACCGGGGGCGCCGAAGACTTGCGGACCAATCGCAACGAGCAGACCGTCAGGTGTCGCCTCACGCCGGAACAGTGCGGCATAGCGGCGCGCGGCTTCCGCCTTGTCACCGGCTGCCATCGACAGCCGAAGCACGGCTTCTTGTGCCACCGGGTCGCGCCATCCGCGCTGTGCACCCATCTGGATGCTGAACGCGGCCTGCTCGGCCTTGCCCGCCTGCGCCTGCGCCGTGGCGAGCAGGGTCAGGTGCTCGGCAGGGACCGGCCGCCGCCGCACCAGTTCTTCTGCCGCCGCGAGGGCCGCTGGTGCGTTCTTGCTTTTGATGGCCGCAAGGGCGAGCTGCGCCTGCGCATATCCGCGGAACGGTTCGGGAACCAGCGGTGCAAGTTCCGGCGAACGTTCGGACTGACGGTCGAATTGTAGCGCCGTGGTGACGGCGGCAATGGTCAGCAAGACCGCGAACCAGACAATACGCCCGATCATGTTGGCCGACGCTCCCGATCAATGACGCTTCGGGATAACAGCAACACAGCAAAGCCCGCTGCCGCAAGGATCGTCTGATTGCGCAACGGGTAATCTGTGATTGATTGCGGCCCGCTCAAGCTCAATTGGGTCGGTGACGTCGGGATGAGCCTTGCCGTGCTGGGTTGCGCGATCCGCTATGCCACGATCGTCAGTACTGCGCCGCCTCGAAGGATCGTTACCTTGTCACGGTCGCAGCGGTGATGATATCGGCGATGCGTTGACTGGCTTTGCCGTCACCATAAGGATTATGCGCGAAAGCCATCTCCCGATAGGCTGACGGATCATCCAGCAGGCGAGCCGTTTCGGCAACGATTGCAACAGCGTCCGCCCCGACCAGCTTGGCTGTCCCGGCCGTCACGCCCTCGGGCCTTTCGGTCGTGTCGCGCATGACCAGCACCGGTTTTCCGAGGCTGGGCGCTTCTTCCTGGATGCCACCGGAATCGGTGAGCACGACATCGCTTGCCGCCATCATCGCCACAAAATCGAGGTAATCGAGAGGTTCGACGAGGGCGATATTGTCATAGCCTGCAAGTGCCGGTCGCATGACTCCTGCAACATTGGGATTTGGATGCAGCGGATAGATGATCGCCACGTCATCGCGCGATGCTAGATCCTGTAAAGCCTTGGCAATTTGCTCCATACCGGGGCCGAAGTTTTCACGCCGATGAGCCGTCACCGCGATGATCCGCTTCCCCGCGAACCGCGCCTTCAGCGGCGCAATCGCAGGCGCCAGGCCGGGATCGGCAGCGATCCGGCCTTGCGCATACTGCAGCGCATCGATGACCGTGTTCCCCGTCACGTATATCGATTTTTCATCAACATTTTCAGCACGTAGTGCGCGGGCTGCTGTAGCGGTCGGGGCGAAGTGCAGATCGGACACCACCCCTGTTACCTTGCGGTTTACCTCTTCGGGCCAAGGCGAATAGATGTTGCCGCTGCGCAGGCCCGCTTCCACGTGACCGACGGGAATCCGCCGGAAATAACACGCCAGGGTCGCCATCATTGTTGTCAGCGTATCGCCGTGAACAAGCACCCTGTCCGGGCGGAGCGTGTCCAAAGCCTCACCAAACCGGGTCAGAATGCGGGCTGAAAGCGCGTCTAAAGACTGGTTAGGCTGCATCAAGTCGAGGTCTAGGTCGGGCCTGAGCGCGGCTAAAGCGAGCACGGAATCGAGCAATTCGCGGTGTTGTGCTGTCACCACTACCTTCACGTCGAAAAGCCCCGTATCGCGCAGGGCGAACACCACCGGGAACATCTTGATCGCTTCCGGCCGGGTGCCAAAGGTCACCACGATGCGGGATTTGCCCGGCACGCTTTCGTCCGTCGCGCTCATCGCCGCAGCATGCCCCGCGCGTCATACACGAGCTTGCCGGCCAGATCATCGGAGCCGAGGTGCTTGAAGGCGGTGTGATCCACCAGAACGACGACGATCTCCGCTTCTCGAAGCGCCGGGTTGAGCGACACCAGTTCCGCTCCGCTTCCCGCAAAGCCTGCGGGCAGTTCTTCGGTGAAGGGTTCCACGATCAGAATGCGGTCCCCGTGGGTGCGGGCCAGCGCCTCGGCGATTTCGAGTGCGGGGCTTTCGCGGAAGTCGTCGATGTCGGGCTTGAACGCCAGGCCGAGCAGCGCAACCTTGCCGTTGGGCGCCGCATCCAGCAGCGCGCGGATCTTGCCTTCGGTATAATGTGCCTTGTTGTCGTTGACTTCGCGGGCCGTGCGCACCAGCCGCGCCGCTTCAGGCGCGCCGGCCACCAAAAACCACGGGTCGACCGCGATGCAGTGGCCGCCCACGCCCGGGCCCGGCTGGAGGATGTTCACGCGCGGATGGCGATTGGCGAGGCGGATTACCTCCCACACATCAACACCGATCGTGTCGGCAATCATCGAAAGTTCGTTGGCGAAGGCGATGTTGACGTCGCGGAAGCTGTTTTCGACCAGCTTGACCGTTTCGGCCACGCGCGCTGTTGTATACAGGCAGTCGCCCTTTACGAAGCTGGTGTAGAGGACCGCCGCCCGTTCTGCGCAGGCTGCGGTGACGCCGCCGATCACGCGGTCATTATTGACCAGCTCGTTGACGATCCTGCCCGGCAAAACGCGTTCCGGGCAATAGGCCAGCGCAATGTCGGCTTCTTCTGTGCTGCCGTTGTGCGGCACCACGATATCGGGGCGCAATTCGGCGATGATTTCGGCGACCCGCTCGGTCGTGCCGACGGGCGAGGTGCTTTCCACGATCACGCAGGCGCCGGGCATGATCTTGGGCGCGATTGCGCGCGCTGCGGCTTCGACATAGCTGATGTCGGGCGTTTTGCCTTCACCCAAGGGGGTGGGCACTGCGATCATGTAAAAGCTCGCTGTGGGAACCTCGGTCGATGCGACCAGGTTCTGCGCGGCGATGGCTTCCTGCACCAGTTTGTCGAGGTCGCGTTCCTCGATATGCACGCCGCCAGCGTTGACCGTGTCGACGACCCTGCGCGACACGTCGACCCCGCAAACGCTCCACCCATAGGACGCAAGCAGCGCCGCAGTCGGCAAGCCGATATAGCCAAGCCCGATCACGGCAACCTGGTGTTCTGGCGCGAGGTTCGGGGCGAGGCTTTGCGGCATGGTTTGATTCATCATGGTTCTCTTTTAAACAAAATGAGTTGAGAACGCCTTTAAGCGGGCTTGCGCTAAGTCACTTTGGCCCCGACGGGCGCGATGGGGTGGTCAGACTATCCGGCCTGATCGTTTCGATGGGGTTGCTGCCTGTGATCAGCGACCGGACCAGCATCACGGCGTAGGCTGTGTTGGTCCGGGTATAGCGGCCCAACATTTTGCGCGGTTCCTGCAACAGGCGATGGAACCATTCGAGGCCAATTTCCTGCATCCACATAGGTGCCCGCGTGATGACGCCGGCCAGAACATCGACCGATCCGCCCACGCCCATCACAAACGGCACGCCCAGTTCTGCTGCATGGGCGTTGAGAAACCGTTCCTTGTGCGGGGTGGGCATGGCCACGAACAGGCAATCGGCACCTGACTGTGCGATCTGCCTGACAATTTCAGGCTGGTCCTCGGCCTTGAAATAGCCGTTGCGTGATCCCGCAAAGGTAAGGCCGGGATAGCGGCGGCGGGCTTCGATCATCGCGCGGTCCAGATGCGCTTGTTTTGCCCCCAGAAGAAATGGGCGCCGGCCAGTCCGGGCGCAATGATCGAGCAGTGCGAAGAACAGATCGATCCCCGCCACGCGCTCGACACCCTTATGGCCGAACAGGGACAGGCCGTAGATGATCCCCATGCCATCAATACCGACAATGTCGCTGCTGTTCACATCAAGTGCGAGTTCAGCATTGTCTGCCAGGTTCACAAGCTTGGCTACGTTAAGGGCGGTGTGCCTGATGGGTTGCCGCGTTTCCATCGCATGTTCGGCCATGGCAATGACCTCGGCCTTCGACAATAAGTCCATATTGACGCCAAAAAACGTGAGCCGCGATTGCTCACCCGGCATTACTCAAGTCCCTAAAAAGCCTTTTAAAAACAATCTGGCAATCCATTGACAGGGTCTCTTGCAATTGCGCGACTATCTATGCGGAGTCTGCGGCTCCTCGGAGAATGATCCATTTTGGTCAGATATTCCTGCAGACCTATGAATACGCCCCTGCCGACCTGCAAGCGAAAAGTTGATCGATTAAGCCATTGCCTAATAATCATTTTTGTTGGGGGGGCTATCGCGTCCGGCCACTCAGGTATTTGGAGGCCGATAGTTTGAGGCAACACCTTGAAGCCAATTGCCTTCAGGACAGCGCCTGCAGCACCTTTTGCGTAAACTCGCGGCGGCAGATCAGCAGGTCGGGCATGAAGGTATCGGCCCGGTTGTAAACCAGCGGGCTGCCATCAATGCGCGATGCGTGCAGGCCATGGGCCAGCGCGACAGCTGCCGGCGCGCAATTGTCCCATTCATACTGTCCGCCAGAGTGCAGATAGACCTCGGCCTCGCCCCTGACCACCGCCATCGCCTTGGCTCCGGCGCTGCCCAACGCGATCAATTCTCCGCCCAGTGCGGCGGCCACGGCTTGGGCCTCGCGCGCGGGCCGGGTGCGGCTGACAAGGAAGCGCGGGCGCTCTGCCAGCGGGCCAGGAAGGGTCGGCTGGTCGGATCGCAGCACGACGCCGCCATCCAGCCCCGGCAGAGCCACGGCCCCGATGCCGGCGGCACCGTCCACGGCCAGCGCAACGTGCACCGCCCAGTCGGCGCGGCCTTCGCTGTATTCGCGCGTGCCATCGACCGGATCAACGATCCACACGCGCCGTTTGCCAAGGCGCGCCGGATTGTCTTTCTCCTCTTCGGAAAGCAGCCCGTCATCGGGACGCGCAGCGCGCAATGCATCGCACAGGAAGCGGTTGGCGGCAGCATCGCCCGCATCGCCAAGCGCCTTTCCGGTCAGGCCCGAACTTGCCCGCACCTCCAGCAGCAGGCGCCCCGCTTCCTCGGCGAGGTGCGCTGCCAGTTCGGGATCGGTAAGGTTGGCCAGGCTCATTTAAGCGGCAGGATCTGCTGGATGATAAAGCGCGCCGCATCTTCAGGGGTCATATCGACGGTGTTGACGCGGATCTCGGGATGTTCGGGCGGTTCATAGGGGCTGTCGATTCCGGTGAAGTTCTTCAGCTTGCCTTCGCGCGCCTTCTTGTAAAGACCCTTCGCGTCGCGTCGTTCGGCAACCTCCAGCGGCGTGTCGACGAAGATCTCGATGAACTCCCCCTCAGGCAGCATTTTGCGCACCATGTCGCGTTCGGCGCGGAACGGGCTGATGAAGGCTGTCAGCACGATCAGCCCGGAGTCCGCCATCAGTTTTGCCACTTCGCCGACGCGGCGGATATTCTCGATCCGGTCGGTTTCCGTGAAGCCGAGATCGCGGTTGAGGCCGTGGCGCACATTGTCGCCGTCCAGCAGGAAGGTGTGGCGGTTCATAACGAACAACTGCTTTTCGACCTCGTTGGCGATGGTCGATTTACCGCTGCCCGAAAGGCCCGTGAACCACAGCACGCGGGGCTTCTGGTTCTTCATGCCGGCGTGATCATCGCGCGTGATGCTGACCGGCTGCCAGTGGACGTTTTCCGCGCGGCGCAAGCTGAACTCGATCATTCCCGCGGCGACTGTGGCGTTGGTGAACTTGTCGATGAGGATGAAACCGCCGAGCTGGCGGTTGGTGGTGTAGGGCTCGAAGGCGATCGGGCGGTCGGTGGCGAACTCGGCCACCCCGATGGCATTGAGGCCCAGCGTCTTGGCTGCGAGATGATCGAGGCTGTTTACGTCGGTCTCGTATTTGGGCGGCTGGACCGTAGCGGTGACCATCTGCGTGCCGAGCTTGAGCCAATAACCGCGCCCGGGCTTCAACGCCTCCTCGTCCATCCACACGAAGGTTGCGCTGAACTGGTCGGAGGCTTGCGGCGGATCGCCTGCTGCCGCGATCAGATCGCCGCGCGAGCAATCGACCTCGTCGGCGAGGGTCAGAGTGACCGACTGGCCCGCGACGGCTTCGTCCAGATCACCGTCGAAGCTGACGATGCGCGCGACCGTGCTGGTCTTGCCGGACGGCACGATCCGCACCGGATCGCCGGGCCGCACCACGCCACTGGCAATCTGTCCGGCAAACCCGCGGAAGTCGAGATTGGGACGGTTGACCCACTGCACCGGCATCCGGAACGGCTGTGTTTGCGCGGCGGCGGCATCGACTTCAACGCTTTCCAGATGATCGATCAGCGCAGGGCCGCTGTACCACGGCGTGTTGGCAGATAGGGCGGTGATGTTATCGCCCTTGAAGCCGGAAATCGGGATGGCGGTGAACTGCGCGATGCCGATGCTCTCCGCAAAAACGCGGTAGTCGGCCACGATGCTGTCGAAGACCTGCTGGTCATAGCCGACCAGATCCATCTTGTTCACCGCCAGCACCACGTGGCGGATGCCAAGCAGGTGGACGAGGTAGGAGTGGCGCCGCGTCTGTTGCAGCACGCCCTTGCGCGCATCGATCAGGATCACCGCCAGATCGGCGGTCGAGGCGCCGGTCACCATGTTGCGGGTATACTGTTCATGCCCGGGCGTATCGGCAACGATGAACTTGCGCTTTTCAGTGGTGAAGAACCGATAGGCAACGTCGATGGTGATGCCCTGCTCGCGCTCTGCGGCAAGGCCATCGACCAGCAGCGCAAAGTCGATTTCCTCGCCTTGCGTTCCGTGCTTGATGCTGTCGCTTTCCAGAGCGGCCAACTGATCCTCGAAGATCATCTTGCTGTCGTAAAGCAGCCGCCCGATCAGAGTCGATTTGCCGTCATCCACGCTGCCGCAGGTTATGAAGCGCAGCAGGCTCTTGTGCTGGTGCGCGTCCAGATATGCGTCGATATCCTCGGCGATGAGGGTGTCGGTCTGGAAGGAGGAGTGTTCGTTCATCAGAAATACCCTTCCGCCTTCTTGTCTTCCATGCTCGCAGACTGCCCTTTGTCGATCGCGCGGCCCTGCCGTTCTGATCCGGTCGCGAGCAGCATTTCCTGAATGATATCGTTCATTTCGGTCGCATTGCTGACGGTCGCGCCGGTCAGCGGATAGCAGCCCAAGGTGCGGAAGCGGACCGGGCGCATCACCGGCTCCTCGCCTGCCTCCAGCCGGAAGCGCTCATCATCGACCACCAGCAGCATCCCGTCGCGGTCAACCGTGGGGCGGGGTTTCGAGAAATACAGCGGCACGATATCGATGTTTTCCAGCGCGATATATTGCCAGATGTCGAGCTCGGTCCAGTTCGAGATCGGGAAGATGCGGATGCTCTCGCCCTTGGCCTTCTTGGCGTTGTAGAGGTTCCACAGTTCCGGGCGCTGATTCTTCGGGTCCCAACGGTGCGCCGCGCTGCGGAAGCTGAAAATGCGTTCCTTCGCCCGCGCCTTTTCCTCGTCACGCCGCCCGCCGCCAAATGCCGCGTCGAAGCCATGTTCCGTCAATGCGCGCTTCAGCGGGTCGGTGAGCTGCGCTTGGCTATACAGCGCGCTGCCGGTGTCGAAGGGGTTGATGCCCTGCGCCTCGGCCTCGTCATTCCGGGCGATGATCAGCCGCAGCCCGTATTCGCGCACTGTCTTGTCGCGGTGCGCCAGAAGATCTGCGAAATCCCACCCGCTTGCCACGTGCAGCATCGGGAAGGGGGGCGGGGCTGGATAAAAGGCTTTGCGCGCCAGATGCAGCATCACCGAGCTGTCCTTGCCCACCGAATAGAGCATCACAGGGTTTTCCGCCTCGGCCACGACTTCGCGGAAGATATGGATGCTTTCGGCCTCAAGCCGTTCAAGATGGGTCAGACTGCGCATGGCTGTTCAGGTATAGGCTGCGCGCCGCCCCACAAGCAATTTTGCCTTTGCATGAGGATGGCGGGCCTTGCCCTTCCTCGGGCGGCACGCTTAAGGCTGGGCAAAAGGGAGAGACAAATGAGCCAATCGACAGGACCGCTTTCGGGTCTTCGCGTGCTTGAATTCAGCGGCATCGGCCCGGGGCCGCACGTTGCGATGCTGCTGGCCGATCTGGGCGCGGAAGTGGTGCGGATCGACCGGCCGGGCGCGGGCGTCAGCAATCCGGTGGTGGAACGCGCGCGGCACCGGCTGGCGCTCGATCTTAAGAGTGAGGACGGCCGGGCGCAGGTGCTGGCCGCCGCCGCCAGCGCCGATGTGCTGATCGAAGGCTTTCGTCCCGGCGTGATGGAGCGGCTGGGGCTGGGGCCGGAGGTGCTGCTCGAAGCCAACCCGCGGCTTGTCTATGCCCGAATGACCGGCTGGGGTCAGGAAGGGCCGTTGGCGCAGGCTGCCGGGCACGACATCAACTACATCGCCATTACCGGCGCGCTGGCGGCGGTGGGCAAGGCAGGCGAGACAGCAACGCCGCCGCAGAACCTCGTCGGCGATTTCGGCGGCGGGTCGATGTATTGCGCCTTCGGGATCATGGCCGCACTCTATGAACGCGAACGGTCGGGCAGGGGGCAGGTGGTCGACGCCGCGATCGTCGACGGGGCGACCAGCCTGATGAGCTTCTTCTTCGGGGTGCGTCATATGCCGCACCTCAGCACCGAACGCGGCAAGGGGATGCTGGGCGGGGCGGCGCATTTCTACCGCTGCTTCACCTGTGCGGATGGCAAGGAAATCTCCTTGGGGTCAATCGAGCCGCAGTTCTATGCGGAATTGCTGGCCCGCACCGGCGCGCCGGAGGAACTGGCGCAGGCGCAGATGAACCCCGCCAACTGGGACGCCTATGCCGAGAAGCTCGCCGCGCTGTTCCTGACGAAGACGCAGGCCGAATGGTGCGCGCTGCTCGAAGGGACCGACGCCTGCTTCGCGCCTGTCCTCGGCATCGAGGAAGCGCGCGACCACCCGCACATGAAGGCGCGCGGTGCCTATGTGGAGCACGACGGGATGTGGCACACCGCCCCCGCGCCGCGCTTCAGCCGCACGCCGGGCGCCATTCGTTCCAGCGCAGACGACGGCGCGGATGTGGTCGCGCGCTGGGGGCGCCAAGCATAATGGCCGGCAAGTTCTTCGACGAATGGCAGTTGGGTGACCGGATCGAGCACGAGATCCGCCGCACCGTGACCGAGACGGATAATCTGCTGTTCTCGACCATGACCCACAACCCGCAGCCGCTCCATCTGGATATCGAGGCGGCCAAGGCGAGCGGTTACGGGCAGATTCTGGTCAATTCGACCTTCACCTTCAGCCTGCTGGTCGGGCTGTCGGTGGGGGACACGACGCTGGGAACGCTGGTCGCCAATCTCGGGTTCGACAAGGTGGTAACGCCCAAGCCGGTGTTCATCGGTGACACGCTGCGCGCGGTCAGCGAAGTGAAGGAACTGCGCGCCAGCAAGTCCCGCCCTGATGCCGGGATCGTCACCTGGGTCCATGAAATGTGGAACCAGCGCGGTGAAGTGGTGTGCCGGTGCGAGCGGTCAGCCCTGATCCAGCGGCGCGGGTGAAGCCGTAACCTCGCCGCCCAGCGCCTGCCACAGCACGATGCGCGCGCGGGCGGCACGGCCAAGCGCGGCAGCGGCCCGTTCCCCGCTGGCATCGGCAGCGCGGCGGGCTTCGAGCACTTCGAGGAAGCTGGCGAGGCCCGCGCGGTAGCGGATGTCGGCAAGGCCAGCCGCACGGTTCAACTGATCGCGTCCCTCAACCGAAAGCCGCGCTTCGTTGTCGGCGGCGCTGACCACGCCATAGGCCGCCTCTGCATCGCCGAGCGCCTGAAACACCGCGCCGCGATAGGCGGCAAAGGCGGCGCGTTTATCCGCGGCCGCGGCATCGATCCCTGCGCCCACGCGCCCGAAATCGAGCAGCGGCCCGGCGACCGCAGCCGTCAGCGTGCCGACCAGCGAATCCGTGTCGAGGAAATCTTCGGGATCAAACGCGAGCAGCCCGATCACGCCGGACAGCGTGATCCGCGGAAAACGGGCGCGTGCGGCGGCGGCAAGATCGGCGTCACTGGCGGCAAGTTTCGCGGCTGCCGCTGCCACATCGGGGCGATTGGCGAGCAGGTCGGAAGGCAATGCGGCAGGCGCAGGCGCGGCGGTCAGGGCCGGTGCAGGCGCGGCCAGTGCGGCGCGCACGGTGGCACCGTTCTGCCCGGTCAGCGTCACCAGCCGCCCGATCAGGCGGGCGCGTTCGCTGTCCAGCGCAGCGAGGCGAACGGCAGAGGAACTGGCGGTTGCATCGGCGCGCACACGGTCAAAACCGGGCGCAATCCCTGCATCCTCACGCACCTTGGCGAGGCCTGCGAGCTGGCGTGCGGCTGCGGCATCGGCCTCGATCGCGGCGGCCCGCGCGTCAAGCACGCGCCAATCGGTGACGCTGGCGGCGATTTCGGCCAGCAGTGCCAACCGCACCCCTTGCGCCTGGGCGCTTGCTGCGTCGATCCGGGCCAGCGCAGCGCGCTCCTGCGCTTTCAGTCTGCCGAAGATGTCGGGATCCCAACTGGCCGTGATATTAGCGCCGTAAAACGTCTGTTCCGATGGGATCAGACCCTGTTCGCCCGCCGGGCCGAACTGCGCGGGGTTAATGCGGTTCTGCCTGACACTGCCATCGGCGCTGATGTTGGGCAGTCGCTCGGCCCCGGCGCGGCGGGCACCGGCGCGGGCCGTGTCGATCCGGGCGATGGCTTCGGCAAGGCTCGGCCCTTCGGCCAGTGCCGCTTGCGACAGAGCGCGCCACGCCGGATCGTCTTGCGGCAACAGCGCCGCCAGCGCCGCGCCGGTCTCACCGCCGGGCTGGTAGAAGAACGCTTCGGGCAGAGCGGGGGTCGGAGTCGCGATCTCAGGCGCGGGCTGCATCACGCAGGCGGTCAGCGCGAGCGGCAGCAGCAGCGGCGCGGCGGTAGAGTGCAAGCGGCGCATCGCCTCAATTCTCCTGCTTGGCAGGTTTGGCCGCGCCGGATTTGGCAGGGATGAAGGCGTCGATCTGCTGGCCCACGCGGAACGCATCGCTAGGCGGCAGGGCGTAGATCAGTTGGAGCACGCGCACATCGACGCGTTCTGCCGCGCTGTTGGTCAGCGAACGTTTGGGCACCACCTGCGGTTCGGCGCGCACGAAGGTGGCGTTGACGTGGAGTTCGGCTGCCCCGCGCGGGGATATGACAGCCGGTTCGCCCAGCGCTACCCGCGCCACTTCATTTTCGTCAATATCGACGCGTACGTGGAGCGGGTTGGTTTCGCCCATCTGGATGAAGGGCAGGCCGCTGCCGCCCTGCGTGGCAACGAATTCACCGGCGCGGATATTAACCGCTAGAATCTCTCCGGCAATCGGCGCGCGAATGACAAGCCGCTCGATTTCAGTGCGCGCGGCCGCGGCAGCCGATTGCGCGGAGGCAAGGCGGGCACGGGCGAGGCCGGCGCGGCTGGTCGCTGCGGCGTCATCACCCTCGGCACGGATGACTTCGGCGCGGCTGACGGCGGCGGGATCGGCAAGGTTGCGGTATAGGTCAAGCTGCTGGCGAGCCGTCCGCTGTGCGGCGCCCGCCTCGTTGATGGCGGCGCGCGCTTCGGCGATCGCGGCATTGGCCTGATCGAGCTGGGCACGGGCTGCGCGGCCATCGACGGTGAACAACACCTCGCCCTTGGCCACGCGGTCACCGGGACGCACGCGCACATCGGTAACGAGCCCGGACAGAGCCGAGCCGATGTCGATCACCTCGCTAGCCGGCTCGACAATCCCTGCGCCTGCGACACGCGGCTTGTCGGCAAGGTCGCCAACGGCCTTGGGCGGCTGCTCGGCAGGTTCGGCGGTTGACCGGTCGGGCTGGCCGCCGAAAATCAGCCAGGCAGCAAAGGCGACCCCGATCAGCGCGGCAATCGGCAGGATCTGGCGGGCAAAGCTTAGGTTGCGGAACATGGCGGCCTCAGGCGGTTCGAAAGGGAGAGGGGGGATTGATCAATGGTCATCGGGCATCTCTTTCCCGTCATGGGTGATGCGCCCGTCTTCCAACACGATGATGCGGTCGGCGAGATCGAAGATGCGGTTGTCGTGCGTGACGATGATGCAGGCACGGTCCGGTGCGACAGCGACTTCGCGCAGCAGGTCCATGACCCGGCGGCCCGAACTTGCGTCCAGGGCGGCGGTCGGCTCATCGCACACCACCAGCCGCGGTTCGTGCACCAGCGCGCGCGCAATCGCGACGCGCTGTTGCTGCCCGCCCGAAAGCTGACGGGGCAGTTTATCCGCCTGATTGCCGATGCCCAGCTTGTCCAGCAGCACCTTGGCCCGCTCACGCGCTTCGTCGCGCGGCATGCCTTGCGCGATCAGCGGCACGGCGGCGTTGGACGCCACGTCGATCGAGGGGATGAGGTTATACTGCTGGAAGATGAAACCGATATTCTTCAGCCGGAACTTGACCAGATCGGTATCCGACAGCTTGTAGATATCGGTGCCGAAGACCTTAACCTCGCCCCCGGTCGGCCACAGGATGCCGCACATGATCGAGATCAGCGTGGTTTTGCCCGATCCGCTTTCGCCCACGACATAGGTCATCTCGCCCGGGCGGATGTCGGTGTCGATCCCGTGCAGCACGCGGATGGTGCTTTGCCCGGCTTCGAAATCACGCGTGATCCCGCGCGCGCAAATCGCTGCTTCGGGCGCGCAGCCGCCGATGGCTTTGGTATCCATGATCGCCCCGCTCACCTGAACACCGACGCGGGTTCAGTGTTGAGCACAGAGCGGATCGCGATCAGTCCGGTAATGGCGAGGATCACGACCACCGCCGCCAAACTGATGAGCGGGATTTCCCAGGGGATATAGAACCCCTTGAAGAACGGGTTGGAACTGAAGCCCTTGATGAAGGCAACCGTGCCGATCACGCCGAGCGCATAGCCGATCAAGCCGACCATCCCGGCCTGCACCCCGACCATCTGCACGATCTTGGCATTGGTGACGCCAATCGCCTTCAGCGCGCCAAATTGTTTGATATTGTCGCGCAGGAACAGGCTGAATGTCAGGCCCACAATCGCGATCCCCACCACGAAGCCAAGAAACACGGTAATCCCGAAATTGGTCGGGATGCCGGTATTCTCGATGATGAAGTTGACCCCGGCGCGGGCGAATTCCTTGCGGGTTTCGGCCTTCAACCCCGTTTCGGCTTCGATCCGCGCGGCGACAGCTTCCGGCGTCTGCCCCTCGCTAACCCCGACCAGCACGAATGACAGGCGATTGCGCGTGCCGGGTACGAAGTTCAACGCGCTGGAGTAGCGGGTGTACAGCACGACCGTGCTGGTGAAGCTGGGGATCGCGTCCGAAATGCCGCGGATCACCGCCCGCTGGTCGTTGAGTTCCAGCCGCTGGCCCATTGCGCTTGCCGCGTCGGGGAACAGACGCGTTGTGCCGACATCGTCAATCACCACGCTATCAGGGGCGAACAGGACGGACTTGTCGCCGGTCGCCATGCGTTTGGGCAGGCCGATCAGCGTCGCATCGTCCACTCCGATGACAGCCACGCCTTCCAGATCCCCGTCGCCCGTGCGGACATTGGCCTGCGCGCGCAGGTGCGGCACCGCCCAATCTACGCCGCGGATCGAGCGCACCCGGTCAAGCGCGGTGCCCGGCATCGCGTAGCTGACATCCGTGGTGCGGCTGACAGGGTCCATGACCCACACGTCGGCTTCGGGCGCGTTGTAAACCCCGCTTGCCCCGCGCTCTACCAGATTGACGAAGATCGTCATCTGCTGGGTGATGAGGAGGGTGGAGAAACCGATGCCGAACAATAGCCCGTAAAACTTCTGGGCATCTCCGGTAAGCATCCTGATGGCGATCCAGAGCAACGGCTTGTCACCTTTTCGAGCAGAGAGGGTTGCACGGTCGAACGGTTGCGCCCATGATTAGTGAACGCCAGCGTTTAATTGAACGGAGCCGTTCACTTTGTCAATCTGCGGTTCATCCGCCCCCGAAAAAAAGTCCGGTCGCCGCAAGGCAGGCCGCCCGCTCGACGCTGCGAAGCGTGCGGCGATCGTCGATACTGCGGCGCACCATTTCTTTCATCATGGCTATGCTGCCACTGCCATCGAACAGGTCGCATCTGACGCAGGCGTTTCCAAGGTCACGATCTACAACCAATTCGGTGACAAGCGCGCGCTGTTTGCCGCTGCGGTCGAATGCGAATGCGAGAAAATGCGCGGACATTTCTCGATGGACGCCATGCCGCAGGGAACAATCCGCGAGCGGCTGATCGCTTTGGGGGATGCCATTCTGGCATTCCTGTTCCGGCCGGAAATGATGCAGTTCGAACGCCGCATCGCCGCCGAGACGGTTCATGATCCGGCGATCGGCGCGGCCTTTCTAGAAGCAGGTCCGCGGCGCATGAAGGATACCTTCGCGGCGTGGCTGAAACATCTCGCCGCATCAGGCGAATTGGCGCTCGATGATCCGATGCTGGCGGCCGAACAGTTCGTTTCGATGTGCAAGGGCATGGGCGATCTCGAACATCGCTTTGGCGCCGTCGCCTGTCCTGCGGAGCGCGAGCGGCGGATTGCAGGCGCGGTGGAGGTGTTCCTTGCAGCTTACGGTACCGGGCGCCCAGCCGCACAAAATCCATAATTCGCATCATGCTGTTCGAAAATTAGCATCATCTCCGCGCTCGCGCATTATCTTGCCATTCACCCAAGCCGTCCTACATTGTGGCTGACGAAAGGATTCCCCGGATATGAGTCAGCAGAACGATCCCCAGCCCCAAGGCGAAGGCCCCAACCCCTGGGTCAAACAGCTGATGATCTGGGGCGGGATATTCCTTGCCCTGCTGCTTGTGGTCACCATGTTCAGCAACGCTGGCCAATCGAACGGCTCTGCCATTCGCTATTCCGACTTCCGTGCTGCGGTTGCCGAGGGCGAAGTTCAGGACGTGCAGATGAGCAGCGATCTCATCACCGGCACCCTCAAGAACGGCGAAGCCTTCAGCACCGTGCCTGTGCCTAACGATGTCGAAATCACCAAGCTGATGGAAGACAACGGCGTGCGCTTCACTGGCAAGGCGCGTGAAGGCCAGAGCGTGCTGCTGTTCATCCTGCTTAATTCGCTGCCGTTCATTCTGATCCTCGGCATCGCCTTTTTCGCGCTGCGCCAGATGCAGAAGGGCGGCAATGGCGGGGCGATGGGTTTTGGCAAGTCCAAGGCCAAGATGCTGACCGAACGTTCGGGCCGCGTGACCTTTGACGACGTCGCCGGCATCGACGAAGCGCGCGAGGAATTGCAGGAAATCGTTGAATTCCTGCGCGATCCGCAGCGTTTCTCGAAGCTTGGCGGCCAGATCCCGAAGGGCGCGCTGCTGGTCGGTTCGCCCGGTACCGGCAAGACTTTGCTGGCCCGCGCCATCGCGGGTGAAGCAGGTGTGCCGTTCTTCACGATCTCCGGTTCGGACTTCGTCGAAATGTTTGTCGGCGTCGGAGCCAGCCGTGTGCGCGATATGTTCGAGCAGGCTAAAAAGAACGCGCCGTGCATCGTCTTCATCGACGAAATCGACGCCGTGGGTCGTTCGCGTGGTCATGGCCTCGGCAATTCCAATGACGAGCGCGAGCAGACCCTGAACCAGCTGCTGGTGGAGATGGATGGTTTTGAAGCCAATGAAGGCATCATCATCATCGCCGCCACCAACCGTCCTGACGTTCTCGATCCGGCACTGCTGCGTCCGGGCCGCTTTGACCGTCAGGTCGTGGTGCCGATCCCCGACATCGACGGGCGTGAGAAGATCCTCAGCGTGCACATGAAGAAGGTGCCGCTGGCGCCGGACGTGAACCCGCGCGTGATCGCCCGCGGCACGCCGGGCTTTTCGGGTGCGGACTTGGCAAACCTCGTCAACGAGGCTGCCCTGCTGGCTGCGCGCCGCAACAAGCGGCTGGTGGCGATGCAGGAGTTCGAGGACGCCAAGGACAAGGTCATGATGGGCGCCGAGCGTCGCAGCATGGTGATGACCGACGACGAAAAGAAAATGACCGCCTATCACGAGGCTGGTCACGCCATCGTTTCGGTCCACGAAGCTGCGTCTGATCCGATCCACAAGGCGACGATCATTCCGCGCGGCCGCGCGCTGGGCATGGTGATGCGCCTGCCGGAGCGGGACAGCTATTCCTACCACCGTGACAAGATGCACGCGAACCTCTCGGTTGCGATGGGCGGACGTGTGGCCGAAGAGATCATCTTCGGCCATGACAAGGTGAGTTCGGGCGCGTCTTCGGACATCCAGTATGCCACCAGTCTGGCGCGCAACATGGTCACCCAGTGGGGCATGTCCGACAAGCTGGGCCCGCTCCAGTACGAAGAGCAGTCCGAGGGCTATCTCGGGATGGGCGCAGCGCAGCGGACGTTCCGCTCGGGCAATACCAACGAACTGATCGACAGCGAGATCAAGGGCTTGGTCGAAGGTGCACACCAGCGCGCCACCGACATCCTCAAGACTAATGAGGACCAACTCCACCTGCTCGCACAGGCGCTCCTCGAATTCGAAACGCTGACTGGCGAGGAGATCAACGCGCTGCTGGAGAACGGGCGGATTGATCGCCCCGATGCTCCGCGCGGGCCGCTGGTGCCCACCCAGGTGCGCGGTTCGGCGATTCCCCGGGCCGGCAAGCGGTTCGGCGGCAAAAGCGACGAGGCACCGCAGGGCGTCTGATCAGCGGGTCATGTGAAGATGCCAGAAGGGCGCCGGAAGCAGTTCCGGCGCCCTTTCTGCTGGCCACCGCCATAAGGATGCGCCCGTCATGCCAGCGCGTACAGCAGCGGCTATGGCGCGGCAGGTCCGGTAGACGCTCTGGCGGCTAGTTTGCGCTCGATCGCCGTCCACAGTTGGGCAATCGCCCGCGCTGCGGGAGAGCGCGGCGCGAAAGCGCCTACAGGTCGGCGTTCCACCGCGCATTGTTCAACCGCGCTGGCGAGCGGGATGGCAGGCCATGCCGGGTTCGCCTCACGCGCGTCCCGGTGCAGGGTTCGCCGCATATCCAGCATGGAAAGCACCGGCAGGATTGGCGGGTGCCCCTTGCCGCTCCCGCGCACCTCTTCGACCACGGCGGCAAAGGCGCGGGCCGACAGAGGCGAGGGCGGCAGAGGCACGATCACAAGATCTGCGGCCCGCATGATCTGTGCGCTCAAGGTATTGAGAACGGGCGGGCAGTCGAAGATGATCCGGTCATAATCCTTGCCAAGCGCGGCGGTGATCCGGGCCAGCCGCTTCTTCTTGCCGATCCGGTCCAACTGACGGTCGAGCGCGCGTATGCTTTCATCGGCGGGCAGCAGGTCGAGGCCTGGATAGGCGGTCGGCTGAATCAGCCTTGCCGCATCGCCGTCGCCGGCAAAGGCACTGTGGGCACAGCGTTTTCTGGTGGATTCGACGCCCAGTAAAAAGCCGGAGCCATTCGCCGCATCCAGATCCCAGAGCATCGTTCTGCGCCGCGAGATGGTGGCCGAACACCAAGCCAGATTGACGGCCAGCGTTGTCTTTCCGACCCCGCCTTTGACGCTGTAGATCGCAATCGATGCCATGCCCGCGCTGCTCCCCGCTGGATTGCAGCGCGAAGTGATATCGTATCCCAAGCCGCTGGCAAGCGCAGGTTGGCGGGGGTCAGGAACCGGTCAAGCAGGGGTCAAAGATGGGCAAAGGGCGGTTTAAACCCGGCTGAACCGGGTCTGGACCGCCCCTCAAATTCTATTAACTTTTTGAAACCGAACGATAATTGTCCGGACGGCCATATTCAGCCGTCGTAATCGCCGCCAAGCGACGAGGTGCGGGCCGGTGCCGATGCGGTGATCCGCAGGGCTTCTGCCGATTGGCTGAGCGAGCCGATTTCGTCCGCTTCATCCTCATCATCGGGGAGGATCTTCTGCAGGCCGGTGACCAGCGATTCATGCAGGCCGCCCGGGGTGACCGTCTGTTCGGCGATTTCGCGCAGCGCAACGACCGGGTTCTTGTCGCGATCGCGGTCAATGGTCAGTTCGCTGCCGCCCGAAATCTCACGCGCACGCTGAGCGGCGAGGAGCACCAGGTCGAAGCGGTTCGGGATCTTGTCGACGCAATCTTCAACGGTAACGCGGGCCATGGGCAGCCTTTTTGTCAGAATCGCAGGGAATAGGAAAGCGTGGGCGCTAGGCCGACAGCCGCGTGAAGTCAAGGAACAGGAGGGCAGGGAAGGGGGCTGTCAGCGACCGCGAAGGCGGGTTTCCGGATGCGCTGCCCCCTGGACCGGTGGTCGGAGGCGATTGCCCGGTCCTGCCTGCTCTTCCTTACAAGTTCCAGCGAAGTACGCTAATCGCCTGCGCATTGACGGTGAATTCCTTGCCCGAGATCAACAGAGCGAGCCCGCCAATATGTTCGACGAACCCGGTTTTGCCAGCATGCCTGACCCGGAATATGCGGCCCTGACCCTTCAGAACTTCGTTTACTGCAGCCGCGCAGCCGAAGGCGTTGACGACATCGAGGTCGCGCGCATTGTCGAATTCTCTCAGCGCCGCAATGTCGCGCGGGGCATCACCGGCGTACTGGTGTTCGGCGGCGGCGTGTTTTTCCAGTGGATCGAAGGGCCCCCTGCCGAAGTCCGGAAACTGATTGCGAGCCTGCATGGCGATGCGCGGCACAATGATGTCGTCCAACTGGACCTGAGCGTTGAAAAGCGTGAACGCCTTTATCCCGGCTGGGAGATGGAACTGGTCCAGGCTGACGACATACGCATGGTGTTGCACGATGCGCTGGAGAGCGCCGAAGAGGAAGGCAATGTCGCGGCGTTGAAACGCATTCTGGAACACCTCGATTGCGGGCCGCTGGCGCCGTTGGGGCGCAGTTAAACCTCGCCGGCATTGCCCCGGCTCCACACGCGGCCCTCTCTTGCTCGCGTCTCCGGCGTGGCTTACCGTCACGCATCCGAAGCGCAGGCCGCCTACCGACAAGGCCGCTTGAGGTTTATGCCTGCCCTCGCCGCAACCGCTTTGCTTAGGGCAAGGCTACGCGGTTTTTCATGGTAGGTATGCTGACATGGATGCATCATTGTCATCTTCGGGACAGACAACTGACCCAGCGGCGGTCACCTTCCCTGATCTGCTGCGTGTCTTTACCCGCATCGGTTTCCTCAGTTTTGGCGGGCCGGCGGGGCAAATTGCGCTGATGCACCGCGAACTGGTTGAGGAACGCGCGTGGGTGGCGGAGGAGGATTATCTCCACGCGCTCAATTTCTGTCATCTGCTGCCGGGCCCGGAAGCCCAGCAACTGGCCACATGGGTCGGATGGCGGCTGCATGGTTGGCGCGGCGGGCTGGCGGCGGGGTTGCTGTTCGTGATCCCCGGCGCCTGCGTGATCCTTGCCCTGTCGGTACTGTATGCGCTGGCGGCGAACCTCGGCTGGGTGGCGGCGCTGTTTCTGGGCGTGAAGGCGGCGGTGCTGGCGATTGTGGTGCAGGCCTTGCTGCGGATCGCTGGCCGAGCGCTGGACACAGGCGTGAAGCGCGCACTGGCGGCAGCGGCCTTTGCGGGGCTGTTCCTGCTCGATCTGCCGTTCCCGCTGATCGTGCTGGGATCGGGCGTGATCGGCATGGCGATTGCGCGGGTGCGGCCTGACCTGCTGGCGCTAAAACCGGGGAAGGCGGCGGTGGAGTTTTCTGCGCGGCCATGGCGCACCACGATCCTTTCGGTGCTGGTTTGGGGGACGATCTGGGCAGCGCCGATGGTGCTGATTGCAGCAACACTGGGGCAGGGCCACGTGCTGTGGGATATCGGCGCGTTCTTCTCGCAATTGGCGATTGTGACCTTCGGGGGCGCTTATGCGGTGCTGGCCTATATGGCGCAGGAGGCGGTGCAGGGCTTCGGCTGGTTGCGTGCCGGCGAGATGGCGGATGGGCTGGGTCTGGCCGAAACCACGCCCGGGCCGCTAATTCTGGTGACGCAGTTCGTCGGCTACCTTGCCGCGTTCCGCGCGCCCGAACCGTTTTCGCCGCTGGTTGCGGGCCTGCTGGGGGCGGGGCTGACAACGTGGGTGACGTTTGCGCCGTGCTTCATGTGGATTTTCGCGCTGGCGCCGTGGATTGACCGGCTGGGGCAGGCGGTATGGCTGAAGGGCGGGCTGGCGGCGGTGACGGCAGCGGTGGTGGGCGTGATTGCCAACCTCACCGCATGGTTTGCGCTGCACGTGCTGTTCGCCCGCGTGGGAGATGCGCGGGTTGGCCCGTTCAGTCTGTCCTGGCCCGATCTTGCCAGCTTCGACTGGCGGGCAGGGGTGTTGGCACTGCTGGCCTTTGTGCTGGCTTTTGGCGCCAAGTGGTCGGTGCTGCGGTTGCTGGCGGTGTGCGCGGCGGGCGGGCTGGTGCTGAGCCTTGGGGTTTAGGGCCTCCGCCCTTTCATCCGGCCTTGCGCAATGCCATGTCTCGCACCCTTGCGCCTGTTCGTCGCGCGGGGCTGTCGCTCTGCCCCTGCTTGGGTCTAGGCTTGCGCCTATGGCCACAGTTCTAGCCGAATCGCCCGACAGCGCGCCCGATTATTGCGATCTTGAGCCGTTCAGCGTCACTGCGGCGGGGCACGAGTTCGCCTTCTTTCCGCACGGGCAGGATCGGCGCAAGGCGCTCATTTCCCTGATCGACAGCGCCCGCACCAGTGTCACCGCGTTCTACTACCTGTTCGATAGCGACATTTCCGGCACGATGGTCCGGGATGCGCTGATCGCGGCGGCCCAGCGCGGGGTGCAGGTTGAACTGATTGTCGATGCGTTCGGCAATGATGCGGGCGCGGCGTTTTTTGAACCGCTGGTCGAGGCGGGTGGCAAATTCGCGGTGTTCTCGCCCAAGTGGGGAACACGCTATTTTGTGCGCAACCACCAGAAGTTCACCATCATCGACGAGGCCCGCGTGATGACCGGCGGGGCCAATGTTTCGGACCATTACTTCGCCATCCCGGCCGAAAACGGCTGGTGCGATCTGTCGGTGATCATCGAAGGGCCGGTGGTCGACCAGTTCGTGCGCTGGGCCGGGTTGCTGTCGCGGTGGGTGACGAACGAGGCGGCGGGGCGCACCCGCCAACTGCGCCGGCTGCGCGACATTGTGAAGCAATGGGACGGCGGCGACGGGCCGGTGCGGCTGCTGGTCGGCGGGCCGCTGGTTCGCAAGGGCCACTGGGCGTGGGTGTTTCGTCAGGATCTGGTGAAGGCCAAACGGCTCGACACGGTGTCGGCCTATTTCTCACCCCCGCGCAGCATCCGCCGCCTGTTCGCCCGGATCGGCCAGCGGGGGAGCGCGCGCATGATCATGGCGGGCAAATCAGACATTACCGCCGCGATCTCCATGGCCCGGCTGCTGTATGGCAAGCTGCTGCGCGCCAAGGTACGGATCTTTGAATTCGCTATCTGCAAGCTGCACATGAAGCTGCTGGTGGTGGACGATGCCAGCTACGTCGGGAGCGCCAATCTCGACAAGCGCAGCTTTCGCATCAATGTCGAACTGATGGTGCGGGTCGAAGACGCGGGGCTGGCGGCAGAGCTGCGCAAGCTGATCGACCATCTTGAGGAATCCAGCGATCCGATCACCCCTGCGTGGTATATCCGGCACAGCACCTTCCTCAACCGGCTGCGCTGGCGGATCGCCTATTGGATGAGCCTTGCCGATTACCGGATCAGCAAGGCCGGAACGATTTAGGTCTGAAAAGACTGGCTGTTAACCGTCATTTCACGGGTGCTGCGATAAGGCGCCCAGGCATGAGGGGCATCACCAAAAATCTTCGAGAACGGCTGATGCCGCCGATCCCCGAAGCGATCGCGGACCAGTTCACGATCCTGCGCGCCCGCAGGGTCCAGGCGCAGCTGCCGATGATGTATATGATGCTGCTGGCTGCCACACCGACCGCGGCCCTGGCGGGCGCAGCCGATCTTCACTGGGGTATCAAATACGGTATTCCGGCGCTGCTGGCGGCGATGTGCCTGCTGGGCCTCAATGAAAACCGCATCAGCCGCAGCCGCCCGCTCAGCCTTAACCGGGCGCGGACGATCGTGAAGCGGGTGACCGGCGTTTCCCACTGGGTCGGGATGATGTGCAGCGCGTGGGCAGTGACCAACTGGTTTGCGTCCCCGCCTGAAAATCATGCCAGCTTCGCCATGATCATCGCCATGGGCGCACTGGCGACGGCCTATTGCCTGTCTGCGGTCAGGTTCGCCGCGATCCTCAATCTGCTGATCGCGGTTGTGCCGATATCGGTGCTGATGCTGGTATCGGGCCGCCCGGCGGAAGTGGCGGCTGCCACCAGCCTGATGTTCGGCACCGCGATTCTCGTGCGGTTTATCGCGCAAGTTCACGCAATGCTGGTCGATCTGTTGCAACTCCAGCATCAGACCCGCAACCTTGCCCATACCGATCCGTTGACCGGACTTGCCAATCGGCGCGCGCTGGACGGGCGCGTCGCGGCGCTGCTGCGCAGGGGCGCAAGAGCCGGTGGGCCGGGGTTCAAGCTGGCGGTGCTTGATCTGGATGGTTTCAAGCGCGTCAATGACCGCTTTGGCCATGCGTTCGGCGACAAGCTTCTGTGCAGCGTGGCCAACCGGCTGCGCGAGTGCGTGGGCGAAGGCGGGCTGGTGGCCCGTCAGGGGGGCGATGAATTCGCGGTGCTGATCCCGCCGCATTCGCCGCTGCACGCCGCACCGCTCGCCGATCGCCTGCTGATCGCGCTGGTGCGCCCGCACCTGATCGACGGCATCCCGGTGCATGCGGGAGCAAGCGTCGGCGTGGCGCAGTGGCCCGCAGATGGCGCTGATGCCGACGCCCTGTTCGAATACGCCGACCGCGCGCTGTATCAGGCCAAGGCCGAGCCCCGCAGCCTTCGCCGCTGGAACGACCGCGCCGCCTTGTGCGCCTGATTGCAGCTTTATCGGCTCTGCCGCCGCTGCGCGATCCGATCATTCACCGCGCGGTAAAATGCGTCGAGATCATCGATGTCGACATCGAGCAGTTCGTCCCAGCTGGCCAGCGTTTCCTCGATATCTTCGCGGGTGTGGAGGATATGGCTGCTTTCCGGTTCAGGCAGGACGATGACGTGCGGCCAACTATGCCCGGTCATATTGTTGTAGAACCAGCCCGCCAGCGCCAGGGCAAGCACGTTGGCCGCAACCGGCATGAGATGCACCAGCGTCCAGCCTTCCGGCCCCGCCGCGCCAAGCGCGCATAGCAAGGCGCAGGCTCCGCCCGGCGGGTGGAGGCAGCGCGCGAAGGTCATGATCGCGATTGCCACGCCGACCGCGAGGCCCGCGGCCACCAGCGGTTCCCCGATCAGCATCCCCAGCGTCAGACCGATGGTTGCCGAAATCAGGTTCCCGCCAATCACCGACCATGGCTGGGCCAGCGGACTGGCCGGAACGGCAAACACCAGAACGGCCGACGCGCCCAGCGGCGCGATCAGCCACGGAAGCCCGGCGGGCTGTCCCTTCATCAACGCCGCTGTCACCAGCCCGGCTGCGCCAATGGCCAGCCCCGCGCCCAGCGATCCGCGCAGCCACCCCAACTGGCCGAACACACGCTGCGGCAGCAACGCAGCGGCATGCCTGAACGGAGCGCCGGACATTCCCGCCTATTCGAACCCGTAGTCCGAATAGTCCTTGAAATTGGGCGAGGTGAATTTGGTGATGTCGCTCTGGAAATGCAGCGGCACGTTGCCGGTGGAACCGTGGCGCTGTTTTGCCACGATCAGGGTTGCCCGGCCCACCAGACCTTCGAACTTTTCCTCCCACTGGCGGTATTTCTCCTGCACATCGGGGGTGGAACTGGCGTCGGGCGTGTCGGGCTTGACCAGCAGGTGGTAATAATCGCCGCGGAAGATGAACCACACCATGTCGGCGTCCTGCTCGATCGAGCCGGATTCGCGCAGGTCGGACAGCATCGGGCGCTTGTCCTCGCGGCTTTCGACGGCGCGGGACAGCTGCGACAGCGCGATCACCGGAACCTGCAATTCCTTGGCCAGCGTCTTCAGACCCCGGCTGATTTCCGAAATTTCGTTCACGCGGTTGTCGTTGGCGCGGCCCGATCCTTGCAGCAACTGAAGGTAATCGACGATGATCAGGCCGATATCGTGCCGCCGCTTCATCCGCCGCGCGCGGGTGCGCAAGGCGCCGATCGTCAGCGCTGGCGTATCGTCGATATACAGCGGCAGTTCGGCAAGGCGTTGGCTGGCATAGGACAGCTTCTGGAAATCCTCCCGCGTCAGCTTGCCGCTGCGCAGCGCCTCGGACGAAATTTCGGCCTGTTCGGCAAGGATACGGGTGGCAAGCTGGTCAGAGCTCATTTCCAGGCTGAAAAAGGCGACCGGCGCGCCGTAATTGAATTCGCCCCCGTCGCGCTGCCATTCCAGATGCTTTTCCGCGCAGTTGAAAGCGATGTTGGTGGCCAATGATGTTTTGCCCATGCCGGGACGCCCGGCCAGGATGATAAGGTCGGAACTGTGCAGGCCCGATGTCTTCTGGTCGATAGTGGCAAGGCCGGTGGTCTTGCCCGACAGGCCGCCGCCGGAATTCATCGCTGCTTCGGCCATGCGGATCGCCTGCATCGCCGCTTCGCGGAAGGTCGCCGCTTCGCGCCCGGTGCTGGCCCCTTCGGCGACCTTGAACAGATCGGCTTCGGCCTGGGCGATGCGGTCCAGCGGGGAGGTTTCTTCGGACGTATCCAGCGCGCCTTCGACCAGCCCGCGCCCGACGCTCACCAATTCGCGCAGCAGCGCAAGGTCATAGATCTGCTGCGCCAGTTCGCGCGGGACCAACAGGCCTGCGCCGCTGGCGGTAAGCTGCGCCAGATAGGACGTGCCGCCCAGATCCTTCAGCGCCTCGTCCGCTTCGAAGAAGGGGCGCAGCGTGACGGGGGACGCGGTGGTGTTGCGTTCAATCAGGGTCAGCACGCGTTCGTAGATGCGCCCGTGCAGCGCCTCGAAGAAATGTTCGGGCCGGATCGGTACCGGCAATTCCTCGATCACCCGGTTGTCGATCAGCACCGCGCCAAGGAACGCCGCCTCCGCATCCAGATTGGCGGGCAGCTTGCGCACCGGCAGGTCGCCTTCGGGGCCTTGCGGTTTGATCGGGGTCACTTTTTCGGGTTCGGCCATGGCGGTCAGATGCGCGTGCTTGCCCCCTTCGCGCAAGGCCCGTCGGGTGCAATATTTATTTTGGACGCTGTGGATAGTGGGGAGATCGCGTCGAAGTGCTTGAAGTATCGCCCTGCAATCTGCGAAGGCAGGAAATATGGCTCAGCCGCCGCCCGATTCCCTGCCCGTTTCGCCCGTGCCCGGTGCCGCCGGAGCGCAGCGCATTGCGCATATCACCTTGGACGAGGCGACGATCCTGTGGCGCAATGCCGATGTCGAACAGGAACGCCGGGTCGCGATTTATGACCTGATCGAAGAAAACACCTTCAAGCCGCTGCGCAGTGCAGAGCGCGGGACGCCCGGCCCCTATCACCTGCACCTGTCCGTGACTGACGGGCGGCTGGCGATGGATATCCGCGATACGGGTGAAGTGCTGCTGGAAACGCTGGTGATCGGCATGGGCCGGTTCCGCCGTCCGATTCGTGAATATTTCGCGATCTGCGACAGCTATTATCAGGCGATCCGCAAGGCCACCCCGGCTGAAATCGAAACGATCGACATGGCGCGCCGCGGCATCCACAACAATGCCGCCGAACTGCTGCTGGAGCGGCTGGAAGGCAAGGTAGAGACTGATTTTGCCACCGCACGGCGGCTGTTCACGCTGATTTGCGTGCTGCACATCAAGGGCTGACAGGGGCATGGTAACAGGGGGCAAAAGCCGGGCGCGGAAGGCCCCGCGGCGCTGGCTGTGGCGGTTGGCCATGCTGGCGGTGCTGTTCGGCCTCGCCTTTGCGGCTTGGCTGTGGTGGGACATGCGCGATTGGCGTCCTGATCCGGCGCTTTATCCCGAACAGGGCGCGCTGGTGCCTGCGGAAAACACCGCAATCAGGTTCGAAACGCTGAAGGCGATCGGGGCGCAATTCGTCTATTTGCCGCTGGTGGCGGGGCCGCGGGCCGATGCGCCCGGCGGCTTTGCCGACCGTTTCGATAACGCACGAAAGGCGGGTTTGCAGACCGGCGTGATGCTCGAATTCGACCCGTGCCTGGGCGCCGATGCGCAAAGCGGAATGTTTGCGCAGATGGTGCCGCGCGATCCGGATCTTTTGCCGCCCGCGATCGGGCTGGCCCGGCTGGCCGATGGCTGCGATCCCAAGGTCAGCGACGCTGCGGTCGAAAGCGAGCTGATGACGCTCATCAACCAGATCGAACTGCACGCCGGCCGCCCGGCGATCCTCAAATTGTCGCCCGCGTTTCAGGAACGGCACAACACTGCGACCACGCTGGCGCGGGATCTGTGGCTGGTGCGGGACCGCGCGCGGCCCGACTATGCGGGGCGGCCGTGGCTGTTATGGAGCGCGAACAACGCCCGCTTTACCGAAGCGAGCGAGGAGCCGGTCGAATGGATGGTGGTGCAGAAATGACGCTTGATGCCGCGCAGGAACAGGCGCTTATCGCCGCCGCATTCGCCGCTGCCGGGCAGGCCTATGCCCCCTATTCCGACTACCCCGTGGGCGCGGCGCTGTTGTTCGATGATGGCGCGGTGATCACCGGCTGCAATGTCGAAAATTCCAGCTATGGCCTTGCCCTGTGTGCAGAGACAGTGGCGGCGGCCAAGGCGTTTGGCGAAGGGCGGCGCGGCGGATTGGTCGCGGTCGCCGTGGTGGGGCTGAAGGCCGATGCCCATCCGATCACGCCATGCGGGCGTTGTCGTCAGGTGCTCAACGAAGTTGCCGCGCTGGGCGACACCGATCCGCTGGTGCTGTGCGTCGCCAAGGATGACGTGCGGCGGGTGAGCCTGTCAGCCCTGCTGCCGCACGCCTTCGGGCCTGCACACCTGGGCTAGGCGTCCTTGCCCTCCAGCCACTCCATCAGCGCCGCCAGGCAATCGCGCCCCAGCAGCTTGCAGCGTTCCGGCGACCAGCCCTGCTCAGGCTCGGGGAAATCGGCCAGATCCTTGTAGGGCATTTCCAGCGTCATGCCGACCGCGCCGAAACGTTCGGCGATCTGGTTTGTGCTCATCGACAAATTGGCGCGGCCCGCCGGCGCCTTGGGATAGCCGAGCTTGGTCTGGAAATCCGGCGTGCGGCGATCGAGGATGCGCTGGTAGCGGTAATAGCCTTCGCCCTGTTCTTCCTTCCACGACGGGATACCTTCGAACCCGGCGATGAATACGGCAGGGATGGCTTCATCGGCGTGGACGTCCATCGCAAAGTCGACACCGGCCTGGTCCATCCGGTTACGGATCGCCAGCACTTCGGGCGAGCGTTCGGGGCTGGGATCGGCCCATTCGCGGTTCAGGTTGGTGCCAATCGCATTGGTTCGAAGATGTCCGCGCCGCGAACCATCGGGGTTGCAATTGGGCACAATGTGAATGCGGCACTGCTTGCGCAAGGCCCGCGCGACCGGATCGGCAGGATCGGTGAGGCATTCGATCGCGCCTTCCATCCACCATTCCGCCTGCGTCTCGCCCGGATGCTGGCGGCCATAGAGCCAGACCTGTGTCGGGCCTTCGCCCATTTCCAGACAATCGATCGGCTGGCCATCCAGACTGGTGCCGAGCCGGACGTAATCGACGCCTTCGCATGATGCAGTCTCGGCAATCAGATCGTGATGCCGCTCCATCGAATAAGGCGCGAAATAGGCGCACCAGAACACCCCGCCTGCGGGCAGGTAACGCACTGTCAGCGTGCCGCCGTCCTCGTTCTGGTCGAAGGTTGATGCCGCACGCGACCAATAGGCGCGGTCCTCCGAAACGCAGGCGTTATAATCGGGCCAGCCGCCCGGGTAGGCGCTGGCGCCCAGACCGGTGATCTTCAGCACGGCCTCTTCCCCCGCTGGCGCGGTCACCCGGAAATGGAACCACTGGAAAAAGTCCGAAGCATTGTCGCGGCGGATCGCAAGACGGGCGGTGCGGCCCTCAATCCCCAATACGTCGATATTGCCGCTGTCGAATCCGGCGTCGATGAAAAGAGCGGTCATTTGGTTCCTTGAAGCTTCCTGGCGTCGATCGTTACAGTCTCGCCATTGCCACCGGGGAAGTCCCGGAACAACCCGGCGGCGAGCGTGCGGGCGCTGGTTTCCACCTGTGAAAATGGTGATTTAACCCCCGTCGTCAGTTGCGCGCGGCCTTCCCACAAGGTTGTGCCATCGGTCCGGCCGATGCGCACTTCGAGCATGGTGTTGGCCGCCGGACCTTCGCGCTGGCCGCCAAGATTGATGCCGACACCCATGCCAACCCCCGATCCCAAGCCGCCGGTGCCGCCGCCGATGCCGACATTCACCGGGCCCTGCCGATCCACCGGTGCTGCGGCAATCGGCGTGCGGCTGGTGCGGATCGCGGCGGTTTGGGCAGCAGGAGTGCCTTCTGCCACCACGGTATAACCGATCTGCGTCAATTCGCGCGTCACAGCCGCGGCAAAGGCGCTGCGCGCGCCTTCATTGGCAATTGCGTCCGGGAAGGTCACCGCGATCGTCCCCTGCCCCAGACCTGCCCGGTCGGGCGCGACAAAGCGGGTGACTTCGACCGGGCCGGTAAACGGCTTGGTCGCGCAGGCCGACAGCGCCAGTGCGGCAGCAACAGGGGCAAGGATAGTCAGGCGGGACAGCAAAGGGCGGGGCTGGGAAAGGCGGGGCATGGCACGGGTTCCTTTTGAAGCGCGCCCATCATAAGGCGGTGGCGGCCGCGTGGACAGACCTGAGTGTGTCTGCTTCATGTTGAGATTTTCTCAGCACATTATGTGTTAAGGGCCTGCGCATGACGACATCTACGAAACCTTCCGTTCTGGTCACCGGCGGCGCCGGCTATATCGGCAGTCACGCGGTGCTTGCCTTGAAAGATGCAGGCTGGCCGGTGGCGGTGATCGATAATCTGACGACCGGTTTCCGCTTTGCCATCCCTGACGGCGTGCCCTTGTACGAAGGCGATATCGAGGACGGCGCCCTGCTGGCGCGAATCTTTGCCGAACAGAACACGGGCGCGATCATGCATTTTGCCGGGTCGATCGTGGTGCCTGAAAGCGTCGAAGATCCGCTGAAATATTATCACAATAACACCGCCAAAAGCCGCGCGCTGATTGCCGCCGCGGTGCAGGCCGGCGTGCCGCACTTCATCTTCTCGTCGACCGCGGCGACTTACGGCATCCCCGATGTGGCGGCCGTGTCCGAGGATACGCCCCAGCGACCGATCAACCCCTATGGCTGGTCGAAACTGATGACCGAACAGATGCTGGGCGATGTCGCAGCCGCGCACCCGATGAACTACGGCGTGCTGCGCTACTTCAACGTGGCGGGCGCCGATCCTCAGGCACGCAGCGGGCAATCGACAGCCGGAGCCACCCATCTCATCAAGGTTGCCATCGAGGCGGCGCTGGGCAAGCGCGAATCGGTTGCCGTGTTCGGCACCGACTATGCGACGCCGGACGGGACGGGGGTGCGCGATTACATCCATGTCAGCGATCTTGCCGCCGCGCATGTGCTGACGCTGGAGGCGCTGATTGCCGATCCGGCACGCTCGCTGACGATGAACTGCGGCTATGGCCGGGGCTTTTCGGTGAACGAGGTGCTGGATGCGGTCGACAGGGTGACGAATCGCCAGCTTGACCGGCAGATCCAGGGCCGGCGTGCAGGCGACCCCGATTCGCTGATTTCCGATCCGTCGCGGCTCAAGGAAACCCTGGGTTGGGAGCCGCGTAACGCCGATCTCGACACGATCATCGCCCATGCGCTGGCGTGGGAGCGTAAATTGGGCGATTTGCGGGGCTAGTATTGGCAGACTCGCATTGACGGCATGGGGGCAGGTCGCTAACGGCAGCCTTCAATTTTCGCGCGTCGGCCGATCCGGCGCGTTTCGTTTTTGAAAGCGTAACAGCCATGAAGATCGTCAACAGCCTGAAGTCGCTGAAGGGCCGTCACCGCGACAACCGCGTGATCCGTCGCCGCGGCCGCACCTACGTCATCAACAAGACCGACCGTCGTTTCAAGGCCCGCCAGGGCTGATCCGGCGCGGCTGCCGGCATTCGGCAGCCAATGGTTTTCCGCGGCCCGCCTCCCTATCGGAGCGCGGGCCGCAGGCTTTTGGGGGATAAGCTTCTGTGGAAGGCGTGGCGGACAAGGCAGTGGTGTTCGATATCGGACGGGTGCTGTTCCACTGGCAACTGCGCGCCTTGTTTGAAAAGCTGATCGACGATCCGCAGGAGCTGGACTGGTTCCTCGCCAATGTGGTGACCGAGGAATGGCACTACGAACATGACCGCGGCCGCGCGCTGGCCGACATGATGTCCGAACGTGTCGCGCTCTATCCGCACTATGAAGGCCACATCCGCGCCTATGCAGAGCGGTTTAACGAGAGCATTCCCGGCCCTGTCGAAGGCTCGCACGAATTGGTCGAGCGGCTGGTCGCGGCGGGCGTGCCGCTGTTTTGCCTCACCAATTTCGGAGACGAATTTTTCGCAGGCTTCCGCCCGACCCAGCCGATCTTCGACCTGTTCGAGGATATCATTGTGTCCGGCGTGGAGAAGGTGGCGAAGCCCGACCCGCGCATCTACCAAATCGTCGAGGAACGCAGCGGGCGCGAAGGCGCGGCGCTGTTCTTCACCGATGACAACGCCGCGAACATCGCCGCTGCCAAAGCGCGCGGTTGGGACGCGCACCTGTTTACTGATGCCGCCAGTCTCGAGGCCCAGCTCAAGGCTGCTGGAATACTCTGATCTTCGTTTTCGTCCCTGTCTCCGCGCGGCCTTGCAGATCCTTTCTGGTCGATAGCAGCGTTTCTCCGCTCCCCTCAAACATCAACCCCCGGCCGCGCGCTGCGGGAGCAGCGGGCGCCGGGGGCCGTGGCGCTCTATCCGGTGGGAGAGGGGGACATCCGGACAGAGAGGGATAAGGTCAGGCGGCGATCAGCCGTTGCACTTGGCCAGTTCTTCGGCCTCGATGGCGGCACCCTCCACCTTGAAATCGGCGATTTCGCCCGACTTGCGGTTCAGGCCGCGGCAGATGCGCAGCGGACGCGCGCTGGTCTTGTTGGCGACGCAGGTGGTGCCTTCGCAGCTCCATGCAACGCCGCCAGCGACAAAGCGGGTTTCGCTTGCAGGTGCAGCCAGCGTGGCGCTGTAGTAGGCGGGACCGGCGGCGTTCAGCGG
>JBEQBX010000009.1:0-51057 GCA_041639595.1 Porphyrobacter sp.
GCGAAAACAGGCTGCGTGGGTGCATCAAACCTCTCCGTTCAACGAACCGAGTGAATCAGATCATGGCCTCGAACGCGAGAGGTTTTTACGGGTGTCCAGCTGCTTCGAACGCAGCGTAATCAGACCTTCCTGACGCAATTGCTGAAGCTTGCGGTTGATATGCACCGGGGTGAGGCCGAGCACATCGGCGAGATCGTCCTGTGTCAGCGGGAAGTAGATCTGCTGGCCCTGATTGGCATCAACCATCGACAGACGATAATGCGCCTCGCAGATCAGATGCGCCATCCGCTCCAGCGCGTCACGGCGGCCGACATTCACCACCCATGACGAAAGCACCGCGTTTTCCATGCAGCCATAGCTGCGCATCGCTTCACCAATGGCCGGGAAGCGGTCGATCATGCGCCGCATATCGGCGTGAGGAATGTTCACGATCCGGCACGGGCTAAGAGTAATGACCTCTTCGATCGCGATGCCATTGGGCGAACAATCGAAATAGAAGGCATCCCCCGGCAACAGCAAGCGGGTGATCTGCCGCGCACCATTGCGCAAAATCTGGTATCGCGCCGCCCAGCCGCTCAGGACGACCGGGAAGGTGACCATCTCGTCGCCATCGCGCGACAAATATTTCTTGGCCCCGATTTCCCTCGGTTGGCGGCAGAGTTCTTCTACTGCCTCGATTTCCTGATCGTTCAGCTCGGCAGCATGCATAAGTCGTAGCAGAAAGGCGTTAGACACTTGCTTGCTCCTCGAAGGTTGTTGCGAGAATTGCACTGTCTTCGAACACCCCGACCTTATCTCACTCAAAAGTTATCCCCACCATCGAATCTGTCGCAGCTTGACGCGAAAAGGTGCCGCTTTGTCGATGACGCGACATGGTAATTGCTCTGCACATAAAGTGAAGATTACGACTAGCGGCGGTTTAATGACCGGATTTCTGTCGTTTATTTCCCTCGTTCAGGGAACCTGCACGGTGATTCGCCAAAAAGGGGTTCGCTATCCAACGACAAGCAGGCGCAGCGGTCCGGCGGGGCGCGCGGCGTGGTTAATGCAGGATAAGGGGTCGCTGCTGGCATGATGACACTTTCGGGTTCTTGACCCTGTCCTGCGGGTTGCCCGCCGGGCCGGGTCTGAACCGAAAGGAATCCAAGATGGCGAATGATCGAAACCAGAACCGTGAAAGTCAGGGTCAAGGCGGCGGCCATAATGACCAGATGCAGGCGAACGAGAGCCAGCGTGGGCAGAGCAGCTTCGGCCAAGGAGGTTCCGGATGGAGCCAAGGCCAGCAGGGCGACCAAGGCCGCTCCGGCATGGGCCAGCACGATCAGAACCAATCGGGCGGATATGGTGGCCAAAGCGGCTATGGCGGCTACGGCGGTCAGGATGGTTATGGCAGCCAAACCGGGTCTGGCGGCCAGAGCGGCCAAGGTGGTTACGGCGGCCAAAGTGGTTACGGGCAGGATGGCCGCGGCGGGTTTGGCATGAGCGGTCAGGGTGGCCAGGATGCGCTGATGGGCAGTTCACAACACGGGCAGAACCGTCAGAACCAGCAAGGTCACCATCACGACCATAGCTACAACCAATGGCGTCAGCGTCAGATGGAGCAGTTCGACAACGATTACCATGAGTTCCGCCAAACCCAGCAGGACGAATTCAACTCCAAGTTTGACGAATGGCGCAAGAACCGTGGCCAAACCGGTTCGGGCGAGAGCGCGTCAGGTTCAAGCAGTTCGAGCAGCCAGACCACCGGAAAATCGGGGTCAACCTCAAGCTGAACGAAGCGGCGGCGAACATGCCCCCGTTCTCCGCCGCCTTCTGACCGCGCTCCGGCACCAACCGTGTCGGAGCGCGGTTTTTCAGCCCGCTGCCCGCTGCCCGCTGCCCGCTGCCCGCTGCCCGCTAGGATTATTCGCCTGACAATTCCGGCAGATGCAATCCAAGTTAGAGCGTGCGGAGAATCGGTCAGGCAGAGAGCAGGTCGCCCGGGGGTATCCCGATCCCCTTGGTCACTAGATGGCCTGAGCCCTCGTTCGGTTTTCACTTGGTTCGGCCATTTGCCCCAATAACTCCCCGCCCAGCAATGGGCGGGGTTTTTTGTTTGGCGGTGCAGCGCCCCACTACCGAACGAAAACGCCCGCAAGATCCTGTTGAGCTTTCCTGGTTGGCAAGGAAAGTTCTTGGATCTTGCGGGCGTCGCCTGGCCATGACGCGGCGGGTCGCACTCCGCGCTGGCCGGGAAGGGTACAACCAGCTGTCAGCCGCGGTCGAACCGGTCAAAATATTCGCGGAACTCCGTGCTCATCCGCTGACGTTCAGATGCAGGCGCGTAACGGATAACGTCGGGCAGCCAGCTGCCCTCCTCCTGATAGACGTGCTGCTGCACTGCGCTTTCGATATGCTCCAGTTTTTCGCGCCATTCCTGGCTCCCGGCCTGAAGCTTTTGCAATTCGGCAAGCTGCACCTTGGTCAAGGCATGCTGCTCATAGGCCATACCGGCATGAGCTTTGCTCGAATGTTCGGAAATGTCCGGATAAACCACAGCCTCTTCGGCCATTGAATGCACGTTGAGCAGCACGGCAAGCTCTGCAATCACCGCTTGCGCGCTGGCACCATTGCTTTCCCGCGCCTGCGCAAACAGCGCTTCGATCTTGCGGTGCTGGTCAAGAATGTCCTGTGCAAACGGTTCGTTGACGGCAAGCTGTTCAAGCTGCGCACGCGCTTCAGCGCGTTGTTCATCGGTCGCGGCGGGGGCAATGGCAGCGGCGATGCGGTCCAGAAACGACATGATAACTCACTCCAGAAGTGCTGATATTCTTTCTGTGAAACTACCCTTCCGACGCCGGGCAGCCTTTGCCTGCGTTCCTAACCAGCGTTAATGTTCATCGGGAAAGCCGAGGTCATTGCTCGCGCCCAATGGACAGTGGCAGAACCTCGATGCAATCTCACATTTGCGGGTGGATTTCGGACGGCGTTCCGGGGGCGATCCGATGACCTGCCCTGCCCCGTTCTCGCTGCTGCTCGATTTCGACGGAACGCTTGTCCCGATCGCCCGGACGCCGGATGCTATCTGCGTCAGCGACGATTTGCGGGCGTTGATTGGAGCCGCGCTGGACCGGCTGAACGGGCGTATAGCAATCATCAGCGGTCGTTCGCTCGAACAACTGGATGCGCTATGGGGCAAGAGCCTTTGGCCCGTAACCGTGGCGGCCAGCCACGGGGTCGAACTGCGCCATAATGGCCGCTTGCGCGCGCCGCCGCCGACGAGCATCTTTGCCCGGCTGGCACGAGAGACAGAAGCCCGTTTCGGCGCGCGCAACGGTGTGGTGGTCGAATCCAAAAGCTTCGGGGTCGGTCTGCATTACCGTCTCGCCCCGCATCTGGGTGGCGCGGTTGAGGCATGGGCGCAGGAATGTGCAACAGAACATGATCTGGTGATCCAGGCGGGCGACATGGTGTTCGAATTGCGCCAGCCCGGCGCTGACAAGGGCGATGCGGTGCGCGCCATCATGCAACTGCCTCCCTTTGCTGGGAGCACACCGCTGTATATCGGCGATGACCTGACCGATATTGTCGCAATCGCTGCCGCGCGCGATCTTGGCGGCCATGGTATTGCCGTTGGCGACCGGATCACGGCCCATGCCGACGCCCGGCTCGAAGGACCCGAGGCGGTGCACGATCACCTGCGGGCGCTTCTTGCAAAGGCGGACTCCGCTTTCATCACATAGGCAGTTTTATGCGCAACCGCCTTGGGCGAAGGCCGCGGTGTCTCACCTGGCTGCCTGTTTCGCTGCCGGCGTGGATCCCCCTCGCCGGATTATGCTCCGTGCATCGTCCAGCCCCAACGGAGGCCGCCACATGCCCCGCCTGATTGCCATTTCCAACCGTGTGCAGATTGAGTCCGAAGGCGAAAGTGCCAACCGCGGCGGCCTGGCGGTCGCGCTTGCCGCAGCTTTGCGGGAAAGCAACGGTTTCTGGTTCGGCTGGTCGGGTGAACAGACGGAGGAATTTACCGGCCAGATCACCTTCCGCCGGGCAGACGGGGTGGCAACCGCGACCATCGATCTGGAAGCGCAGGATGTTGACGAATACTACAACGGCTTTGCCAATCGCACGCTTTGGCCGCTGTTTCACTACCGGCTCGACCTGACAGAGATTGCACGCGACTTTGCCGGTGGATACAAGCGGGTAAATTGCCGCTTCGCTGAAACGCTCGCGCCGCTGATCGAGCCTGACGATCTTATCTGGGTGCACGATTATCACCTGCTGCCCTTGGGCAAGGATCTGCGCAATCGCGGCTTCGCCAACCGCATCGGCCTGTTCCTCCATATCCCCTGGCCTCCGCCAAGCCTGCTGATGTCGCTCCCCGATCATCGCATTCTGGTAGAAAGCCTGCTGCATTACGATGTCATCGGGTTCCAGTCCGATGAATGGCGGCAGGCCTTCATCGACTATGTCACCGCACAGCTGGACGCGGTGATCGACGACGAGATCGTGTCCCTTGGCGACCGCCGCACCCGCCTGCTGGTGTGCCCGATCGGACTGGACGCAGGCGATTTCGGCGGCGCGGTGCATAGTCTGGCGGCCAAGCAGGCAGAAACGCGGCTGGTCGTCAGCGCAGTCGGACGCGAGATGATCGTGGGCGTTGACCGGCTCGATTATTCAAAGGGCCTTCAGGAGCGTTTTGCTGCATATGAACTGCTGCTCACCAAGCGCCCGGAGCTGCGCGAGAAGGTGTTTCTGCTGCAGATTGCTCCGCCATCGCGCGGCGACGTGCCGAGTTACCAGCAGATCCGGGCCGATCTGAACGCTTTGTCGGGCAGCATCAACGGTGAATTCGCTTCGATCGACTGGGTGCCGATCCGCTACGTCAATCAAGGCTATTCGCGGGACGAGCTGTTCGGCATTTACCGCGCCGCGCGGGTCGGGCTGGTCACGCCTTTGCGCGACGGAATGAATCTGGTCGCCAAGGAATATGTCGCCGCCCAGAACCCGGCCGATCCCGGAGTGCTGGTGCTGTCATGCTTTGCCGGGGCGGCTGCGCAGCTGACAGAGGCGGTGATCGTCAACCCGCACAGCGCCGAGGATATGGCCGACGGCATCGCGCGGGCACTGGCCATGCCGCTGGCGGAACGGCAGGAACGGCATCAGGCGATGCTGGAATGCATCGTCAGCAAGGATGTACACTGGTGGTCGCGGACCTTCATGGAGGCTTTGGCCGCAGATCCCGAAACGGCCATTCTGCCAGAGATCACGGTTGAGGGGGCAGCGCGCGCCTGATGACCCCGTTTAACAACGCCATTCACAAGTGAACCCCCGCGCGCAGGGACCTTCGCGCGGGGGTTCAGCCGTGGCGAACGTGACGACCCGCCTATGGCGCGGGCGTCGCGTCCATCGTGGCGCCCGGCGTACCGCCTGTCGCGCTCGGGCTCGGCGAATTCTGGTCCAGCCAGTCGTGATGCTTCTGCACGACGGGAATCGTGCTCTGGGCAAATTGGCGAAGTTCGGCGACATCGCCGTTCCCGCCATAGGCCTTGAGCAGCGTCAGCGCCTTGCGGTGTGCGGCCATCTGCTGGCTCATGTATTCGCGGTCGAATTCTTCGCCATTCAGGCTTCTGAGAATGTCGATCTGTGCCTGATGTTCGGCATCCAGCTGCGTGGGCATGGTGAGAGTCTGACCCGACTGCCCTGCCGCGTCCTTTAACGACTGCGACGATTTGGTATGATCGGCGACCATCATCTGCGCGAATTCGCGGGTCGGGGCGCCGTCCGCTTTTTCAAGCGCGATATTGGCCGAGGCAATCTCGTACATATCCGACATCGCCGCGCGGGTGGCGAAATCCTGCGCCGTCGGCGTCTGCCCGGCCATCGCGTCTGCGCCTTCAGGCTGCGCAAGCGGGGTCCCGGCATCGGCGCGCTGATCCTCGGCCTCGTTGCCGTTGCAGGCTGTGGCCAGCAGACTCGCCGCCATCAATAGTGCAATGCGCATCCTCATTCCTTTCGCTCTCATCGCCCCGGAGGGCAGGACGCAAAGGCAATAGAAGCCGCTGCCCCGAGACGAATTCACATAGGCCAGTGACCAGCATTAGCGGGAGGATCGGGGCGGCAGCATAAATCCTTGCCGAGTATAGTGAAGCCACAGCCAAGGTCGCCGAAGAAGGGGAGGGGGAGGAAGATCACGGACGCCGTTAACTCACAAGGTGCAATGCTTATGCCTGCCTTCAGTAAAACCTGCGATCCCGACCCGCCCTGCTTTTCCGACGAAATGGCCGCGTCCCTGCCCGCTTTGCGCAGCTTTGCCCGTTCGCTGTGCCGGCAGCGGGATATGGCCGACGATCTGGTGCAGGAAACAATGGTGCGGGCCTGGGCCTCGCGCCACACCTTTCTGCCCGGCAGCAAGTTTCGCCCCTGGCTGTTCACGATCCTGCGCAACCAGTTCTACAATGCTCTGCGCAAGCGCAATCGGCTGGTAAGCTGGGAGCCTGAAGCGGCCGAGCGCCTGCTGGTGCAGCAACCGGAACAGGAAGCACGCATCCATATCGCGGACATCGAAGGCGCCTTGCAGCAATTGCCGGACAACCAGCGCGAAATGCTGCTTCTGATCGCCGCATCGGGCCTGAGTTACGAGGAAGCGGCAGAGGTTGCGGATTGCAAACTTGGCACCGTGAAAAGCCGGATCAACCGCGGCCGGGCAGCGATGCGCGCTATCATCGACGACGCTGGTCCCCAGCCTGGTCTTTGATGCTCAAATACTAATCGTGGGGGCCTGCCGATGTGGCAGCCCCCCACGAAGACGGCGCAAGCGATGTGCCTCAGACCTTGCGTCGCACCGCATTACGCGGTGATCATTCGGCCTTTTGCTCGATAGCTTCGGCCTGATTTTCCGCATTTTCGCGGACCGCATCAGCCTTGTTCTCGAGATTTTGTTCCGCCGTTGAATCCACGCCGTCGACGGTTTGATCAAGCTCATCAGCCCGATCTTCCATCTGGTCAGCGGTCTGTTCGCCCGCTTCCACCGTCGCGTCGGCCTGCTCTTCAAGCTGGTCTTCGCGTTGATCTTCGGCGGAGTTGCAAGCAGTCAGTCCGGTTGCGGCCATGGCCACAGCGGCGAGTGTGATGATGTTCTTTTTCATGCATATTTCTCCGTGTTAACGCACTGAACCGCGACGGAACATGTTCACGATCGCGAGCAGTACCAGCGCGCCGAGGAATGAAACGATCAGCGACATGATGTCGAAGCTGCCCGAAGTGATCGTGCCTGCACCAAGCAGCGGCGAGATGAGGAATCCGGCCAACAACGCACCGACGATGCCGACGACGATGTTGAGGAAGATGCCTTGCTGGGCGTCGGTGCGCATGACCTTGCTGGCGAGCCATCCGAGAATGCCCCCGATGATGATGATGAGTATGATATTCATGACATTTCTCCATGCCGAGAGATGATACTGTCCGGCAGAGACCGGCATCGGCCACCCGCCGGACGGCTCGGGTCTGTCATGCCTGACAGCGTGGGCGCGATGCGCCCTCACCTATGTTGTGGAGGATGCAACACCCGTTGGCGGTGAAGGGCCACCCCGTGATGTTTCATGTGAAACACCGGCAAAGCGGAAGCTGGAGGGGGTCTGAACAGGGTCAAACCGGACTCTGACCGGGGTCTGACGCGCGCTTGCGTCCTGTCAGCGCCGCTTGAGGATCAGGTACAGCGCGCCTTCTCCCCCATGGCGGATATGCGCACGGCGCACGGCTGTAATGGCATCGGCATGGCGGCTGGCGGCGAGCCAATCGAGCAGCTTGGCCCGGATTGCACCGCGCCGTGTCATGCGGTCAGCCGGATCGACGGGCCGTTCCCTCCCCGCCACCACCAGCACAACCCGCGCCTGCATCGCCCGCGCCTGATCCAGCGCCGTCATCACCCGGTCATAGGCGGTATCGAGCGTGTGGCCATGCAGGTCGAGCGTCAGATCAGGGTCCAGCCGCCCGGCCTTCATGCGCCGGTCCCAATGGGAATCGAGGCCGGGACGATCCACGGGAGGCGGCGGGCTGGGGGCTGGTTTGAAAAGCGGCGGTCGCGGCTTCATGGAAGACTTCGCCGGCTTGGCCGCAGCGACTGGCGGCAGCGGCGCAGCTTGCACAGGTTTGGCCAGCACCGGAGCCGCCGGCCGTTTCTTCCCCGGCAGCGGCTTCACACTGGCTGCCAGATGCGCCCATGCTGCCTGTTCGCCCGTGGTCAGCCCCCGCGGCGCTTTCATCGCCGGCTTGCGAGCCGGGCGGCAGCGGCGCGCGGCAGCAGCACCAGCGCGCGGCCGCGCCCGCTCATCCCGCCCGCAATCACCCGCGCATCCTGCCCCGCGCCCCAGAAGGTATCGAAACGGTTCGCGCCCTTGATCGCGCCGCCGGTATCCTGCGCGATCCACAACCCGTTCGCCTCGCGCCGGTCGAGTTCCAGCCACACCGGCGCGCCCAGCGGCACGAACGCCGGGTCCGCCGCCACCGAAGCTTCACGCCGCACCGGAACGCCAAGCGCCCCGAGCGGGCCATCGCCCTTCAGTTCGGTGAAGAAAATCCAGCTTTTGTTCTGGCGCATCAGATCACGCCCTGCAGCCGGATTATCGCGGATATAGGCCATGATGCCCTGCATCGATCCGGAATATTTGCCCGGCCCGCTGCCCAGCAGGCCTCTTTCGCGCATTACCCCGCCGATGCCGACATATTCGCGCCCGTTCTGCCCGGCATAACCGATGCGGATCACGTCGCCTTCTGGCGTGATCAGCCGGCCCGAACCCTGAATCTGCAGGAAGAAGAATTCCACCGGATCGGCGGCCCATGCGATCACCTGCGCCTTGCCCGCCAACGCGCCGTCTTCAATGGCGGCGCGGTCGTGATAGAGGACGAAACGCCCGGCCGCGTCATACCGGCCCAGCGGTGGCCGGCCAGTACGCTCGGACGGGGCGACATCGTCGGGCCAGCCGCGCACCAGATCGGCCGGCATGGCATAGACAGGCACTTCAAAGCCCGGGCGGCGGGTGCGGCTGCCTGCAATTTCCGGCTCGAAATATCCGGTGGCAAACGCCTTGCCATCCCCGACCTGCATCGGGGTGAACTGTTCAATGAAGAACGCGCGGGCGCGCGCCGGTGCCCATCCGCGCGCGGCATCGCAGGCGCCGCGCCAGTCGTCCCGGCGGGTCAGGCCGCTCGCATCATCACGGGTCAGCAGGCGGGGGCAGGATTCGATAAAGCCGGACAACGCGCTGCGCGCATCGGCATCGCTGACCGACAGCGAAGCCAGCGCAGGGCCAATCGCCACACCTGTGAGAACCGCATTGGCGGCAATCGGCGCAGCGGGAGTGGTGACAGCGGGAGGCGGAACAACGCGCCCGCAGGCCCCCAGCGCCAGCAGCATGGCCACAGCGAGCACCGCGCGCATCATCGGCTCCTTAAATTCGAAAGGCTTTCCAGCCCCCGCCTCAACCTTCGTCGGTTTCGTCGAGCAGCCAGTTGGGATCACGCGCGCTGACATTGCGCGAGAATGTCCACACGTCGCGGCTTTCAATCGCATCGTCGAGCGATCCGGCCACCACCGCGCCATCCTTATCACGCGTGACAGCGGCAATATCGGCCACGAACAACAGCGCAATCCGCGCCGTCCGCCCGTCGAGCGAGGCTGAATGGATGCGGGTTTCCTCGATGCGGATCAGCGAATTGTCCATCGTCTCGCCCGCAGCTTCGCGCGCGTCGATGGCGGTGACGAAGCCTTCATAGACATCATCGTCGCACAATTCGCGCAAGGTTTCGCGGTCACCGTTCCAGAACGCTTCGAGGACCATGCGGTAGGCGCCGCGCGCGCCTTCGAGGAACTGGGCAAGGTTGAACTTGCTGTCAGCCGCCGCGATGTCCCGCAGTGCACGTTCGACCGCAGGCATCACACCGTCCAGCTCCGCCGGGCGGGCCGGCACGGCCGGAGCGGGCATGGTGGCAGGGCGCGGCTGGGACCTGTCATCTGATTCGAACCGCTGCACCGCAGGCTCTTCTTCCTGCTCCGCGCGGCGCCCCAGCACCGAATAGAGGCGCAGGCCGAGAAACGCGGCCACCATGGCAAGGAGAACGATTTCAAGCACAGCAACAATTCCGATCTTAACAGGGAGACACGCCCAGTTACGGCGCGTCCAGACCCGGGGACGCTACCCTGCCTTAAATGGGTACTGATTACAATTCGCCAACACCCGATAGGTTGCCGTGGGACGCGAAGTTTTCGCCCCGCCTCCCGCTGCGGTGTGGTTGCGGCAGCGTTTCGCCCCTGCTACGCGCACGGCCAAGCCCAAGGCGCGCCGCCAACGTGCGCCCGGTGCATTACCAGTTACCCTAATTGAAAGATCAGCGACATCATGGCCGAAGACGAAGGCGTGCTCACCAACCTCGACAATAATGATGCCGGCGGGCCGCAGCCGAACGGCGTGGACACCGGCCCGGCGGTGGGGATCATCACGCAATATGTGAAGGATCTCTCGGTCGAAAACCCCAGCGCGCCGGACGTTTTCCAGTGGGCCGAACCGCCGCAGGTCGATGTGCAGTTCAACATCGGGGCCGAACAGGTTGCACCCGACGTTCACGAATTGACGCTGAAGTTGACCCTGACTGCCTCATCGCAGCGCGGCACGATGTATATCGTTGACCTGGCCTATTGCGGCCTCGTCGGCATGCGCAATGTGCCCGAAGATCAGGCCCACGCTTTCCTTTATGCCGAAGGCCCGCGCCTGCTGTTCCCGTTTGCCCGCCGCGTGGTCGCCGATGCCGTGCGCGATGCCGGTTTCCCGCCGCTGATGGTCGATCCGGTCGATTTCAACGGGCTGTACGCACAACAGCTCGCCGCGCGCCGGGCAGAGGAAGCCGCGGGCGGCACGCCGATCTCGCCGGTTACCGGCAACGCCTGATCTGTGATCGACTGACAAGCACCGCCCGCCCATGAGCCTGCTCAGGAATGTCGGCACGATCGGCGGGCTGACGCTGGTGAGCCGGTTGTTCGGATTTGCCCGCGACATCCTGCTCGCCCGCGTGCTGGGCGCGGGCGGGGTGGCGGATGCATGGCAGCTGGCGTTTCAGTTGCCCAACCTGTTCCGCCGCCTGTTTGCAGAAGGCGCCTTTGCGTCGGCCTTCGTACCGCTGTTCAACCGTCAGATGGCCGAGGACGAAAACGCCGCCCGCCGCTTTGCCGGCGAGGTGCTGGCGGTGTTGCTGCCGATCCTCGTGGTGTTCGGCGCGGTGATGATGCTGGCGATGCCGTGGGTGCTGTGGGCCTTTGCCAACGAAGACCTGCGCGGCGATGCGGCGATGTTTGATCTGGCCACCACCATGGGCCAGATCGCGTTCCCGTACCTCATGTTCATGAGCCTGGCGACGCTGGTGGCGGCAATCCTCAATTCGCTGTCGCGCTTTGCGGCGGCGGCCGCGGCGCCGATCCTGCTCAACATCTGCCTGCTGACCGCGCTGGTGTGGGGCGCGCTCCAGCCTGCGGGCGATGCCACACGCTCCGCGACCGGGATCGGGCTGGCCATCGCCGTATCGGTCAGCGGCCTGCTGCAATTGCTGTGGCTGTACTGGTTCATGCGACGCGCAGGGTTCCGCATCCCGCGCCTCACCCCGCAGATCACCGCACGGGTCAAGGAAATGGGCGTGCTGATCGTGCCTGCCGTGTTCGGCGCGGGCGTGTATCAGATCAGCCGCTTCATCGATCTGGCCTTCATCCGCGGGCTGCCCGATGGCAGCCTCACCTACATGGCGATGGCCGACCGCTGGAACCAGCTGCCGCTGGGGATCATCGGGATTGCGCTGGGCACGGCGATCCTGCCCGCCCTGTCGCGGTACATTTCCAAGGCCGAGGATGAGGAGGCGGTGCGCCTTCAGGCCAATGCGGTCGAACTGGCGATGCTGCTGACCCTGCCTTGCGCGGTGGCGCTGTTCATCACCGGCTTCGCGTTCGTGAAGGCGTTCATGCAGGGACAGGCCTTCACAGCCGAGGATGCGCGGGTGACCGGCATGGTCACATCGGCGCTGGTGGTGGGTCTGCCCGCCTATGTGCTCGTCAAGGTGCTGACCCCCAATTTCTTCGCCCGGCGCGATACCAAGACGCCGGTCTACACCGCAGGCGTTTCGCTGGTCGTGACGGTAGGGATGAATTTCGTCCTGGTGCCGGTGCTGGGCGTGGTCGGGCTTGCGCTGGCGGGCGCGATCGGAGCGTGGGTGAATATCGCGCTGCTTGGCGGCATTCTGGCGCGGCGCGGGTTCTTCCGCCTGCCGGGCCGCGTGGTGGGGCGGATCGGGCGGATTGCGCTGGCCGCGGGCTTGATGGGGGCGGCGCTGGTGGCGTTGATGCAGGTCGTCACGCCGTGGCTGGACGGGCCGTTCCCCCTGCGGCTGGCAGCGATTGGCGCGATCATGGCGGTCAGCCTTGTCACCTATGGCGCAGGCACGGTGCTGCTCGGAGTCCTCGACAAAGCGACGATCCAGCGCCTAATGCGCCGCCAAAGCTAAACAGCAGGACAGATCATGCGCGTCGTTTCCGGCATCCAGCCCACAGGCAATCTCCATCTCGGCAATTACCTGGGCGCGATCCGCAACTGGGTGGCGATGCAGGATGCCTTGGAAGAGGGTTCCGAGGCGCTCTACTTCCTCGCCGATCTGCACGCCATTTCGCAGCCGCATGACCCCAAAGGGCTGAAATCCGGCACGCTTGAAATGACCGCTGCGTTGGTCGCCTGCGGGATCGACCCCGATCGCTCCGTCCTGTTCAATCAGGCGCAGGTGCCCCAGCACGCCGAACTCCAGTGGCTTTTGAACGGCACCGCCCGGATGGGCTGGCTGAACCGCATGACCCAGTGGAAGGACAAGGCGGGCAAGAACCGCGAAGGCCAGTCGGTCGCCCTGTTCACCTACCCCGTGCTGCAGGCCGCCGACGTGCTGCTGTACCAGGCGACGCATGTTCCGGTGGGCGAGGATCAGAAGCAGCATCTGGAACTCGCCCGCGACATCGCGCAGAAGTTCAACAACGACTTCTGCACCGAAGATGCCCCCGTCTTCACCTTGCCGGAACCGATCATCCCGGCCGAAGCCGCGCGGATCATGTCCCTGCGCGATGGCAGCGCCAAGATGTCGAAATCCGATCCGTCGGATATGAGCCGCATCAACCTGTCCGATGATGCCGACACCATGGCGCAGAAAATCAAGAAGGCGAAAACCGATCCCGAACCACTGCCCTCCGAAGCCGCAGGGCTGGCCGATCGTCCCGAAGCGCGCAATCTGGTGGGAATTTACGCAGCGCTGACCGGCCAATCGGTGGATGCGGTGCTGGGCGAATATGGCGGACAGGGCTTCGGCAGCTTCAAGCCTGCGCTGGCAGACCTGCTGGTCACCAGCCTTGCGCCCATCCGTGACCGATTCGTGGCCTTGAAGGATGATGGTGAGGCGTTGGATGCGATCCTTGCCCGGGGCGCTGCCAAAGCGCGCGAACGCGGCGCGCCGACGCTGGACGCCGCCTACCGCGCGCTGGGACTGGTGCGGCACTAACCCTTTGGGATGATTTGCGACAGGCCGAGGTTTTGTATCGGCGGATATTCAATTCCGGTTCATGCCGGTGTAATATGATGTCATTCGTAACAACCGTTGCCCCCTATGCAATGGTCAACAGACGAGGGTTGTGCCATGTCGTTGCCGATGATCTCTAAGAAATCCCTGACCCGCCTCGCCCTGCCTGTGGCGCTCGCCATCGGGCTGTCAGCTTGCACCACGCCGTTCAAGGCCGATGTGTCGCGCTTTGCCGTGCCGCTGCCTGCACCACAGGGCCAGTCCTTCGCCGTTGTGGCGGAAGATCCGAAGCTGGCGGGCGGGTTGGAATTTGCAACCTATGCCAATGCCGTCGCTGATGAAATGCAGCAGCTCGGCTATGTCCGTGCAGCATCTCCGGAAGTGGCCGATATGCTGGTGCGGTTCGATTACCGCGTCGATGGCGGCCGTGAACGCGTGCGCACCGACTTCAACGGCGGTGGCTTTGGCGGCTTCGGCGGCGGCCCATGGGGTCCGTGGGGCGGCTGGGGCGGCGGCGGCTTTGGCGGCTGGGGCTTTGGCTTTAACGATCCCTTCTTCGGCGGACCTAATGTGCGCAGCTACACCATCTACACCAGCGGCATCGAAATGAAGATCGACCGCCGCGTCGACGGCCAGCGCCTGTTCGAAGGCAAGGCCGAAGCGGTGTCGCGCTCGAACCGCCTTCCGCGCCTGGTACCCAATCTGGTGGACGCGATATTCACTGACTTCCCCGGCAATTCCGGTGAGACGCTGCGGATCACCATCCGCGACGATAACGAAAAGACCGTGCGCCCTGCCAACTGATGGTGTAAGGCGGACGGCAACAGACCCTTGGACGGGAAAAGAGAAGGCGGCGCAGGGGATCGCGCCGCCTTTTTTTGTGGGCGTTTCAGTCTGGTGAGTTCACAGCTTCGCGTGGCCGCCGGTTGAACCGAATCCGCCCTCGCCCCGCGCGGTCGCGTCCAGTTCAGCCACTTCGTCCCATACCGCCTGCACGACAGGGGCGATCACCAGCTGCGCCACACGGTCCCCGCGGGCGATGGCGAAGGGTTCATCACCCAGGTTGATGAGGATCACCTTCAATTCGCCGCGATAATCGCTGTCGATCGTGCCAGGGGTGTTGGGAACGGTGATGCCATGCTTCAGCGCCAGACCCGATCGCGGGCGCACCTGAATTTCATATCCCGGCGGAATCGCTACCGCGAGACCGGTCGCAACCGCGTGGCGCGCTCCGGGATGGATGGTCACTTCCTCGGCGCTGACCACATCCATGCCCGCCGCCCCCGCCGTGGCGTAGGCGGGTAGCGGCAGGGCTGCGCCGTGCGGCAGGCGCTTTACTTCAACCTTGACGTTCATTGCGTGTCTTTCCGCCTTCAGGCCAATAGGGCGCGGATCACTCCGCTGCTTGCGCGTGCAGGCTTGCCGCGATCCGTTCAGCCAGCGCCATTGCGACCGCCGACTTGGGCATTTCATCAAGCGTTTCGATTCCCGCACCGCTGACGATGGTGACGCGGTTCATGTCCCCGCCCATCACGTCCCCCGATACGTCGTTGGCGACGATCCAGTCGGCGCCCTTGCGCTTGCGCTTGGCGACGGCGTGATCGAGCATATTGTGGGTTTCGGCGGCAAAACCGATTACCAGTTCGGGCCGCTTCTGCGCGGTCGCGACATTGGTGAGAATGTCGGGATTTTCAGTCAGCATCAGCGCCGGTGGCGCATCGCCGCGTTTCTTGATCTTTTCACCGCGGTATTCCTTGGGCCGCCAGTCCGCGACCGCCGCCACCATGACAGCGACATCGGCGGGCAGCGCGCGCTTGACCGCATCAGCCATGTCATGCGCACTTTCAACATCGATACGGCTTACACCCGCAGGAGTCTTCAATGCGACCGGCCCGGCCACCAGCGTCACCCTTGCGCCAAGGGCAGCGACGGCGGCGGCGATCGCAAAGCCCTGCTTCCCGCTTGACCGGTTAGCGATGTAGCGCACCGGATCAATGGCTTCCCAGGTCGGCCCGGCGGTGACGAGTACGTGGCGTCCGGCCAGCGGGCGATGGGCGGGCGCAACGCCGAAATCCGCGCCTTCGGGCACTTCGCCCAGATCGGCCTCGATTGGGTCTGGCACTTCGGGCGCCTGCCGTTCAGGCGGCGCCTTGCGCGGATCGACCATGTGGTTGATTGCCACCACATCCATCGGCGGGGCGGCGTTGGCGCTGCCTTTCTTCGCCAGCAGCGGCCCGCCCAGATCCGGCGCGAATTCGGGGGCGGGGTCTTCGGGCAGGGGCATTTCCTCAACCGCCGGATCCGGCAGGTCTTCGTATTCGGCCTCGATCTCTGCATGGCTGCGTTTGGCGGTGGAGCGCGGGATAATACGCGAAAAGAACCCGCCCAGCCCGCCTGCCGGCATGGCGGCGCTGCCGTCGTCTTCTTCTTCAGGTTCCAGCGCCTCGACCTCGATTGCGGGCGCTGCGATCTGAGCTTGCGGCTTGGGCACAGTGATTCCGAAATGCGCCGCGATTTCGCGCCAGATCGCTTCGGGTTCAGGCAGGCGGCCATATCCGAATTCGCCGCAGGCCATCGCGCCCTTGTCGGGATGCAGCACGGTGACGCCCGCTGCTTTCAGCAGGGCAATGTTACGCTGGGTCGCGGTATGTTCCCACATCCGCACGTTCATGGCGGGCACGGCCATCACCGGCTTGTCAGTAGCAAGGATCAGCGTGGTCGCCAGGTCATCGGCAATCCCCGCTGCCATCTTGGCCAGCAGGTCTGCTGTTGCCGGGCAGACCACCACCAGATCGGCTTCGCGCGAAAGCTGGATGTGCCCCATTTCCGCTTCGTTTTTCAGATCGAAGAGGTTGGTATAGACCTGATTTTCCGAAAGCGCGGCCAGCGCCATGGGGGTGACGAATTGCTGCCCGCCCTTGGTGATGACGCAGGTCACCTCGCCCTTGATCCCGCCCGCGCCCTTGCGGATCAGGCGCACCAGTTCGCAGGCCTTGTAAGCCGCAATTCCGCCGCCCACGACCAGCAGGATGCGTGGGGAAACGCCCGCTTTCGCCTCCTGTTTGTTCATCTCGCTATCGCCTTTCGCGCCTTGCCGTGGGATTTAGCCATAGTGCACCGCTCACCCATCGCAAAGCTTGGTTAAGTTTGCCTTGATGCCCGCTGCACCAGATCGCCGATCCCGCGCGGGGCAAAGGCGAGGCCAAGGGCATAGGCGGGCAAGGCGATCTGCGCCCAATAGTAATTCTCGGGGCGGGCGAACAGGGCCATCATCGCGGCGATCCCGATGAAGTACAACGCCGCGAACAATCCGGTTCGCCCGCCAATCGCCGCCCAACCGACCAGCGGCAGGATCGCCAACGGCGCGGCGATGCCGGGGGGAAGGAAGCGGAGGCCCGTCAGCTGGCCCAGCGCGGTAATCGGCAGGCCGAAACCGGCAAGCCCGCTCCAGCCCTGCGAGGCAAGATCACCCGGCAATCGCGCGGCTTCGACCGCTGCGGCGTGGAGCGCCATGCCGCCCGCAAACACCCCCAGCAGCGCGGCGATGCCGGCCGCTTCGCGCCGCCGCTGCTGCGCGATTGCAAAAGCCAGCCACAACAGCACGAACGGCACGGCAAGCTCGCGCACCGCCAGCGCTGCGCCTGCCGCCAGCAGCGCTGGCCACCAGCGCGCCCGCCGATATGCGAGCAGCGCAAGCGTCAGCAGCAGACCGGCAATGAAATCATGGTCGAACACCGCCACCGGCGAGAATGCCGCCCCGCTGCCCAGCGTCAGCAGCACGCTTGCGGCCAGCAGCTCGGGCCGCGAAGCCAGCGGGGTAGCCCGCGCGTTGAGCGCCCACAGGCTCGCCAGCGCCAGCGCAAAGGCAAGCGCCCTCACGCCCCCCTCCCCGATTGCCGCCTGCACCCATGCCAGCGTCGGCAGGCGCACGGCAACGAACGGACGGGTTGGATATCGGCTCGCCCGCTGTTCGGCGATGGCTGCGGAGTAGTATCCCTCCCCCGCCGTCATGCGGTCATAGATGCGGGCATAGAGCGCCATGTCGCCGCCCGGCCGGCCGGTGGCTACAGAATGCGCGCCCGTCGTGACGCGTGCTGGCCCGGCAGAGACGATCGGCGCGGCGGCAAACACGCTCCACGCCAGCGCCGCTGCCAGCAAGGCCAGCACCAGCACGGCTGCCGGTCGGGGAAGTTCAAGAAAAGGTCGGCCCGGCACCTCCCGGCGATCCCGCAGCGAAGCGCGCCCGGAGGCGTGGCTCATCCGATCCAGCCGAGCGCCATGGCGCCCCACAGCGCGCCTGCTCCGACAAGACCGGAGACGAGATAGCCAAGCCAGCCCGCCCCCTCGCGGCGTTTGATGATCAGCGGGATTTCCGGCAGCGGCGGCGCTTCGGGCGCGCCGCCCTTGGGCGGGAACATGTCCTCCACCCGGCGCAGCAGGCCCGGCAGGCGCAGCAGCGTGTCCGCATCATCCTTGATCCGCTGGGCGAGCGCGGCTTCCGGCCCAAGTTCGTCGCGGATCCATGACCGCACATAAGGCGCGGCCGTATCCCACATATTGATGTCGGGATTAAGCTGGGTGGCGATGCCTTCGACCATCACCATCGTCTTTTGCAGCAACAACAGGTGCGGCTGGGTTTGCATGTCGAAATCGCGGGTGATCGCGAACAGCCCGTCGAGCATCTGCCCGACGCTAAGTTCCTTCACCGGCTTGCCGCGCATCGGCTCACCCACCGCTCGCAGCGCCGTCGCGAATTCGCCGACCGAATGGTAGCTGGGCACATATTGCGCCTCGAAGTGGATTTCGGCCACGCGCTGGTAATTGCCGGTGGTCAGGCCGTAGAGAATCTCTGCCAGCCATTGCCGCGCGCGGCGGTCGATCCTGCCCATGATCCCGAAATCGATGGCGACGATGGTGCCGTCATCCTCCACGAACAGGTTGCCCTGGTGCATGTCGGCATGGAAGAACCCGGCGCTGATCGCCTGCGTCAGGAAGCTGATGACCAGCTTTTCCGAGAGCGCAGCAAAATCATGGCCTCGCGCCCGCAGTTCATCCACCCGGCTGATCTTGATGCCATCGATCCACTCGATCGTCATCACCCGGCCATTGGTGCGGTCCCAGTCGATGCCGGGGATGCGATAGCCGGGTACGCCCGCCATTTGTTCGGCGAGTTCGCTGGCAGATGCCGCCTCGCGCCGCAGATCGAGTTCGGAATTGGTCCAGCGTTTGAAATTGGCAATGGTCAGGCGCGGGCGCAAACGGCTGGCCTCCCCGCCCATCGCCTCGACATGGGCGGCGGCCCATTCATAGGTGGTAATGTCGCGGGCGAATTTTTCGCGGATGCCGGGGCGCAGCACCTTCACCGCGACCTTGCGGCCATCGGTTGTTATGGCCTGGTGCACCTGCGCGATGCTGGCCGCGCCGACCGGCACGGGGTCGATTTCGGTGAACAGCTTTTCGATGGGCTGGCCGAAACTCGATTCGATGGCTGCCTTGATCTGCGTAAACGGCACCGGCGGCAGGCTGTCTTGCAAGCTCAGCAGATTGTTCGCGGCTTCGTCGCCGACCAGATCGGGGCGGGTCGCAAGGCTCTGCCCCAGCTTGATCGCGGCGGGGCCGATGGCGCGGAACGCGCCCGCGTAATCGCGCGGGCCGTTCTTGCCGGTCAGCGTGGCGAGCCGCGCCAGCCGCACCAGCTGGCGCAGGGCAGCGGGCGCATTGGGATCATTCTCGATCCCCACCAGCGCGCGCCGCCGCGCCAGCGTGACGCCCCAGCGGGCAAGGCGGGTCAGGTGGACGACAGAAGAGGTCACGTGCCTAAATCTTCCACCCCGAATGGATCGCGACCAGCCCGCCCATGATCGGTTCGACCTTGGTATTGGCAAAGCCCGCAGCGCGGATCATCTGCTCGAAGGCGGGCATCGGCGGGAACTTGCGGATCGATTCGGCCAGATACCGGTACGAATCCGCGTCCCCCGCAATCATCTGGCCCATGCGCGGCAGCAGGTGTTCGGAATAGATGTCATAGGCCTCCTTCAGCCCCGACCATTCGACGGTCGAGAACTCGAGGCAGAAGAACCGGCCGCCCGGGCGCAGCACGCGCAAGGCTTCAGCCAGCGCGCGGTCGATGTGGGTCACGTTGCGGATGCCGAAAGCGATGGTGTAGGCATCGAAGCTGCTGCTGGCGAAGCTGACGCTTTCAGCGTTCTGGCAGGTGAAGACGAGGCTGCCCTCTTCCTCGTCCAGCCCGCGTTCCAGCGCGCGTTCGGCGCCCACGTCCAGCATGTCCTGATTGATGTCGGCCACCGTGATATGCGCGCCGCGGGCCGCCATGCGGAAGGCGATGTCGCCCGTGCCGCCTGCCATGTCGAGGATGTGTTCACCGGGCTGCGGTTTCACGCGCTTGACGAAACGATCTTTCCACAGCCGGTGCATGCCGCCCGACATGGCATCATTCATGACGTCATATTTGCGCGCGACGCTGGAGAAGACCTCGCCCACTTTGCGGGTCTTTTCCTGCGGGGTGACCTGGGTATAGCCGAAGGAGACGGTTTCGTCGTTGGTATCGCTCATGCGCCGTTCCCTAGAGGGAATTGAGCCGGGCGCAAAGGGTGTTACAGGGTAGCCTATGTGCGAAGTTTGCAATGCCTGAACTCCCTGAAGTAGAAACAACCGTTCGCGGCCTTGCAAGGTTCCTCGAAGGGGAGCGGATCACCCGTGTCCAGCTCAACCGGGCCGATCTGCGCCGCCCTTTCCCCGCGGATCTGGTGCAGGTGATGACGGGAGCAACCGTCACATCCCTGTCGCGGCGGGCCAAGTATGGCCTGATGCATCTGGATCGCGGGGCGACGATGATCTTTCATCTGGGCATGAGCGGGCGGTGGCGGATTGATCCGGAAACGCCTGAAACGCACGATCACCTGCTGCTGGAAACTGCTGCGCACCGCTTTGCCTTGTGCGATCCGCGCCGGTTCGGATCGGTCGATCTGGTCGCAACGGACGCGCTGGAAGCATGGCCGCAATTCGCCGCGCTGGGGCCAGAGCCATTGGGTCCGGGGCTGACGGCAGCGCATCTGAAGACAGCGCTGAAGGGAAAGGTGCTGTCGATCAAACTGGCCCTGCTGGATCAGCGGATCGTGGCGGGGCTCGGCAATATTTATGTCTGCGAGGCGCTGTGGCGGGCGGGAATTCGTCCTGCCAAGCAGGCGGGCAAAGTCACCGGCCCGCAACTGGCGCGGCTGGTGCCCGCGATTCGCGATGTGCTCGAAGCATCGATCCGCGATGGCGGCTCGACGCTGCGCGATTATGCCCGACCCGACGGAGAACTCGGTTATTTCGCCAGCTCCTTCGATGTCTATGGACGCGAAGGCGAGCCATGCCGGCGCGAGGATGGCGGGACGATCACCCGCATCGCGCAAGGCGGGCGCAGCACATGGTTCTGCCCCGTGTGTCAGAAGTAAGGGAGAATCGTTGACCTTCGGGGCGGTTCTGACTATGCGCGCTGCTTTCCGGCGATCGGACCATGTGTCTGCTCGCCCTTTTCGAGCACACCCACGGATTTCATTTCAGCCGCCACCTGCGGCCTGAACCAAACGCGAGACAGACACGAATTATGGCCAATACGCCGCAAGCCAAGAAGCGCATCCGTCGCAACACCGCCCGCGCTGAAATCAACGGTGCGCGCATCAGCCGCATCCGCAGCTTCATCAAGAAGGTCGAATCGGCTTGCGAAGCCGGTGACAAGGAAGCCGCTGCTGTGGCGCTCAAGGCAGCCCAGCCGGAAATGGCCCGCGGCGTTGCGCGCGGCGTGCTGCACAAGAACACCGTGGCTCGCAAACTCTCGCGCCTGACGCGCCGAGTGGCCACCCTCTGATTCGGTCACCGCGGGCACCTATTACGGGTGATTACGCGATGTCTGCAGGTTGAAAAAAGGCAACGGGCCGCGCTGTGGAAGCGCGGCCCGTTTCTTTTGCATTAACTGCAATTAACTCTGACAGCAGAATTCGCAGGATTTCCCGCGATTCGCGCGGCTAACACTGGTCTTTTTGTGGATATTCAACGCCTTCAACGCACGCCTGCGGGTCTGCGGCGAGTCAACTCGAATATTTCACTTTTTTAAAAGTCCCTGCTTGCGCAAAACCTCGCATGGCTCTTTACAGGACCGGCATCCGGCGCGGGACAGCCCGGGTGTTTTTACAAACTGGCCGACAGGGGGGTTCCGCGGAATTGCGATTCCGGGGAAGGGAAAGGCTAGCCTGTCGCAATGGGGTGAAATGAGTCTGCAAGCCATCCGGCTGAGCAGGCCGCACGTGAATTGGGGAAGAGCTTGTGCACAGGACTGACAAGGCGCGGACAAATGGCCGCCAGGCCGACGAACATCTGATGGAGGATTCCGAGGCTGTTAATCTCGCTGCCGACTGGGCTGATATCAGCCAGGGCCTGCGCAAGGATCTGGGACACCAGCTTCACAGCCAGTGGATCAAGCCGATCCAGCTGGGCAGCCTGACCCGCGAAAGCGGCACGCTCGACCTTTACCTCCCCACCGAATTTTCCGCCAACTGGGTCCGGGATCGCTTCCATGACCGGTTGCAACTGGCCTGGAGCATCGCCCGCAGCGAAGTGCGGCGGGTCAACATTGTGGTTCACCCCGGCCGCCGCCAGTTGCCCGACCTGCGGCTGGACGATGGCCGCCGTCCCGCCAATGACGGCGCGAGCGCGATTGCGGTCGCCGCAGGCACGCTGGGGGATGCGAATTTCACGTCGTCTGTGGGCCTTGACCCCTCGCTGACCTTTGCCGCCTTCGTTACCGGAGAGGCCAACGTCCTTGCCTGCAACGCGGCGCAGCGCATGTCAGCGCTGGAACAGCCGCAGTTTTCGCCCCTTTACCTGAAGGCGGCAACCGGACAGGGCAAGACGCACCTCCTCCATTCGATCGGCCACGGCTATCTGCAAACGCACCCGCGGGCGCGGATCTTCTACTGCTCGGCCGAACGCTTCATGGTCGAATTCGTACAGGCCCTGAAGTCGAGCCAGACGATCGAATTCAAGGCGCGGCTGCGCAGCTTTGATCTGCTGCTGGTGGACGATATCCAATTCATCATCGGCAAGGCGAGCGCGCAGGAAGAACTGCTCTACACGATCGACGCCCTGCTGGCCGAGGGCAAGCGACTGGTGTTTGCCGCCGACCGCGCTCCGCAGGCGCTGGACGGGGTCGAACCGCGCCTGCTCAGCCGCCTTTCCATGGGCCTTGTCGCCGACATCCAACCTGCCGATATCGAGCTTCGCAAGAAGATTCTGGTTTCCAAACTGACCCGCTTTGCGCCGCTGGCTGTGCCGGAAGATGTGATCGATTTCCTTGCGCGGACCATCACCCGCAACATTCGCGAGCTGGTCGGCGGGCTGAACAAGCTGATCGCCTATGCCCAGCTGACGGGGCAGGAGGTGTCGCTCCAGCTGGCCGAAGAACAGCTCACCGATATCCTCAGCGCCAACCGCCGCCGGATCACCATCGACGAGATCCAGCGCACGGTCTGCCAGTTCTACCGCATAGACCGTGCGGAAATGAGCAGCAAGCGCCGCGCCCGCGCGGTGGTTCGCCCGCGGCAGGTGGCGATGTATCTGTCCAAGGTGCTCACTCCGCGTTCCTACCCCGAAATCGGGCGCAAGTTCGGCGGGCGTGACCATTCGACCGTGATCCACGCCGTCCGTCTGATCGAGGATCTGCGCCAGCGTGATGCCGATATGGACGGCGACGTAAGGAGCCTGCTGCGCCAGCTGGAAAGCTGATCGCGCGCGCCATCTGTCCGCAAGCTTTGCACCGCACTTTCGACAGGCTGATCCACAGCCCTGTCGACAGGCGGTGCACAGGCTGTAAACAGCCTGTCCATGCCGTCTCAACGCCTTTCTCCAGAGCTGCTTGACCTGCCTGCCGGGTGGATTTCTGCGATTGTCCGCGGGGTACGTGGCCAATGCCCGCGCTGCGGCGAGGCGGGATTGTTCCGCGCTTGGCTGAAGCCGGTCGATCGCTGCGCACACTGCAAACAGGACTGGTCGGTGCAGCAGGCCGATGATTTTCCTGCCTATATCGGCATCTTTGTGGTTGGCCACCTGCTTGCGCCTGTGGTGATTGCAATGATCGCGACGTGGGGCATGTCGGCCTGGGCGACGCTTGCCATCATTCTGCCTGTGGCTGTGGTGATGCTGCTGGCCATGCTTCAGCCGACCAAGGGCGCCGTCATTGCCTTCCTGTGGTGGCACGGTATCGGCGCCTTTCGGCAGGAGCGGCGCGCGCGCAAGGAACCCGAGGAATGAGCCTGTCGCCCGCTCGGCTGGACCGCTTTGCCCGTCACATCGTGCTGCCCGAAGTGGGCGGCGCGGGACAGGTGCGGCTGTCCGAATCGCGCGTTGCCATTATCGGCCTTGGCGGCATCGGGTCGCCCGCGCTGCAATATCTCGCCGCCAGCGGGATCGGCCATCTTGCCTTGGTCGATGACGATGTAGTCGACGTATCGAACCTTCAGCGCCAGACCATCTTCACCACCCGCGATGTCGGCTATGGCAAGGCGGTGTCGGCGCGGCGATGGCTCGCCAATTTCGATGACGCCTTGCAGGTCGATGTGTCCGACGCGCGGGTCACGCCGGAAAATGCCGCCAGCCTGATCGCAGACGCCGATCTTGTGCTCGACGGCACGGACAATTTCGCCACCCGCCTCGCCGTGTCGGATACCTGCGTGTCTGCGGGAATTCCGTTGCTGTCGGCAGCCGTGGGCCGGTTTCAAGGTCAGGTCGGCGCCTTCGCCGGCCACCTGCCGGAGGAAGCCTGCTATCGCTGCTTCGTTGGCGATGCCTTCGATGCGGAAGATTGCGACACCTGCGCCGATGACGGCATGCTGGGCGCGATGGCCGGCTGGGCGGGCACCTTTGCCGCGCTTCAGGCGATCAAGGCGCTACTGGCCGGCACCGCCATGGCGGGCGGGCCACAATGGGGCCGCATCCATATCCTCGACGGTCTTGCGCCCGCGCTTCGCACTATCCGCATCAGCAAGGATCCAGCCTGCAAGACCTGCGGCTAAGGCTTCGGCCTGCCCCGCATGCGCCACGGCGCGCCACGGATCGCAGCCCCGTCAGGGAACATCCACCCGCCCGCAGCGGTCAGCCCCTCCCCACCAAGGAGGCCAAAATGCAGAATTTCGACGTCGTGGGCGCGCTGGCGTTCTTTACCATCGGCGCCGTGCTGGTGTTTGCTATCGTATCCTGGATGCGTGCCAAAAAGGCCAAGGATCACCACGAGGATGCTGCTGTCGCGCAGCGCCAGCGGATGGAAGACGGCGAGACGGAGGATGTTAGAGCGCCGGACGATTTCCGCGCGCCCAATGATTCGGGCCGCAGCTGGAGCAAGGAACGCGGGGCCAACCCGCCAACGCCGCCGCGCAATTGATCAAAGTAACTGTCAGAGGCTATCGATCCACCGCTGGCGTTTGCGAGCGGCGTTGAGCCTGTCCAGATCCGAAGGCCGGTCCGCATCGGGATCAGCGCGGCAGGTGGTGGCACCCCCTTCGGTTTCGCAGATCCGGCCAAGACTGTCGCGTCCCTCCTTGGGCGTGTACAGCGCGTAATAGAACAGCGCTGCGCAGGCCGGTAAGGCGCCAATCATCAGGATGAAGCCCAGCCAGAAGCGCAGGCCGGTGCGCGATCGGCGTTCGGTTGGACCTGACGTGGGTGCGCCAGATGCGGATCCTGGACGCGCGCGCCGCGTACCACCCATCAAAGCGCCGCCGCCAATCGTCAGAATGACAAATGGAAGGGCGATAAATCCTACCAGGCTGTAGAACACCAGATGACCATCGATCCGGCAGCTGCCGACGAGGCATTCCCCCCAGGAGAGGGCAAGATAGCCATAGGGCAGCGCCAGCACGGCGAGCAGCATGATCATCCAGCGGGACATGGTCGAATGATACTCCGGCATGGTTAATGCCTGGTTTGCAGCACGTCATTCACCCATTGCGGCACCAGCATGCTTGCCGGTCCGTGACGCTTTTCGTGAAACAGCCGCGAGCCTTCGGAGGGTTCAAGGTTGAGTTCCAGGGTGTGTGCGCCGTTCGCGCGCGCCTCCTGCACAAACCCCGCCGCCGGATAGACCGCGCCGCTGGTGCCGATGCTGACGAACAGATCGCACGCCTCCAGCGCCTGATAAATGCGGCCCATCTGATACGGCATCTCACCGAACCACACGACATCGGGGCGCAAGCTGCGCGCGTGGCACACAGGGCAAGGCGGGCGGTCGGCCATTGTGCCAAGCCAGGGCGAGCGCGTTTCGCACGATGTGCACAGCGCCGATTTCAGCTCGCCATGCATATGCAGCACGCGCGCCGATCCGCCGCGTTCGTGGAGATCATCGACGTTTTGCGTGACCAGCAGCAATTCGCCGGAAAACTCGCGCTCCAGCCGGGCCAGCGCCATATGCGCAGCGTTGGGCGCGACATTGGTGAGCGCGGCGCGGCGCAGATCGTAAAAGCCCAGCACCAGATCAGGGTTGCGGGCAAAGCCTTCGGGCGTGGCGACATCCTCCACCCGGTGCTGTTCCCACAGCCCGCCTGCCGACCTGAAGGTATCGATCCCGCTTTCGGCGGAAATCCCTGCGCCGGTCAGGATAACGATGCGGTTGATTCCTGCGCTCAAAGCCAACTCCGTTCGGGTCAAGCTTGTCGAAGCTGCGCCCTTTCTTCAAAGGGAGTAGGAGGAAAAGCAGTCCTTCCACAAGCGCAGGACGAACGGGGAATCGGCGAATGCTGCAATTCGGGGTGATCGGACACAAGGGCCGGATGGGCCGTGCTCTGGAAACGGCGATCGAAGATGCCGGGCACGCGCTGTGCGTCGGCGTGGATGCCGGTGGAAATATCGCGCCCCTGGCCGCGCAATGCGATGTGCTGGTGGATTTCTCCGCGCCGGATGCGCTGGCGGCGAACCTCGGCGCAGCGCAGGTGGCGGGAAAACCCATCGTGATCGGCACCACCGGACTTGAAGAGCCGCATTTCGTGCTGCTGGCAGAGGCCGCGCGCGCTGTGCCGGTGCTGCAATCGGGCAATTTCTCGCTGGGGGTGACGCTGCTGGCGCATCTGGTGCGCGAAGCGGCGGCGCGGCTGGGGCCGGACTGGGACATCGAAGTGCTGGAAATGCACCACCGCATGAAGGTGGATGCGCCCTCCGGCACCGCCAAGCTGCTGGGCGAAGCAGCGGCGGCGGGGCGCGGGATCGTGCTGTCCGACAATATGGAGAGCGGCCGCCACGGCATGACCGGCGCGCGCGCACCCGGCGCGATCGGCTTTGCCACCCTGCGCGGTGGCACGGTTGCAGGCGAGCATTCCGTAATCCTTGCCGGCAACGAGGAGCGCCTTGTGCTCTCGCACTCGGCAGAGAACCGCATGATCTTCGCCCGCGGCGCGGTGAAGGCAGCCGAGTGGCTGACCGCCAAGCCAGTTGGGCGTTACACCATGAACGACGTGCTGGGGCTGTGATGCAAAGCAGCCCGAAGCGACAAGAAGCGCAGGAGCGATGACCACCATGTCCGCCAATCTTACACCTGCGCAGCAAGCCGCGCGCCTGATCGACAGCCTCGGGCCGGAAGCGTTGAGCAAGGCGCAGGCCTATACCACCGGCAACCATTGGGTGCTGTTTATCGGCGTCGGCGTGTCGCTGCTGGTCGCGCTGGTCATGGTGCGGCTGCGGCTGCTGGATCGCATCGCGGCGCGCTTTGCCGATACGCAGCGGTTCATGGCGACCTTCACTGTCAGCGCAGCATTTCTGCTCATCTCCGCGCTTATCGCTCTGCCGTGGACGATCTATACCGGTTGGTATCGGGAGCGAGCCTATGGCCTGTCGTCACAGGATCCGTTCGATTTCCTCGGTCAGATGGCAATCAGCGAAGGGCTGAGCACTGTGCTGGGCGGCCTGTTCCTGGTCGGCGTCTATGCCCTGATCCGCCGGACCGGACGCCGCTGGTGGTTGTGGAGCGGAGGGCTTGCCGGCGCGGTTACGCTGCTCGCGCTGCTCGCTGCGCCGCCGCTGATCGAGCCGCTGTTCAACGATTACAAGCCAGTGCCGCCGGGCGAAGTGCGCACCGCGCTGAAAGAAATCGCCGATGATGTGGGCATCCCGAAGGACCGCATCTTCATGTATGACGGATCGCGCCAGTCGGACCGGTTCACCGCTAACGTCTCGGGCATCGGGCCGTCTGCGCGCATCGCAATTGCGGACGTGGCGCTGAAGCAGGCGAGCATCGCCGAAGTGCGCGCTGTGACGGGACATGAAGCGGGACATTACAAGTTGGGCCATGTGTGGCGTTACGCGGTGATCTTCCCGCTGCTGGCGATGGCGTTCTTCTGGCTGCTCGACCGGCTGTTCGCCCCCACCGCGCGACTGCTGGGAAGCGATGCGCGGCTGGACGAGGCACGCGGGCTTCCGGTGTTCGCCGTGGTCGGATCGGTGCTGGGCCTGCTGATCACGCCGCTCACCAACACGCTGACCCGCGTGGGCGAGACCGAGTCCGACCAGTATTCTCTGGAGACGGTCAACGAACCCGACGCGCTGGCCACTGCCTTGGTGAAAACCGCCGAATACCGCTACCCGCGCCCCACCGCCTTGCAGGAGGCGCTGTTCTACACCCACCCATCGGTCGAAAAGCGCGCACTGATGGCGATGGAGTGGAAGGCGGCGCATCCCAAGGAAGGCCCGCCCTCCCCGTGACCCCCATCTCATGACAAAAGACCAGATCTTCGAATTCTTCCGCCGTCTGGCCGAGGACAACCCCTCGCCCCAGACGGAGCTGGAATACGGCAATGCCTACCAGTTGCTCGTCGCAGTGGCCTTGAGCGCGCAGGCGACGGATGTCGGCGTGAACAAGGCGACCCGGGCGCTGTTTGCCAAAGTCAGCACGCCGCAGCAGATGCTCGATCTGGGAGAGGCTGGCCTGAAAGAGCACATCAAGACCATCGGGCTGTTCAACTCCAAGGCCAAGAACGTGATCGCGCTGTCGCAGATCCTTGTCGATGAGCACGGCGGCGAGGTGCCGGACACGCGCGATGCGCTCGTGAAGCTCCCCGGCGTGGGCCGTAAGACGGCCAATGTGGTGCTCAATTGCTGGTTCGGGCAGGAGACCTTCGCAGTCGACACCCACATCTTCCGGCTCGGCAACCGCACCGGCATGGCCAAGGGCAAAACCCCCGATCATGTCGAAGCCAGGCTGGAAAAGCGCGTACCCCAGCCCTTCCGCCGGGATTCGCATCACTGGATGATCCTGCATGGCCGCTATGTCTGCAAGGCGAGGACGCCCGAGTGCTGGCGCTGCAAGGTCGTGGACCTGTGCAGCTTCCGCAAAAAGGTGCTGGAGCCGCCGAAAGGCCGCGCAGCACCGGAAACCGGCACAGATTAAGGCACGGTTCAAGCGTTCAGGCGATCTTGGTGCTTCATCTGGTGGAGACAAATGCCATGACCGCTCGCCTGCTCGCGCTTGCCCTCACCCCGCTTCCGCTGCTCGCTTCCGCCTGCGCCCCAATGGACTCCGCCGCGCGCGCCGAGGCCGATGCAGAGCGCACACCTGCGGTGAAAGTTCTGGGCGAAGGGCAAAACTGCATCGACCGCTCGCAAATCCGCAGCACCGTGGTGCGCAGCGATCGGGTGATCGATTTCGAGATGCAAGGCGGCAAGGTCTGGCGAAGCACCCTGCCGGGCCGCTGCCCCGGCCTCGGCTGGGACCGGGCGATCACCTATGAAACCTCGATCAACCAGCTGTGCCGGCAGCAGATCGTTTACAGCCTCACCAATATCGGCGGGGTCGTCCAGCGCGGCGCGGGGTGCGGGCTCGGCGAATTTGTGCCGGTCGAGTATGTGAAGAAGGCGAAAGACTAAGCCGCCCTAGCCCTTCCGATCCTCGAAATTGCTGGGGTCCAGTTCCAGCCCCGCGCGGCCATCGGCGGCGGTGTGGGCAGGCGCGTGGGGGTGTTCAACCACCTCCGGCTCTTCCACCTCCAGCATCCCTTCCCACTTGGTGATGACCGCGGTTGCCACCGCGTTGCCGACCACGTTCGTGGCGGTGCGGCCCATGTCGAGGAACTGGTCGATGGCGAGGATGATTGCCACGCCCTCCACCGGCAGGCCGAACATGGCGAGCGTGCCGGTGATCACCACCAGCGACGCGCGCGGCACGGCGGCAATGCCCTTGGACGAGATCATCAGCGTCAGCAGGATCATGATCTGCGTGCCAATGCTGAGTTCGATGCCGTAAGCCTGCGCGATGAACAACGTCGCAAAGCTCATATACATCATCGAGCCATCGAGATTGAAGCTGTAGCCCAGCGGCAGCATGAAGCCCGAAATGCGGCGCGGCACGCCGAAGCGATCGAGCTGTTCGAACAGCTTGGGCAGCGCAGCTTCGGACGACGCGGTCGAGAAAGCGATCATCAGCGGCTGGCGGATATACCGGATCAGCGCGAAAATGCGCTTGCCCAGGAACACCGCGCCTGCGCCCAGCAGGATCACCCACAGCAGCACAAGCGAGAAATAGAACTCGACCAGCAGCGTAAGATAGGTGCCGAGGATCGCAAGGCCGCTGGCCGCGACCACATTGGCCAGCGCGCCGAACACCGCGATGGGGGCATAGCGCATCACATAGCCGGTGATCTGCAGCATCATCTCGGCCAGCGCATCGGCCCCTTTGACCAGCGCCTTGCCGCGTTCACCGATGGCGGAAAGGGCCACACCTGCAAAGATCGAGAACACCAGAATTTGCAGGATATTATTGGTCGCCAGCGCCTCGACCGCGTTCTTGGGGAAGATCGACAGGATGAAGTCGGTCGCCTTCAGTTCCTTGACCTCGCCCACGGCGGCGGCGGCTTCGGCCACGTCGGGGATCGGCGCGCCGATGCCGGGCTGGAACAGGTTGACCAGCACAAGGCCAAGGCCAATCGAGACAAGGCTGGCCGTGATGAACCACGTCAGTGCGCGCACGCCAATGCGGCCCAGCGCCGCGCTGTCGCCCATGTGAGCGATGCCCACCACAATCGTCGACAGCACCAGCGGGGCGACCAGCATCTTGATGAGGTTGAGGAAGATGTCCGACAGCAGCTTGAACCACGGCGCGATCGATTCCTTGATCACGGCCGCATCGACCATCTGGTTGAGCAACTGGCCAACGACCACGCCCAGCGCCATGCCGATCAGGATGTAGAGGGTAAGCTTGCGGTCCATGATCCCGGGTTCTCTCCAGCGCTGCGACGGGCGCTATTCTTCGATGGTCGCCAATGCCAGCCCGCCTGCCGCAATCCGGGCGTAAATCCGCGCCAAAACCGCCAGATCAGGCACTGCCACGGCCTCGTTCCGCTTGTGCATCGTCGCGTTGCACAGGCCGAATTCGATCACCGGGCAGACGCTGCGCAGGAAGCGCGCGTCCGACGTGCCGCCGGTGGTGGACATTTCCGGCACCACGTCCGTTTCAGCCGCAACGGCGGCACTGACCAGCTTGGAAAAGGCCCCCGGCTCGGTCAGGAACGGCTCGCCCGAAATCACGGGCCGTGCCTTGCCGCCGTGCTTTTCAGCGATGGCGCAGACGCGGTCGGACAGGCTTTTGCCGGTGTGCAGGTCGTTGAAGCGGATCGAGATTCGTGCAGCGCCCGCTGCCGGAATGACGTTATGCGCGCGGTTGCCTACGTTGATGTCGGTGATTTCAAGGTTACTCGGCTGGAACCACTTCGTCCCCGTATCCAGCGTCAGCGCGTCCAGTTCCGCCAGAATTGCCACCAGCTTGGGCAGCGGATTATCGGCAAGGTGGGGATAGGCGACGTGGCCCTGCGTACCGGCCACATCGATGAAGATATTGACCGATCCGCGCCGCCCGATCTTCACCATGTCGCCCAGGCGGTTGACGCTGGTCGGTTCGCCCACCAGACACAGGTCGGGCTGGATGCCTTCTGCCGCCATGTAATCGATCAGCGCACGGGTGCCGTGGAGCGCCGGGCCTTCCTCGTCACCGGTGATGATGAAGCTGATCGTGCCGGCGTCCTGCGGCACTTCGGCCACGGCGGCGACCATCGCGGCAATCGCCCCCTTCATGTCGACAGCGCCGCGCCCGTGGAGCAATTCGCCGCGCACTTGCGGGTCGAAGGGATCGCTTTCCCAGCCTTCCCCCGGCGGCACCACATCAAGGTGCCCGGCGAAGGCGAAATGCTTCGACCCTTCCGGGCCCTGACGGATCGCGAACAGGTTTTCGACCGGCGCTTCGTCGCTGCCCTCGGCCCCGTCGCCCCGGGTAAAACGGTGGACGGCAAAGCCCAGAGGGACCAGCATCGCCTCCAGTTCAGCGAAAACCGCGCCAGTCGCGGGCGTCACGGAAGGCGCGGCGATCAGGCGCTTGGCAAGGTCGGCTACGTCAAGCATGGTCAGGGGCCTAGCAGGAGTTACTCCCAATGCCCAAGTGCGATTGTGCCGCCATCCACGGTACCTGTGATATGGGCACACGCCTGCCGTGATCGACCCCGTAGTCAATTGGGCCGGATTTGCGCTGGCGGTGCTGTTGATCGAGCTGACTCCGGGCCCCAACATGGCGTGGCTCGTCACGCTGACACTAGGCGAGGGACGGCGCGCGGGGCTTGGCGCGATTGCGGGCGTGGCGCTGGGCCTTGCCGCCAATGCTGCGATCAGCGTGCTGGCGGCAACCCTGATCCTCGCCCAAGGCACGGCGTTGACGCGGGGCGTTTCCCTGCTGGCGGCGGCGATGATGGCATGGCTGGCGTGGGAGGCGTGGAAAGGTTCGGGCGAAAGCTCGCCCGCCGCTACACCCCGCCAGAGGACCGAGCGCCATGCCGCCGCGGGCTTTGCGATCAACCTACTGAACCCCAAATCCGCGGTGTTTTTCATCACGGTGATGCCGCAATTCGTCATCGGCGGGCAGCCCACTTTCACCCAAGGCTTCAGCCTCGCGGCGATCAGCGTTTCCATCGCCACCGCGATCCATCTTGCGCTGGTGCTGGGTGCAGGACGCGCACGCGGGGCGTTGATGGCCGAGGCGCGGGCGCGGACCGTGCGGCGGGTGCTGGCGCTGGCGATGCTGGGCGTGGGCGCGTGGTTCCTCGCCAAGGCTTTCGGTTAGCGGCGGCGTTCGTCCGGCACCACCAGCGGCCCCGGCGCGAAGGCGCTTTCAAGCAGGTCCGCAATCCTCAGCCCCGCCTGCTGTACGCGCCGTCTGGCAATCGGCACGCCGCGGGCGATGTCATCCTGGTTCAGCGCGGTCTTTTCCGGCAACGGCGCGGCGCAGACATTGTCGGTATCAAAGGCGGTGGGATAAACGAAGCTGCGCGCGATCTCCCAGCTTTCGCGGCCCCAATCATCGGGCGTGCCGCCGCCGATTTCCGCGCGTTCAGCGGGGGAATAGCGCCGCGCCACCGGGTCGCCCGGATCGCTGATCGCGCGTTCGGCCAACGGGCCATCCCAGATCGAATGCAGGTTCAGCCCCGGCTTGATCCCGTAATCGGCCTCACGATCATTGCCGCCGCGATCCTCGTTGTCGCCCGAATGGAGCGGCATGTGAACATCGCCTGCAAAGTGGACCATGAAGGCCAGCGCTTCCAGCCGCAAGGCAGCCGGCAGGCGCTCATCGGCAAGGACACGGTGGGCGCGGGTGATCTGGGCGGTCACGCAATTGCCGCCCGCACAATTGGCGCGTGGGTTGAACGCCTCGCATACCGGCGCAGTGCGGTAATGCCACGCCGCGGTGTAACCCCAGCGCCAGCCTTCACCCCGGATGCAATCGGCCCAAACGGCGGCATCCTGCAATGTGGTGAGTGGGCACTCGGGCGTGCCGAGATCCTTTTCACGCGCCAGCAGCGCGGCGATTTTGGCGCGCACCGGCGGGGAGACATTCGCCTCGGCAACCTCGGCCGTCTTGCGGTGGGCGTAGAAACCCCATGCGCTCGCCGGCGCAGGTACCAGCGCCAGCAGCATAGCGAGGGCAGCAATGATCCGTTTCATCGCACCATCTCAAACTGTTCGATCACCCATTCCTCTTCCTCGGCTGCGCCGGTCCATTCGCGCATCCAGTCATGTTCTCCGACCGCTTCCATATAAGCCTGCGCAAATCCGGGAACGCCGATGCCGTAAGTGACGAAGCGCGTAACGACGGGCGCGTAGAAAATGTCCGCTGCACCAAAGGTTCCGAACAGATATGGCCCCGCGCTGCCGTGGCGGGCGCGCGCTTCGGCCCACAGGGTGAGGATGCGCACGATATCGGCGCGGGTCTGTTCGGACAGGCCGGGAAGTTCGACCCGGCGACGGATGTTCATCGGCAGTTCGCGGCGCAGCGACAGATAGCCGGAATGCATCTCCGCAACCATCGCGCGGGCCATCGCGCGGGCGGCATCATCCTTGGGCCAGAAGCGTTCCCGCCCGACCTTGTCGGCACAATATTCGAGGATTGCCAGGCTATCCCACACCACCGCCTCATCATCCCACAGGATCGGCAACTTGCCACTGGAAGGCTGCACTTCGCCCATGTCGTGCTTCAGGCGGTCCCATTCCTCGCCCATGATCGGCACGGTCAGTTCTTCGAAATGGAGGCCCGACTGCTTGACCGCGAGCCAGCCGCGCAAGCTCCAGCTCGAATAGTTCTTGTTGCCGATGATGAGTTTCATGTCGGTCTGCTCCACCTGCGAGACTGATGTGTTTGGGGGCCACCTTCGGTGGCGCAGACCGCCCACCCCGCCTCCCCGCCCGACCACCAAAACATAGTGGAATTAATGGTGGCCGGGCGGGGAGGCGGGGCGGGGGGTCTGCATCGCGCGACAGCGCGACAAGCTCCCCCGTAGATATTCAGGCTTTTCCTGTCGAGCGTGAACGGGCTATCGCAGGGCGGTAACCGAGGAGCCGCCATGACCCTGCCCCCCTTCCACCTCGCCTTCCCTGTTGACGATCTGGCCGAAGCCCGCCGTTTCTATGGCGAGGTGATGGGCTGCGGTGAAGGGCGTTCCAGCGACGAGTGGATCGATTTCGACTTCCACGGCCACCAGATCGTCGCCCACCTCGCGCCGGGGCAGGCCGGGGACCGGGCCAGCAACCATGTTGACGGGCACGGCGTGCCGGTGCCGCATTTCGGCCTGGTGCTGGCGATGGACGACTGGGAAGCGCTCGCCGCGCGGCTGCGCAGCGGCGGCTGCGACTTCGTGATCGAGCCGACCATCCGCTTCAAGGGCCAGCCCGGCGAACAGGCCACGATGTTCCTGCGCGACCCTTCGGGCAATGCGCTCGAGTTCAAGGCGTTTGCTGATCCGGGCAATCTGTTTGCGACCTAAGTATTTTGAAGATCCCGGGATTATCCGGCTGATCAGCGTCATGGCTAACGAGTTGCTAACCTTTTCTGCGTAATTCTCCTGGGCATGAAAACCTATGCCCATCCTTACGCTTCAGTAGCGTCCGCCCTTGTCCCCATCATGCTGGCCAGCGCATTCATGCCTGCGTCTGCATCAGCGGCCGGCGTCACTGCCGGTACGCTGATCGAAAACACCGCCGTCGCCAGTTATGACGATGCGGGCGTGCAGCGCACCGTCAATTCCAACACCGTCAGAGTGCGCGTCGACGAACTGCTCGATGTAACGCTGACCTCGCTCGATCCCGGGCCGGTCCCGGCGCGTCCCGGCGATGCGGTGCTGACCTTTGAACTCACCAACCAGGGCAACGGGCCCGAAGCCTTCCGCCTCGTTCCCAATACTGGGGTCGCCGGCAACGAATTCGACGTTTCTATTCGCGGCATTGCAATCGATACCAACAATAACGGCATCTATGATGACGGGATCGACCAGATCCTTGCCCAACCGCAGACCACCGCCGTGCTGGCCGCCGACGCGCGGTTGACGGTATTTGTGCTGGTGACCGTGCCCCAGACGGCAACTGACGGGCAGCGCAGCAATGTCGATCTGGCCGCTCAGGCAGTGACCGGCACCGGCGCGCCCGGCACGACCTTTGCTGCTGCTGGCGTGGGCGGCGGCGATGCGATTGTCGGCGCGACCAGTGCTCTGGCCTCGGCTCGCGGAGCGTTTGTCAACGCGGTGGCGGGCGTCCAGCTCGTTAAATCGGTGGCATTGCGCGATCCTTTCGGCGGTAGCAGCGCCGTACCTGGCGCAATCGCCACCTTCACCATCGAAGCCAATGTCAGCGGCACCGGATCGGTCGCCAACCTGGTGGTGACTGACGCTATCCCTGACGGCACCAGCTATGTGCCGGGCAGCCTTGCACTTGATGCCGCCGCGCTGACCGACGCCGCCGATGGCGATGCGGGCGTAGCTTCCGATGCGGCCGGGATCACCGTCACGCTCGGCAATACAGCGGCCGGATCGCGCCGCGCCGTCACCTTCGACGTCACGCTCGACCAGTGACGCGACCAGAACACACGAAAGAACGGGGCCGTACGATGAAAGCAATGACCAAACTGATGTTCGCCTGCGCCGCTGCTGCGACCTTTGCGATTCCGACAATGCCACTATCGGCGCAGGCGACCGCTCCGATCTCGCTGAACGGCGATGTGAAGGCGGTGAAGGTCATCACTGACGCGGACGGCACGGAACGCACCGAACTTGTCGAACCGGGGACCATCGTACCCGGCGACCAGCTGGTGTTCGGCACCGCCTATGCCAACAACAGCGACGAAGCTGTGACCGGCTTTACCGTCACCAACCCCTTGCCCGCTGCCGTCCGGCTGTCGCCCAATGCCGATCCTTCGCTGGACGTGTCGGTGGACGGGGGCCAGACCTGGGGCACGATCGGCACGCTGACACTGACCAATGCCGACGGCACCGCACGTCCTGCCACCCATGCCGACGTGACCCACGTTCGCTGGGTGCTGGCCACAGTCGCGCCCGGCGCGTCGGGCAGGCTCACCTATCCAGCCATCATCCGCTGACCAGCGGGAGATAACCGCCACATCCTGCGGGCGGCAATCATGGCGCAGGAACTACACTCGGGACCAGACCAATGAAAACCACCAAGCAGCTGCTGGGTGCGGTGAGCGCGATTGCGCTCGTCGCGATGTCCAGCGCCCCTGCGATGGCCCAAGGGACCACCGCAGGTTCAACCATCACCAACAATGTCTCCGTCAGCTTCAACGTGAACGGAGTGACCCAGAACGCCCAGGCGGCAAGCAACAGCTTCACCGTCGACCAGCGTGTGAACGTCAACGTCACCTACGTCGGTAATGCGACCGTTGGCACCAGCGTAGGCCCGGGGCAGACTGACCGGGCGATTGCGTTTGACGTCACCAACCTGTCCAACAGCACCATCGACCTTGCCCTGGGCGCGGCGCTGACCGGCGGTACGGCCAGCAACATCAACAACTTCCGCGTCTATCGCGACACCGACGGCGACCGTGTGTTGAGCAATACCGAGCTCGCTGCCGGCCCGATCACCTACCTTGATGAAGTCGGGTCGTCTGCCACGGGCGTCACTGTTGCCGTGATCGTGGTGGCCGATATCGGCATCAACGCGGTCAACGGGAACACATTCGATGTGGCCCTCACCGCCAATGCCCATGCTGGCGGCGGCGCTGCGGCGCTGGGGACCGAACTGGTCGAATCCGCAGCCAACACGGCCGGCATTGACACTGTGCTGTTCGATGGCACCGGCGATACCGACGGCGCGCGCGACGGGGCGTTCTCCGATACCGGCCGATTCAGCGTTTCGGGCGCGCTTGTGACGGTTGCCAAATCGAGCACCGTTGTCAGCGATCCGGTCAACGGGACCAACAATCCCAAGGCGATCCCGGGCGCAACGGTCCAATATTGCATCACCGTGGCCAATGCTTCGGGTGCGGCAACTGCGACGAACATCGCCGTGACCGACAACCTGCCGGGCGACGTGACCTTCGTGACCGACTCGATCCGCATCAACGGCAACGCCACCTGCACCAGCGGCACGGCGGGCGGCATCTATGCCGCTGGCGTCGGTCCGGCCGGTGAGGACCGCGTTTCGGGCAGCCTCAGCGATCTCGCGGCAGGCGTCACCCGCTCGCTCTACTTCCAAGTCGTGATCGACTAAGCGATCAGGAACCGGGTCTTGCGTGTATCCCCCTCCTTGCGGCGCGTAACAGCGGCACTGCTTGCAGTGCTGCTGCCGTTTGGCGCGCTGCAGGAGGGGGTTCACGCCCAGACCGCAGGCGGTGCATCAGTGCGCACCGTCACCAATATTGCCGAAGCAAGCTGGGATGCAAACGGATCGCGCCAGCGGGTTGCCAGCAATCCGGTGCGCTTCGATGTCAGCACACTTCCGCCGGCACCGCCGTCCATCAGCGTGTTCCGGCGCGCGCCCGGCACAGGATCGGATCTGGTCTATCGCACGCCGCAATGCGGGGCTGCGACCGGAACTGTCCAAAGCGTTTCGAGCACCGGCACTGCCAACACGGCCCCGGGCGGCTTTGCCCTGTCATCGGTCGCCACCGCTCGCGTGCAGCCGACCGATCAATTGAAGGGTGGTGAGCCGCTGTTCTTCCAGATCACCGCCGCCGCCGCAAACCGCGATCCTTCTGCCGTTGACAGCCTGACCGTGGTGCTGACCACCACCGAAGGCGATCGCGAAACGATGACCGTGTTCGAAACCGCGCCCGATAGCGGCGTGTTCACCGGTGTGATCGATACAATGCGCATGCCCCCGCCGCTGGTGCGTGAGGATTGCCGTCTTAGTGTGGGGACAGAATCCCGCATTACCATCGCAGGAATGACGCCGGGCACTGACGCCATCATGGTTTCGGCAGACGTGACCGTGCTGGTCGATCCCTTCGGCGTTGTGTTCGACAGCGAAACCGGCGGCGCTGTGGATGGCGCACGGGTCAGCCTGATCAACGCCGATACGGGCGCTGCTGCCACCGTGTTTGCCGAAGACGGCGTCACGCCATGGCCCTCCAGCGTGATTTCGGGTCAGGCGATTGTCGACGGCGCCGGCCGCAGCGTGCCGATGGGCCCGGGGGAATTCTGGTTCCCGCTGACCACTCAGGGACGTTACCGCCTGTCGGTCGAACCACCTGCACCCTATACCGCGCCGTCGGCCGCACCGCGCGATCTGCTGGCCCGGGTCACCCGCGCCGATGGCCGCCCCTTTGTGATCCGCGAAGGATCGTTCGGCGATGTCTTCGTGCTCGACAACCCGGTGCCCTTTGAAGTTGACCTGCCGGTTGACCGTCCGGCGCAGAATCTGGTGATCGCCAAGGTGGCTTCTCGTGCGCAGGCGGCACCGGGCGATGTGGTGTTCTACACCGTCACCATCGGCAACACTGAAACAGACCGCATGCGCCGCGGCGTGACGCTGAAGGATACGCCTTCCCGCTGGCTGCGACTGCGGGCGGATTCGCTACGCATCAATGGCGCACCTGCGCCGCAAGGTGCGACGACGATTTCACCCGATGGCAGCGTGCTGACCATCGCAATCGGCGATCTGGCCGCTGGCGCCACCGCACGCGTAACCTATGCGATGAGCGTGCGACCCGATGCGCCTGCGGGCCGGGTCGTCAATGATGCGCTGGTCGGCGATGCGCTGGGGCGGACTTCGCGGGCCAGCGCGGCAGTCGATCTGCTGCGCGAAGGCATCGCCGACCGCATGACCATTATCGGCCGCATCACCGCGGGCGACTGCACCTTGGCCGAAGCCGAACGCCGCGGGATCGCGGGAGTGCGGATGATGCTGGAAGACGGCAGCTTTGCGATCACCGATGCCGATGGCCGTTACCATTTCGAAGGCGTCGTACCCGGCACCCACGTGGTGCAGGTCGCCCGCATGACCCTGCCGGAAGGTTCGCGCATGGCCGATTGCACCGCTTCCACCCGCAATGCCGGAAGCGATTTCTCGCGCTTTGCCGTGGGACAAGGCGGCAGCCTGGTGGTCGCCGATTTCCATGCCGTCGTGCCCGAAGGCGCAATGCCTGCCGTCATCGCCGAGTCTGCCGCTGAAACCGCCGCCGAAGCTGTCCCTACCGGCGACCCCGCCGATGCTGGCGCCGCGGTCACCGATTTCCTGTCGCTCGGCGATGGGGAGGACGGCTTCCTTGCCCCCACCATTGACGCCAACCCGCGCGCGCCTGCCATTCGCGTTGCGATCCGTCACCGCCGCGGGCAGACAGTCGAACTGCTGGTCGATGGCAAACCGGTCGATCCGCTCGCCTTTGACGGAGTGGAAACGCCGGAGCGCGGCAAGTGGGCCGTGAGCCAGTGGCGCGGCGTGCAATTGCCGACGGACCGCACCATGCTCGAAGCGCGGATCATCAACTCCTTCGGTGAAGTCTCCAGGACTTTCACCCGCGAAGTGTTCTTCACCCGCGCGCCCGCCAAGGTCGAATTTCTGCCCCAGCAATCGCAGCTGGTCGCTGATGGCCGCACCCGCCCTGTGGTGGCGATCCGCGTGCTTGACCGCAATAGCCGCCCCTTGCGCGAAGGCATCTCTGGCAACTTCACTCTCAACGCCCCTTACCAAAGCGCCGAGCAGATGGATCGTCAGCAGTTGAACCAGCTGACTGGCACCACCCCGATGGCCGCGCGCTGGGTGGTCGAAGGCACCGAAGGCATCGCCAAGATCGAGCTCGCGCCCACCATGGTCAGTGGATCGCTGCGGCTCGCCTTTGCCTTCGATGATGGCGAGATTACCCGCCGTCAGGAACTGGAAGCATGGGTTGAGCCGGGCGATATCGAATGGACCGTAATCGGCCTGGCCGAAGGCACCGTGGGCGCACGCTCTGTCGCCGACAACATGGAGCGCGCCGGCCAGTTCGACAGCGATCTGGGCGATGATGCGCGCGTTGCCCTTTATGCCAAGGGCCGGGTGCTGGGCAAATACCTCGTCACCCTCGCCTATGACAGCGCCAAGCAGCGCGAAGACCAGCGCGTGCTGGGCGCGATCGATCCGGCCGCCTATTACACGGTGTTCGGCGATGCGTCGGCCCGGCAGTTCGATGCAGCCAGCCGAGAAAAGCTGTATGTCCGCATCGAAACCGCAACGTTCTATGCGCTGTATGGCGACTTCCAGACCGCCTTCAATCAGACCCGCCTTGCCAATTACAACCGCACCGCAACCGGCGTGATGGCCGAAGCGCGCGTCGGCGGGGTCAAGGCGCAGGGCTTCGCCGCAGATATTGCCAGCCGGTTCCAGCGTCAGGAAATCCAGGGTCAGGGCATTTCCGGCCCCTACAGCCTGTCCAGCCGCCGCATCCTCGCCAATTCCGAACGCGTCACCATCGAAGTGCGCGACCGGTTCCGGTCGGAAGTGATCGTGTCCAGCCGGGTACTGACCCGCTTCACCGACTACAATATTGACCTGCTGTCAGGCTCGATCAGCTTTGCCGCGCCAGTCCTGAGCCGCGATGAAAACCTGAACCCCCAATTCATCGTCATCGAATTCGAAACCGATGGCGCCGGCGAGGCCGAACTGAACGCAGGCGCGCGCGCCGATTGGACCAGCGAAGATGGCCGCGTCCGCATCGGCGCCACCGCGATCACCGATGCCGGGGTCGATAACCGCAACGGCCAGACCCAGCGCATCCATATCGGCGCTGTCGATCTGCTCGCCCAAGTCAGCGCCAACACCGAAATCCGCGCCGAAATCGGCGTCAGCAGCAATGATGGTGACGAATCCACCGGCTGGATTGCCGAGGTGCAGCACCAGACCGGTACGGTCGATGTCGTCGCCTATGCCCGCCAAATCGACGCCGATTACGGCATCGGTCAGCAGAACGCAGCCGAACGTGGCCGGCGCAAGGTGGGCGTGGACGGCCGTGTGCTGATCAAGCCTGATCTCAGCTTCATGACCAGCCTGTGGCAGGACGAAAGCCTGTCCGATCCCAGCCGCCGCCGCGCTGCGCAGGGGCAGCTGGTGCTGACCAGACAGAACGGCGATCTGCGCGTTGGCGTCACCCATTTCAACGACCGGCTTGCCGATGGCACCACCGCTTCTTCCACCGTGCTTGAAGTCGGCGCGACACAGCGCCTCATGGACAACAAGCTTGAAGTATCAGCCAGCACCGCAATTGCGTTGGCCGCGGCTGAAAGCCTCGATCTGCCCGCGCGCCACCGGCTGGGGCTGCGTTACGCGGTGACGCAGGACATCCGGCTGGTCGGCAGCTACGAAGTGGCCGATGGCAGCACCGTGGATGCGCGCCAGTTGCGCGGCGGGATCGAAGTCTCGCCATGGCAGGGCGGACAGGTCACTACTTCGCTGGGTCAGGAAACCATCGGCGAAAACGGCAACCGCAGCTTTGCCGCCTTCGGGGTTTCCCAGACCTTGCAGGTTAGCCCCGCGCTGACAGTGGACGCGACCGTCGACGGGAACCGTACGCTGGGCGGCAATCCGCGGACAGCCAGTGTCATCAACCCTGCCCAGCCCGCGGCCAGCGGCGGTCAGATCACCGGCGGCCAGTTGTTTGAAGATTTCACCGCCGTCACCTTTGGTGCTGCCTGGCGCAAGAACCGCTGGAGCGTCACCGCCCGCGGCGAAATGCGCGATGGCGAAACCGCCGACCGCAAAGGCGCGCTGGTCGGCGCGATCCGCCAGCTTGGCGAAGGCAGCCTGGTCGGATCGGGCATGACCTGGACCCATTCGGAAGCCGTTGGCGGCGCAACTGCCGAAATCATCGACGCCAGCATCGCCTTTGCCCACCGCCCTGACAGCTCTCCGCTGGCGATGCTCGGCCGGGTCGAATATCGCAGTGACGCCATTACCGGCGCGGTTGCAGGCGAAGTCGGCGGTGCGGGCGGCGCAGGACGCACCGCGCTGACGGTGGATGGCGATGCCACCGCGCGCCGCGTGGTCGCCAGCCTGTCCAGCAATCTCAGCCCGCGCGGCAAAGTGGACGGGGCCGAAGTGCGCCGCGACGAATTCGCGCTGTTCCTTGGCGCACGCCACAATCTGGATGCTTTCGAAGGCACCGAATTCACCGGCACATCAGTGCTGGTAGGGGGCGACGCGCGCATCGGGATCGGCGAACGGATCGAAATCGGCGCCAGCACCACAGTGCGCAGCAATATCGACGATGAAACCGCCAACTTCTCCTACGGTCCGACGGTCGGCGTGGTGCCGGTCAAGGGAATGCTGCTGACAGTCGGCTACAATATCGAAGGTTTCCGCGACGGCGATTTTGGCGCGGCCCGCAACACCAATCAAGGCGCGTTCGCAGCCATTCGCATGATGATCGACGCCGACAGCTTCGGCTTCCTCGGGCTGGGGCGGTGATGATGGCGGCAGCTTTCAAAAACAAAAGCGCTAATCGCTTGTTTACCATGATTTCCTATGCCCGCTGCATGACAGGAGGCGGGACGATGCTGCGCAAATTTCTGGCGCTGATACTGCTGCTCGGCGGACTGATGTGGAGTCCGGCGGCACAGGCGCAGGACTGCGCGCAGGCAGCATCGCAGGGCACCGCGCCCGCCAGCTGGCAAACATATTGCTGGCTGAACCTTGGCAATTACAACGATACCACCGCGCGCAGCACAACGGGTCAGAACATGACCTTCACCCTGCCCGATGGTTCACGGCTGACTTTCAACGCGCGGGTCACCGGCACCGCCCCGGCCTATAACGCGGTCACCGCGCCATCGTGGGGCGGCGCTGCGGTCGGCAATAGCGCGTTTATCGGCATTCCGGGCCGCCCTGTGCTTTACAGCGCTGCGGCCGGCACCAGCCGGATCGCGCTGACCAACATCGCCGTCACCCCGCCTGCCGGCGGCGGCGTGACCGTCTATTCCTTTGTCGTCGCTGACGCCGAATCCAGCAACGACGGTGAAGCGCTGCGCATGTCGACCAATGGCGGAGCATGGCAATTGCTGGATTCCGTGCCGCCCATCAGTGGATCTCTTTTCCCGCCGATTGCCGGCGTCGGCACCGGCAATGTCACTGTCACCGGGACGCCCGGTACGGTGGGCGGGTACATCATCGGCAGCAACAGCCCGACCAGCGTGACGGTGGAAACTCAGTCCGGCGGCTTGCAGGGCGTGATGTTCGCGATCCGCTTTGCCACAATCCAGCTCCGGACGCAGATCCTCGGCCTGCGCGCCAATGCTGCCGACCAGTTCCAATTCCAGATCGCCTCGACCGCCACCAACACCGCGATCAGCAGCGGCGTGACCAGCGGCACCGCCAACGGTCCCTTCAGCACCGCACCGCTAAGCATGTCGGCTGGCATCCCCTTGACGCTCCGAGTGGCGATGGCGGGCGGCAGCGTCAGCACCCTCGCCGCCTATTCGGCTAGCCTGATCTGTGTGAACACGTCCGGCCCGACCCGCAGCGCCCTACCGAACAACCTGGTGACGACGAACACCAGCATCGGCCAGCTGCAATTCGGCGAATCGCTGCTTTGCACCTACACATTGGGCGCCCTGCCGCGGATCAGGGTTAACAAGGCGTTGGGAAGCGTGCGCAGGTTCGATACCGACCAGTTCACGATGCGTGTCATGAACGGCACCGCGGTGGTCGCATCAGCAACCACCAGCGGCATCGGCAGCACAGTGACAGGCGGCGACACCAACTTTGTACAGGTGGTAACCGGGCAGGCCTACACAGTGGATGAAGTGGCCGCAGGCACCGCGGTGCTTGGGAATTACATTGCGACAATCGCCTGCACCAACGCGGCACCCGGATCGACCACGGCTTTACCAACGGCACCCGGCGGAGCGATCACGCTGCGCCTTGGCGATGCTGTCACCTGCGTCATCACCAATTCCCGGCGCGCGACAGCGGCGCTGGTGATCGACAAGACCAGCAGGGTGATTTCAGATCCGGTCAACGGCACCAATAACCCCAAGCTGATCCCCGGAGCGATCGTCGAATACGCGATCAGCGTACGCAATGCCGGGACCGTGGCGGTGCAAGCGGACACGCTCGTCATCTCCGACGTCATGCCGCCGAACATGGCCTTTGCCGTGGGGACGCCGGTGACCTTCACCAACGGGACGCCAAGCAGCGGGCTCACCGCCTTCAATGCGGCTACAATGGTGCGGTTCTCGTCGGCACCGGGGGGGGTAACGCCGTATACCTACGTGCCGGTCGGCAGCTTTGATCCCAACGTGCGCGGCATCCGCATCCAACCCGCCGGCAGTCTGGCCGGGACAACCAGCGCCACTGCTCAACCAAACTTCACCATCCGCTTCCGCGCGCAGGTGCAATAGGCGGCGGAACAGGCTGCGTTGGCTGATTGAGTGGCGCGGTAGCGGGGATGCCCAGGATCTGACTGCTCCCCGATGCCAGTTTGCGCCATCATTTCGGTAATTTCGATCCGGTTGACTGGTATTGCCAGAAGCGTGGATGCCCGCTGTTCGGTGGATGCGTGCCGAGTGTTTTGCAAAAATCCGCCGAGGTAGTGGCGTTCGATCGGCGGGCCGGTGATCCCTTCAAGCTCACCCCGGCATTTTGCATCTCAGCGGCTCTATAGCATGCTTGAGTAAAACTGCTGTTCCAGCGGCAGCATGGCCGCGCCAATCGCGCAGGCATCAACCCGCGTCTGCGACAACATCACGCGTGGCAGTGGACGCGGTTCCTGGCGGCGGGCATCGTCGAACAACTCGATGGTTGGAATGACTTTTTCCGCCAGCACGCGGGGAATGCGGCCGCCGAGCACGATCACATCGGGATCAAGCAACGCAGCGATCGACGAGGCGATCAGCGACAAGGGATCACGGCTTTGCTCAATCCATTCCGCGACTCCCGGCCAGTCAGGGTCGAACCGCAAAAGCATCTGCGAGATCCCCTCCAGCTCTACTCCAGCCTTGCGCACAGATTGAAGCAGCGTTTCCAGCGTTGGCAGCTGAAACAGCCGCCACGGCAGTATCAACCCGAGCTCGCCGCCATTACCGTGCTTGCCGCGCATCAGGCGGTGATCGATCACCACCCCTCCGCCAAGTCCCGCGGCCATGAAGACATAGACGAAGTCCGCATGATCCCGGCCCGCACCAAGAAAGCTTTCACCGATGGCCGCAACATTCGCGTCGTTTTCGACCCATGCGGGCAGGCCCAGCGCGTCGCTGAACAACTCGTCAATGGGCACCATCGCCCAATCATCGAGCGATCGGGGCGGGTTGAAGCGTGACTTCCCATCAAGGCAGTAGCCCGAGATGCCGATGCCGACGCCGGTCAACCTTTCGCGCGCCCGCGGGGTGCGTTCCAGAAACCGGTCCCTGACCTCGCCCAACCGTTCGAATACCGCGCGGCGAGTCATGGCGGGCATGGCGACATAGTCATAATCGACGACGTTTCCGGCGAAATCCATCAACAGCACGGACATCGCATCGGTCATCAACGCCACTCCCAACGAATAGGCGTAATGCGGATCGATTGCGATCGACAGGCTGGGCTGACCGCGCCGTCCGCTCGCCTTGCGATCGCCCAGCAGCAGCGCGCCGCGATCGACCAGTTCGATCACAAGGCGGGATACGGTCTGTTGCGATAGGCCGCATTGGCGGGCGATTTCCGGCTGGGTCGTGCCGCGATTTCTCAGGACGTGCCCAAGAATGCTGGCCTCGCTTTCCGAAGGTCGCTGGAACGGATCTGTCAGAATTGGCGTGCTCACTGACGCACTTTCGCAGAGGTGATGCAAACGGGCAACATTATCACTCGAATAAAACCTACCGTGGGTTGTAATGGCTGGTGGCCACTGATACGTCTCCAGACAAGAGGCTCACGCTATGGGCTCAGGTGAGGAGAGGATCAATGAAGCAGTTTCTTGGACTGGCTGCGGCCGGAGTGTCCCTTGTAGCCCTTTTGCCCGCTGCGGCGCTGGCCCAGCAGAGCGATTCGGCTGCGGCCGCTGCTGAAGAAGCAGAGCCGATTGCCGGGCAGGAAATCATCGTCACCGGCACCAGCCGTTCGCGTGCTGCGCTCGATACGCCGCTCGCCATTTCGCAGCTGGATGACACCGCTTTGGCCCGCGCAGGCGTCACCAGCCAGGCCGATATTCTCAACACCATTCCGTCGATCAAGGCGGACGGCGGCGGCGGTGAAGTCGCGTCGAACGTGTTCATCCGCGGCCTTCCTTCAGGCGGGCAGTTCCAGTTCACCCCGTTGATGTATGACGGGATCACAGTGCTTTCGTCCTTCGGGCTGAATTCGTCGGCTTACGACGTTTATGCCCGCAACGATCTGGGCATTGACCGGCTGGAATTCGTCCGCGGCGGCGTGTCCAACCTGTTCGGCCCCGGTTCCGTGGCGGGTGTGATCAACTACATCAGCAAGTCCGGCGGTGACGAGCTTGAAGGCACAGCCCAGCTCGAAGTGGCAGAGCGTGGTCGCTATCGCGGCGACCTGGCGTTGAGCGGCCCGCTGGGCAACAACCTCTACTTCGCCGTGTCAGGCTTCTACCGCGTGGACGATGGCCCCATCGACACCAATCTGGACACCGCGGGCGGCCAGATCCGGGGTAATCTGGAATACCGCTTCTCCGACGGCAGCGGCAACGTGAAGCTGATCGGTCAGTACATCAATGACCGCACGCATTTCTATCTGCCGGTCCCGCTTGACGGCCCGACCCGCAACCGTCTGCGCGGCAATGATGGCGAAATCGTCAATTCGGTGCAGAACCAGTTCGCAACCGATCTCGGTTTCAACATTCCGGGCGGTCAGCGCTTCAATTCAGAAATCAACGATGGTGTCGCCACCGAAGGCGGGATGATCGGCCTGACGTTCGAAAAGGATTTCGGCGACAGCGGCTGGGGCATCAACGGGCGCTTCAAATATTCTGATTAGCAGCACAAGTTCGGCCTGTGGTCGGACGGCGACGGCTTGGTGAACGTGCCGGAAACACAGCAAAGCTTCCTTACCAACCGCAATCTGGGAACACTGGCCAACGCCCAGTTCAGCTTTGAAGGCGGCGGCGCGGTTCCGGCCAACTTCCTGCTGTTTGCCAACCGCTTTACCGATCGTGACCGGCCGGTGGAAGATTTCACCGCCGAACTGAACCTGACAAAGTCGCTCCAGACCGGCACTGTGGATCACGCGCTGACGTTGGGCGGGTTTTACGGCAACGCGACGGCGGGTGATTTCAACGCCACGACGACCTACCTTGCCGAACTGAACAACCGTCCGCGGCTGGTCAATCTGACCGTCCGCAACCCCACCACCGGTGCGCAGACGATCGTTTCGCGGAACGGACTGCTCAATGCCGGGGCCGGTTACGTCAACAACGAACATTCGGCAGAGCGCTATGCGGTCTATCTGGCCGATCAGATGAAGATCGGTGACCGGTTCAACTTCGACATCGGCTTCCGTCTTGAACATCTGAACGGTGAAATCAGCCGCGAACGCAGCTCCACCACGATCACCGATGCAGCCACACCCAACCTTTCGGCGGCGCTGCGTGATGTGATCTGGGGCAATGGCGGCTTCCTGACGGGCGATGTTTCGGCAACTGAATGGGCAGTGGCCGCAGGCGCCCTGTATAAGCTGTCCGACAGCATGAGCCTGTATGCCAACGCTTCGCGCGGGTTCTTCTTCCCTGAACTGCGATCGGTCGGGTTCCGCCCGCTGACTGCGGGCACCGCCGCCAATGCCAGCGTTGCGCCGGGCACGGGGAGCTTCGATGCCGAAATCATCAAGCAGGGCGAAGCCGGCATCAAGATCAGCCAGCCGGGCCTGTCGCTGACTTTCGCGGGCTTTTACACCAACCTTGAAAACCGCCGTCAGGTGTTGTTCGTCAATGACGGCGCGGGCGGCCTGGTCGAACGGGTCAACCTGGTCGGCACGGAAAGCTTCGGCGCGGAAGGCACGATCGATGTCCGCATCATCGGCGACCTCAGCTTCAGCGGCAACGTGACCTGGCAGCAGAGCGAATTTACCGCCTTTGACACTGCACCGGGCAATATCGGCAACGCGGTCGATCGTCAGCCGGAGTGGCTGTATAACGCCGGGCTGTACTACGATGACGGCGCATTCGATCTGTCGCTGTTCACCAATTACACCGGGCCGAACTTCACGGCTGCCAACAACGCCATCGAGCTGGACGGCTGGAACATCGCCAACCTTGATGCCGGCTACACGATGGGCATGGGCAGTTCGACGCTGCGGCTCAGCGTCAATGTGTTCAACCTGTTCGATACTGATGCGGTGACCGAAGGTTCGCCCCGTCAGGACGTCAATCAGGTCGCCAACGGAGCGTTCTTCGTCGGGCGTCCGGTGCTCCCCCGCCGGATAACCGCCCGCGCGACGTTCAACTTCTGACGCCAGCGCCGGGGTTGTGGCATGATGCCGCAACCCCGGCGGATGCGCACCATCCCCGGGCTTGTCGGGGGAAGAGGGCCGCAATGCTGCTGCGCGACGAATTGATTGCAATTTTTCAGGCCGGAGTGGACGCCGCCAGCGCGCCTGCCACGCTGGTGCCGCTGTTACCACCTGGTCGACCTAGCGGTCGCACGATCGTGTTGGGCTGCGGCAAGGCAGCTGCCGCCATGGCGGAAATTGCCGCCGCGCACATGACCGGCGACGTCACCGGCTGCGTGGTCACGCGTTTTGGTCATGGGGCAAAAGCCCCGACCGGTGACATCATCGTGATCGAGGCGAGCCATCCGGTGCCCGACGCCGCCAGCCTTGCCGCGGGGCGCCGCATCCGCGAACTGGCCGCCACGGCGCGCGAAGGCGACCGGGTGATATTCCTTATTTCCGGCGGCGGATCGTCGCTACTGGTCGATCCGATCCCCGGCCTGTCACTGGAACGCAAGGCTGCGATCAACAGCCACCTCGTCAAATCCGGCGTTGCGATTACCGAAATCAACCTTGTCCGCCGGCATCTTTCGCAGGTGAAGGGCGGGCGGTTGGCCGCCGCCGCTTCGGCAGCGGCGGGGGACATGCACAGCTTTGTCATTTCCGATGTGGTGGGCGACGATCCAGCCGTGGTCGCGTCCGGCCCGTCGATCGCCAGCAGGTTCGAGCCTGATCGTGCATTGGCGGTGCTGACAGATAGCGGCTTTGCGGTAGACGCTGAACTTGCCGCGCTGATACGCGCCGCAGCGCCGCCGCTGGCACCGGCGCATCCGGTTCATGTCATTGCCGATGCCGGAACGGCGCTCGATGCGGCGAACCAAGCAGCGCAGGCGATGGGATGGCCAGTGATCGGCATCGGTGATGAGCTTTCCGGCGATGCTGCGCAAACCGGCCGCAAGCATGCGGCGCTGGCGCTGCAATACGCTGCAAAAGGCCAGCCATGCCTGTTGATTTCAGGCGGTGAACTGACCGTTGAAGTGCGCGCCCACGATGGCCGGGGCGGACCAAACCTTGAATACCTGACCGGACTGATGGCGGCCCTTCCCGAAGGCGCGCCGATCGCCGCGCTCGCCTGCGACAGCGACGGCATCGACGGGAGCGAGGATAACGCCGGGGGCTGGTTCGATGCCGCCAACCGCGCCGCGCCAGCAGACTGCGAAGCGGCTCTGAAGGCGAACCGCACCTATGATCTGTTCGCGCAGCTGGGCGGACTGGTGAAGACCGGCCCGACCCGCACCAATGTCAACGATATCCGGCTGATCGCCGTGGGAGCACCTTCATGAGCCGCAATCCCGCCCTCGACCGGCAAGCGCGCGATATTCTCCGGCGCAACGACCGCGGCGGATACACCGTGCCGACCCACGGGCTGTATCCCTTCCAGTGGAACTGGGATTCCGCATTTGTCGCATTGGGTTTTGCGACCTTCGACCGGGACAGGGCGTGGCAGGAGATCGAGACGCTGGTTTCTGCCCAGTGGCCAGACGGCATGATCCCCCACATTGTGTTCCACCAGCGTGACGAAGGCTATTTCCCCGGCCCGGACGTGTGGGGGACGGGCCACACGCCGCCGACGTCCGGCATCACACAGCCGCCGGTGCTGGCGACCATCCTGCGCAAGCTGTGGCAGGACGAAGGGGCCGATCCCGCCTGCCCGCGAATGGCGGCGATGTACCGCGCCTGTCTCGCCAGCCACCGCTGGTTCCACACCTACCGCGATCCATTGAACAATGGCCTCGTGATGGTCACCCACAATTGGGAGACCGGCCGCGACAATTCCAGCGAGTGGGACGATGCTCTTGCCCGTGTCGATACCAGCGGGGTCGGCACTTACCAGCGCCGCGACACCGGCCATGTCGATGCCGGGATGCGTCCCATGCAGGAGGAATACGACCGCTATGTCGCCATCCTCCAGTTCGGCCGGGCGAACGGATGGGACCACCGCACCATCGCCGATCATGGGCCGTTCCGCATGGTCGATGTGGGCATGTCCATGGAACTGCTACGCTCCAATCGGGATCTGCTGGTGCTGGCAGAGGCGCTCGGCGATACGCAAGCCGCCGCCGAACTGCAGGATCGCATCGCGCTTTCCGAATGGGGGATCGACTCGCTCTGGAACGAACAGGTCGGCGCCTATTGTTCGCGCGATGCGACAACGCATCTGTCCCCCGTCAGCACCAATGGCACAGATTTGAGGTTGTGATTTAAGGAGGGTTGGGGCTTCGTCGTAGTGACGAAGGAACGAAG